>CALMUT010000231.1 GCA_937872925.1 uncultured Myxococcales bacterium | reverse complement strand
TTGCGGCAGCGGGTGCGCCACAAGTTGCGGCAGCGGGTGCGCCACAAGTTGCGGCGGCGGCTGCGCCACTCCCGCAACCAGGCGTTGCGGTTGCGCCATCGGTCGCAGCACCCGCGGCGCCCGTTGCGACTCAGCCCGCGCCGCTTGCCTACCAGCCGCCCCGCGACATCGTGGTCGACCTGGCGGATCTCGACGACATGCCGTTCATCGATGGCGAGCGCCGCAAGCGCCGCGTGTTCATCGGTGTGCTCGTGGTCCTGCTGGGCCTCGTCGCCACGTTCATCGTGTTCGCGATCGTGAGCCAGTCGAATCATCGCGGCTAGGGCGAATCATCGCGGTTAGGGCAGGATGCGGTGAGCGCGCGGGCGCCTGCCGCGAGTGTGTTGCCGCGAAAGCTCCGCGTCGGGGACGCGCGTGCGGCACTGAGTCCATGCGCCGGGTGCGTGGCACCAATCGGGCGTCTGTTCGTGCAGCTTGCCGTGCATCGTTGGCACGCAGGAAAAAGAGCATGTCGCGGTCGATTTTGCTGGACAGTGATTTTGCATCACCGACGCGCGAAGGCGCCGCTCGCTTCACGACGGCCCCGCGCCACGGCGCATCGAGCCGCTACGGCGCTTTCGCGAGAACGACGAAAACGAAAGCGATCGTAGGCGCGATCTCGCAACCAACGCCGAACCAGAGTGGACAAAAATCAGGGTGTAACGTGGTGCGATGAGCACGCAATTCAGTGATGGGGTCATGACAGCAGCTACCGGCGTCGCGCAGCGAGACATCGCGCTCCCCGAGGGCGAAAGCGCGATCGATCTCGCGCAGGGCTTCCGCCTCGAGCACCTCTCGGACGGGGAGCTCTTAACCAGCACGCAATCGATGGTCGGACGCTCCAACTTGGTCCGGGCGGCGCTGTTGGCGCACCTGGCGGAGGTAGAGGCGCGCGGTTTGCACCGGGAGCGTGCTTGCTCAAGCCTGTATACGTATTGTGTCTACGAGCTGCGCATGAGCGAGGACATGGCGCAGCGGCGCGCCACCGCTGCCAAGCTCGTACGTCGATTTCCAGTCCTGCTCGAGCGTGTCGCTGCAGGTGAGCTGCACTTGACGGGGTTGCTGTTGCTAGGGCCGCACCTGACCGTGGACAACCTCGAAGCGGTGCTGTCGCTGGCAAAACATCGATCCAAGCGCGAAATCCTGAAGCTGGTTCGCCGCCTCGATCCGCTGCCAGACTTGCCGGAGCGCGTGCAGCCCCTGGGCTCCGCGGGCGCCTCCGCACGAGGCGCCGCGCACGAACCAACCTGGTCCGAAACCACGCAAGCTCTGGCGCCCGTGCGGCATCTCCGCGCGGGTGAGCGTCCCAGGGAGTGGCTGCCCGCAGACGAACCCGTGACGCAAGCCCCGCGCGCCGGGCAAGGCGAGGGCGCCGACGACGACACGCGCGCCGCGACCAGCCTGCTCACCGAGCCGCAGCGCTACGGCGTGCAGTTCACGGCAGGAGACGAGTACGTGCAGCTACTGGAAGAAGCGCGCGATCTTCTTGGCCGCGCGACCAACGGTCGTTCCATCGAAGCCGTCCACCTCCGCGCCATGCGCCTTCTGGTGCGTGAGCTCAAGCGTCGCAAATGCGCGGAGACCGACGGCGCCGGGCAATCCAGGGTCGGTCGACGTCCGAGCGAGCCAACGGAGACCCGAGCGCACGAGGCCGCCACGGATCCTCCGCGCCCGCACGCTACAGAGCGGGGCGTAGCCACGGAGGCTCCGCGCCGGCGCGTGCCCGAGTGCGCCCCGGCGATCGCAGTGGACGACTGTGCGACGGCCGCCCCGCGCGCCGACGACGATCCGCACGCTACAGCGCGGGGTGCAGCCACGGAGGATCCGCGCCGGCGCGTGCCCGAGTGCGAGCTGGCGACTGCAGTGGACGATTGTGCCACGGACACCACGCGCGTCGACGACGATCCGCGCGCTACAGCGCGGGGCGTAGCCACGGAGGATCCGCGCCGGCGCGTGTCCGATGCATCTTCGGCGCAGCGTCCACGCCCCCGCGCTGCCTCGGCGCCCCGGAGTCGCTACGTATCGGCTCAGGTACGACGCGCGGTGTGGCAGCGCGACGCACACCGCTGCGCATTCGTCGACGCCCGCGGTCAGCGCTGCCGCGAACGGAGCGGCCTCGAGCTGCATCACGAGACCGCGTTCGCAAAGGGGGGCCCCTCGACGATCGCGAATCTGTCCCTGCGCTGCCGAGCGCACAACGCGCTGGCCGCCGAAGCGGACTTCGGCGCGGAGCACCTCGCGAAGATGCGCGGGTCGGACCGGTAGCCGCCGAAGCCGCTCGACCCCCGTGGCCGCGCCGGGCGCCGCGGGCCGAGGTCTGGGTCGTCGCCGGGGGAAGCTCGGCGCTGGGGGACGCGCGTGCGGCACTGAGTCCACGCGCCGGGCGCCGAGCGCCGGGCAGCTCATCTCGCGGGGCAGGCGCCGATCTTCTTCGGCATCGCCGTTGGGTTCGTTGCGCGATGCGCTAGTTCGACGGTCCAAGTGTTCCCGGCGCTCACCAGATGCGTGGCTGTGGCGGGTGTTCGTCGTGCCACGCCTTGCGAGTCTCGAGGGCTCAAACCGGACAAAAGCTTGCTCCCACAAGGCCAGCCCTGATGAAACTGTCGCGAATCCGCTCGGAGACGACAATCGGTACTTGCCATCTGCAAAGTCTAAAGACGTGCAAAGTCGCCGGAATGTTCCGCGGATCGATGCGCAGTCGCGTAACCATGCGGAACTCACCAAGCTTCTCTGGGCGCCCGTCCTTCGCTTCCCATTTCAAGAATTCAGAGAGCTCTTCGCTAATGCAATCGAGTCTGGTGAGTACGTTCATCACGAAATAGTTCTCCGCGCCGTCAAGTTCCACCGGAAGAAAGTCCACGTCGGCGGGTGCGTGCTGTCCCAACACGTATGCTGCTCGGCGTGTCCGTGCTGGCAGTGCAGAAGCACGGGCCCACTCGCGGGATCTGTGACGATGCGCAGGAAACGCACGACATCCTCGTCCTCGGGGTGCCAGGCTTTCATGTGGATGTGTTCGTAGCGCAGCGCCAGATCCCCAAGCTCATCCCGGTCCGAGTGCAACGAACGCAAGTTGACTACCGTCCGCACACCCAGGCCGGGCAACTGAGCCATGCCCTCCGCAGACGGCTGGGCGCTGCGCAACAGTGTGTCGCTCACGCGGTGTAGGTTGGGCAACCCGGGCACCCGTTTGGGCTGCGCCCAGGTGTTCGGTCGCGGTTGCAGTGGGGCCGCGCTGCTTGGTGAGCTTTCTGCAGCAGCGATGTGCACGCCAGGCCGATCCGCCGTCTGGGGCTGGGGCGTGTCCGCCGCGCAGTCGGCGAGGTACAGCACCTGGCACGCGACCAGCAATCGTGGCTGAAGGCTCATCTCCGCAAGCTTAACGCTGCTTGCACGCATGTCTCGTGAATAGCGGCGATCCCCGGTGCCGGCGCAGCGCCCGCAGTCGCTCAGAAATGGCACTCAAAACACACCGTTGACCGACAGCCCCACGCCTGCGTCGCCGGCGGGGCCCATCCCGACCCAGACCGGGGGACGCTTGGTGTCTTCGCGATGCAAATGCGGCACAAGCACGCCAATGCCAACGCCCGCCAAGGCCCCGGCGATGACGTCCGTTGGAAAGTGTTTGCCGCCACGCACGCGCCCCCAACTCACCGCGCTCGTCACCAAGACGCCGCCTGCAAGCGTGAGATAGCCGCGCAGCGGTGAGTCCGAACGCGCAAACGCCAAGTACGTCGCGGTCGAGGACAGCGCGGCTGCCATGGCTGCGTGCCCGGAGACGAAAGAGAGCGCCGTGTCGGTTTCCGTCACGGACGGATCCTGCCCGGCGGCGACCCGCTCGTCGCGTTCCCGATACGCGCTTGGCCGCGGTCGGCGCGTGGCGATCTTGATCAAGTTAGTATTGGCCCAAGTCAGTGCCGCCGTCTGCGCGTACAAGATCCCGTCGACCAGGGCCGCCGGGCTGCCGTGGCTCGCAGCTGACTCTGCAATGTCGATCACCGCGAACACCCCGGTCGTGAGTACTCCAGCGTGGGAGATGGTGCGCGCAGTCGGGCTCGGAGTCTGCGTCGCCGCGCCGCGGTCGATCGCCAAGAGCGCACTGGTGTCTCCGGGCTGCTGCGGTTTGATCTCGCCCGTCGACACGATCAGTTCCAGAATCGCCGCAAAGCCCACTCCGATGCCGATCAGCGCGCCGTCGGTGACCGGATCCGCTGAGAATCTTGTGGGTTGTTTCTTTTGGGGATCCGACGCTGCCGGCATCGTAGCCGCGGGCGCCGAGGCGGCTGGAGCTGCGGGAGGGGCGGCGTTTTGGGCCACGGCCGTCCGGGCGGCCGTGCTGACCAAGAGTGCCAAGACGACCGCAAAAGCGAGCGCATCACTGCGGATTTTCGGGCTGGGAACGCACATGGAAGGAACCGGCCGCGACGAGCGGGACTCGTCGTGAGTGCCCGGACTGCTGGGATCCTTCGCAAAGAAGCCCTCGTGCCGCGCCGCCTTCCGAAGCGTGCGTCCGAATCCGAACTGCGCGCGACGAGCGCTGAGCCGGATGAACGCACGAGGCCGCCACGGATCTTCCACGCCAGCGATCGCCAGCGATCGCCAGCGCGCTGCGGCGCAGGGTGTGGCCACGGAGGATCCGCGCCGGCGCGGACCCGAGGGCGCCATGGAGATCCCAGTGGACCCCTGTGCAACCGACACCACGCGCGCCGCCGCCGCGCATGCGAGCGGCGTTACTCCCGATAAGGCAGGTGCACCGCGCTCTTCAGGATCCCGCAGCCGAGGAAGCTGTCGCGCTTAGCAAACGCGGCGACGTCGCCGAGGGCCATGAACAGCTCCGTGACGGCTTTGTCGTCGATGTGACCCGCGTCGGCGCCGATGGTCACCAAGTGGGGGCCGAGGACACACCAAGCTCTGTCCGGCGAGAACACCATCAGCGTCGCGCCGCTCTCCCAGTCCCAGGCCAGGATCTCCCAACCGTATTTGCGCGCCGCGAGGTCCATCCACAGCCAACCCAAGGGCTCAAGTTTGCGTCGCTCTTTGGCGTCTTTCGCCACTGCGAGCTGGGCGAGCGCAGTGACTTCGATCTGCTGCACATCGCTCTCCACCGACTTTTCGGCATCGGGCTTTTGGCCCAGGAGCTTGGACTCGATCCGGCGCTACGAACCGTCGCGCGTGCTTACCTGCGCCAGCTTGAAGACATCGAGCTCCAGCCCGAGCCTGCTGAACTCGCATTCGGCCTCGTGCAGGACCGCGTCTGCGATCTTTGGCTGGTCCTGGCGCAGTTCCTCCACGCTCAAGGTGGCCACCAGACCGCGCAGCGCTCCTTCCAGGGTCTGTGCGGCAGCGTCCATCACGAGTTGTCGGTCCCGGCCCAAGAAACGCTCGACCGCGTTGTTCAGCAGCGGCTCGTCGCTCGCGATGCGGGCGACCGCATGGGCGGTCACTTCCACAATCATCCCACCCTTGGTGTAGGCGTTCCGCAGCGTGATCTCGAGGGGCATCGCTGTGAGGTCCATGCGGTCGACTCGCTCCAGCAGTGGTAGCCTCATGGCCCGCCCGCCGCGCACGAGCCGGTAGCCACGCACTGAACCATCCGCGGCCACCACGCGACGACCCGAGATCACCAGGACTTCGTTTGGCGTTGCGACGAAGAGCAAGCGCGAAACGGTCAGCGTGATAGTCGCGAGCGTCAACGCCACTACCATCAGGAGCACCATCGCGATGGCTGCTGCTTCACCGGTCGAACCGCTCACGACAAAGGCGCTGAGGACCGCCATCACACCAAGCGCGGACGCAACGCCCAAGACGATCCACACCGCGCGTGGTGTCGACGGGCTGCCCTGCGCCGGCACGGCTTTCATGCGCTCGTTTTCCGCGCGTAGCTCGGCCACCTGGTCTTCTAGGTCGGTGACCTGGGATCGCAGCGCGACGTCTTTGTCTCGGAACGGCAGAAGACCTCCCCGGGCGACGTTACTCCCTCAGGGTGACCTGGCAAGCCAGCCGCCGTCGTGAGTCGTGACGCTCGCCAAGCCTTGGTAACGCCCGTCACCAATCCGCCGGGTTGTCAGACGCTTACTCTGGGTTTTGTCGGGGCGGGCAGATTCGAACTGCCGACCTCACGGACCCGAACCGTGCGCGCTACCAAACTGCGCTACGCCCCGAAATGTTTGCTCTTATGAAGGCGCGGGACGATGAAGGTTTTGGGGCGCTTTGTCAAGGGAAGCAGCCGTCTCCGCCGCTTGGATCGGTTTTCGTCGGCCGGCCACTGCCTCTGCCTCTGCCACCGCCACCTGCCACGGCCACCTGCCACGACC
>CALMUT010000230.1 GCA_937872925.1 uncultured Myxococcales bacterium | reverse complement strand
CCCCCCCCCCGGCCCGGCGGCGCAGCCCCCCCCCGCCGCGCCGCGCCGCCGGGGCCCGGCCCCACCCCCCCGGCCCCCCCGGGCTTCCCCCCGCCGCTGCCGCTGGCATTGCCAGTGCCCGCGGACCCGCCCCCGTCGTCCGAAGAAGAGCAGCCGCACGCTGACGCGAGAGCGAGTGAGGCAAGGATCCCGAGGGCTGACGTCAAGCTGAGTTGTTTCATCCTCCCAAGGTAGCCGACTTGGCGCGCGCCGCGCGTCACAATCGCAGCGCCACTTCGCGATCCAGCACATGAGCGTGAAACCACCCACGAATACGTGGTGGGCGTCGCTGCTGAGCGGCAAGTTGCCCTCGCGGTACCGCGACGGCGACTCAAGGCAGCGGCCTGGGGACCGACGAGTGCATCAGCCACGCGCAACCCAACTCACCGGTGCTGCCGACCGGTCCAGGCGGCCGGTCCGGTGCTAGACTGGGCAGGTGATGCGGAAGATACCGGTCCTATCCCTGTGCACTCTGCTGGTTGTTGCCAGCTTCTCCGCATGCTCCGGAGACGACGACCCGGGCAGCGGGCCCGGCACGGGCGGAAGCGGAGGCAGCGGCGCAACAGGGGGCAGTTCAGCCGGTGCCGGCACCGGAGCGAGTGCAGGCGCTAGTGGAAGTGGCGGCGCTCCGGTCGACGCCAGCTTGGACTCTGCGCCGGACGCGAGCGTTGATGCTGCCGTGGACGCGCCTCCGGACGTTGACCTCGCCGACGGCTTCGTGAACACCGCGGCGTGCCGGGTCTACTTCCAAGCAATGAAGAGCAAGTTCGACGAATGCGCTGCAAAGGCAGGCGGGGCCAGCGCAGCTTGGGGCCAAGATACCAACGAACGCATAGTGGAGCATTGCGGGCTCGAACTCGCCGCGGCGGGAACGACCGCAACACTCAATGACCTACAGAGCTGCAGCGCGCAACTGCAGGCCCAGGGATGCACGGCCTTCATCGCTTCGCCCCAGTCGATCTGTTTCGCGGATCCAGAGTCCCCGTATTGCACCCGCTACGATCCCGGGCTGCTGGCTTGCAAGCCTCCGCAAGGTACGCTCAACGACGGCTCCGCCTGTTTCGCGCACCTGCAGTGTCAGAGTGGCTACTGCAAAGGAGCCCAAGGGGGTTGCGGCGTGTGCACGCCACGGGCAACTAGCGGCAAAGCCTGCCAGCACAGCGCCGACTGCGTGCTCAGCCTCGCCTGCGCGGGCGGAAAATGCGTCGCACCCTTGGCACCGGGCGCATCTTGCGGCGCGTCCTCGGCGCCCTGCGCCTGGGGCGCGAGCTGCGCCGGCGGAAAATGCGTGGCCTGGCAGCCAATCGGTGCGGGCTGTGGCTCCAACCTGGGACAGTGCGATCCCCGCCTGGGCCTTTCTTGCGTGGGTGGGAAATGCGCCAAGACGAAGTTGCTCGGGCCCGGCGCCAACTGCACGCCCGCCGACACCCAGTGTTTCGACGAGAGCGTGTGCTCCGGCGGGAGTTGCACCGACAAAGTCGAGGACGGCAGCAAGTGCGACGCTTCCCTTGGTTGCAAGGTCGGCTCTTCTTGCCGTGGCGGGATCTGCAGTCGAGACAACCCGGCGTACTGCTTCTGATTCGTCCCCAGCGGGACGGGGCGCTTGAGACAGCGAGGCGGACATGAACTGGACGGGCATCGCCATCTTTGCGGTGACCTACGCTTGAGCTGTTCCAGGCGCTTGTCTCGGCGTCTTCCGTTGGTCGCATTCTCCCCAGCTCGCGAAACCGCGTGATGTGAATCGCTACGCTCCTGAACCTGGCATCTCCTGCGTCACTTCCTACCGAGCAGGATCTCCGTGTGCAGCGCGCGGAAGGGTTGCTCGAAGTCTCGAAATCCGGCCTGACCCAGGAGCGAGCGCAGCTCGTCCGGCGTGCGCCGGTGCATGGTCGCATCGATCTGACGCCCGGCGGCGGTCACGAACTCGACGTCGGCTCCACGGTGGCTCATGATCTCTTTCCACCGTTCGAAGCGCGTGCGCTCGGTTGCGGCGTCGTCCGCGACGACGATCTCCGATAGCACCAGCGCACCGCCGGGGCGCAAGAGCCGACGAAAGAACTCGAGCACTTCCAGCTTCTTGGCGTCGCCTTCGACGAACATCAACACCAGGGAGCAGTGGACAGCGTCGAATGACTCTTCCGGCAGAGCACGCACCGAGCTCGACTGCACGGTCCCCTCGATGAACGACACGCGCTCGCCGACGGCGTCCGCAGCCGAGTTCAGTCGGTTGCGCGCGAGTTCCAGCATCGGCTTGCCAGGCTCGATGGCCACGACTTGATCAAACGACCGCAGCAGCAACGGTAGAGCGGCGCCGGTTCCCGTCCCAAAGTCGAGGCAGCGTGACTTCCCCGGCGCCGCGACGCGCGTGAGATCCGTCGAAAGCTCGAGCATCGCGTCGTACGCTACCTGGTACCGCCGGATGGCCTGGTCGTAGCCGGCAGCCAGTCGTCGAAAGAACTCGCTCTGGTCTGCCGCTGCTTCCATCATCCCCGTCGGCGCATCCTACGCCCGCGTGCCGGGCAGCGCCATGGCCTGTCTCTAGCAGCCAAACCGGCCGGGCCTACGATTGCAGCTGCGACGCTCACGCCCGCGTCGACCGACCCTGCTCGCAGTCGACGCTTTCGAGTAGCTCGCTCGCAGCGCGCAGCGTTTGCGCCGTGGTTTCGAGGTCTGAATTCGAAAAACCGTCGCACGTTGAGACGCCTTGGCTTTGTTCGCACCGAGTCGGTCGGTACCATTGCACCCAAGGGCCAGACGCCGAAAGGTCCGGAGCGCAACCGAGAAAGTATTTGTCGCAAAGAAGGTCGATAGCGGATGGAAATCCTACCGGTACATCTTCAATCCCGAGGTTTGAAGTGCGAGCGTCTTTCACCCCGAACGCGAGGATGACGCCATGAAAGCCTGGAGACTCCATGAACCGGGCGGCCCGGACGCTTTCGTTCTCGAAGAGATGCCGATGCCCGAACCGGCAGCGGGGCAAGTGCTGATCGAGGTCCGGGCTTTCGGGCTGAACCGCTCCGAGTGGTTCACCCGCATCGGCGAATCCCCCACGGTGAAGCTGCCACGGGTACTCGGCATCGAGTGCGTGGGAACCGTCGTCCAGGATCCCAGCGGGGAGCTCGCAGCCGGGCAGCGGGTTGCGGCGATGATGGGCGGCATGGGACGCGAGTTCGACGGCTCATACGCCGAGTACACCTGCGTGCCGGCAGCGAGCGTCTTTGCCCTCGAAACGGAGCTTGCCTGGGAGGTGCTCGGCGCACTGCCCGAGATGCTGCAGACCTGCCACGGCTCGCTCCACACCGGCCTCGAGGTGCAGGCCGGCGAGACGCTGCTCATTCGAGGCGGCACTTCGTCGATTGGGCTGACGACCCTCGCGATGGCGAAACATGCGAGACTGCAAGTCATCTCGACCTCTCGTAGTGACGCGAAGGTGGACGTACTCAAAGCCGCCGGCGCCGACGAGGTCGTCATCGACTCCGGCACCGTCGCCGAGCGAGTGCGCGCGCTACATCCCCAAGGGGTCGACCGCGTGCTCGAACTCATCGGGACCACGACGTTACTCGACTCGCTGCAGTGTGCGCGTCCGGGAGGCGTCGTCTGCATGACGGGCATCCTCGGCGGGCAATGGGAGCTGGCGTCGTTTCGCCCTATGGGCCAAATCCCGACGGCGGTGCGGTTGACGTCGTACTCCGGCGGCGCCGGCGACATCTCCCGTGAGCAGCTGCGAAAATATGTCTCGATGGTGGAAAGCGGGCAGCTCGAGATCCAGCGCGGCCCCATGTGGCGCTTCGACCAGCTTCCACTGGCCCATCAAGCCATGGACGAGAATCGCGCAAACGGGAAGATGGTCGTGGTGGTGCGATAGCGACGGCTCGGGCCTTCCAACTCTGCGCCCGCTAGCACCGAAGCCGTTCCCACCACCGGCCGTTGATAACGGATCTGTTCCTAGCGCCCATTCGTTAGGAACGATTCCTTAACTAGCGAACCGCTCTGGTAAAGAATTCGTTACCAGTGGAGAGCCCAAGGCACGAACTCGTTCCGAGCAGGACGCGGCGATGAAGCAAAGAAAAACCGGTACCTACGAGCGAACCACCGTAGGCGGCGAGGAGGTCGCGGCCTTCATTCCGGCGGCACTGCCACCAAGGCGGCCGAAGCTCGTCATCGAAGGTGCCCTCGGCGATCGGCTCCGCGCTGCAGAACAAGCGCTCGTCCGCCTCGAGCTTGCCGGCGAGATGGTCCCATCGCCCGACTGGTTCATCTACGCCTTCGTCCGCAAGGAGGCGGTCGTCTCGTCCCAGATCGAGGGCACGCAGACGACCCTTGTCGACCTGCTCACCTTCGAGGCCCAGAGCGACGCAGGTCCACGGAGCGCCGACGTCGAGGAAGTCTGCAACTACCTCGACGCCCTCCGCTTCGCCCGAGCGCAGCTCGCCGACGCCTCGGGGCTGCCGCTGTCCATGCGCCTGCTCAACGAGACTCACGCTCGCCTGATGCAAGGCGTGCGCGGTGCCGACAAACACCCAGGCGAGGTGCGTCGAACGCTGAATTGGATCGGCGGGAGTCGTCCAGGGAACGCGGCCTTCGTGCCGCCGCCGCCACACGCCCTCAGTGAGCTGCTGTCGGCGTTCGAGAAGTACATCCACACCGGCGACGATCTGCCGCCGCTGGTGCGGACGGGACTTCTGCACGTGCAGTTCGAGACCATTCACCCCTACCTCGACGGCAACGGAAGGATCGGGCGGCTGCTCGTCACCGTGCTGCTCGAGCACTCGAAGTTGCTGAACAAACCGCTCCTGTACCTCAGCCTCTTTTTCAAACGGCACCGCAGCGACTACTACGGCCGCCTCGCAGCGGTGCGGACGAACGGAGACTGGGAGGGGTGGACCGACTTCTTCTTGGACGGCGTCGCCACCATCGGCGACGAAGCCGTGAACTCAGCGCGCGAGCTGTTTTCACTGGTCACCGAGGATCGATCACTCGCTCTCGACTACGGCGGCACATCGGTCGCCGCGGTGCGCCTCGTCGAACTCCTGCCGAGGCATCCCGTTGTGTCAGTGGCTTTCGCCATCAAAGAGCTCGGGGTCAGCAAACCCACCGCGGGACGCGCCATCGAGGTGCTCGAAAAGGCCGGCATCCTCCTCGAGACGACCGGCAAGAAGCGCGACCGTTCGTGGGTGTATCAGCGCTATCTCGACAAGCTACGTGTTGGAACAGAGCTGGAGACGGCGACGAACGGAGCAACACACCGCTGAACGCGATACGCAAGCGGTGCTAGGCGCTCATCAGCGTGCTCTGGCCCGTGGCGTTCTTTCCCGGCTAGTGGATTCTTGCATCCGAACTCGCAGGGTGGTGTTCTGGAAACGGGAACTGCGACATATGAGCAAAGCAAAGTTTCGGATGGGTCGCCTCGATCACGTGCACATCCGCGTGCCCAACCGAGCGGCGGCGGCACGATGGTACGCCCAGCACCTCGGCTTTGAGCCCGTCCAGAGGTTCGACTTCTGGGCGAGGGGCTTCGAGGGAGGACCGCTGCAAATCTCGGCGGACGGGGGGAAAACGATGCTCGCGCTGTTCGAGGCGAGTGACGGGCACCCCATGATCCCGCAGCAGACGGGGGTTGCGTTCAGCTTGGACGCTGGCTCTTTCATCGCGTTCGCCCGCTCACTCCCCGGCGAGATCCATAGCCCATCGGGTCAGCCCCTCAAGGTCGACGACATCGTCGACTTCGACATGTGTTGGGCATACAACCTGGCTGACCCGTGGGGGAATCAGTACGAGCTCAACTGCTACGACTACGATCGTGTCAGGGCAGAACTGATCGATCCCGATAAAATCGAACCGGTTCGCTATTGGCCGCGTGACCTACACACGGACTACTGCAACACCCCCGGTAGGGGAACGGGCTAGGCGTGGCGCACGAGTCTCGAAGATCTGGAGGATGACGGTCGTGCGGTCGAGCACTTGGTACTCGCTCACAGCCCAGTCTCCTCGCTGCCGCTGCCATCACCGGCGCCCGCCTCCTGCTCGCTCGTCCGCGCGAGTCGCCGCTGCGCCCTCGCCTCGCGGCGGGCTTGCTCCTTGCGCGATCGTTCGCGGGCCAACTCCTCGAGCGACAGAACCTTCTCAGGGCGAAGGCGAGCGAAGCGCTTCTCGTAGAGCGACTCGATGAACTCGGGCAGCGGAGCTTTCCACGACTCCTGGTGGTGGTTGTCGATATTGCCGAGCTTGACGGGGTTCAGCCCCAGCTCGCGCGCCATCTGCACGTGTGCATCCGACAGGTGATGTCGCTTTCGTGCGGCAATCCAAGCCTCGAGCTTCGGGTCGGTCTTCTTCTTCTTGGCCATGGTCAGAACTCGGCATCCTCGAGCTGGAGGAGGACGTCTTGGTCGTACTCGACGATGCACTCTTGCCGCTCTTCGTCGGCCTGGTCATCCTCGCGGCCAAGGGAGTAGCCCATGGCCCGGTAGCCCTTCATGCGCTTGTCGAACATGCGCGTCAGCACCGGCACGTTGCGATCGACGTAGTCGTAGATGCGGACCTCGGTCTTGCCGCTGTGCCGGCGATGCAGACGACCCGCGTACTGCACGAGGGTGCCCTTCCACGACACGGGCATCGCAAGGAAGAGGGTATCGAGGCGCGCGTCGTCGAAGCCTTCGCCGAGGAACCGTCCCGTCGCCAGCAAGAGGCGCTCTTCGCCACCGGGAATGCTTGCCAGCTGCGCAACAACCTCGCGTCGCTGCTTCACGCCCATGCCTCCCTGTAGGACCACGAGATGGCGCGCCAGGTTTTTGAGCCGCTCGGCAAAGTAGTCGAGATGCTCTCGGCGCTCGGTCAGCAGAACCGGCGAGCGCCCTTCCTCGAGAGCTCGGATGACATCATCCAAGATCTGTTCGTTCCGCCGCACGTCGGTCGCAATGCGACCGTAGATATCCTGGATCCCCGACGGCTCGGGGGAACCGAGGACAAAGGCAGTATCTCGAACGATCAGTCGGTGCTCGAAGCGACGCTTGGCGGCCTCACTGCGAGGGTCGACCGAGAAGCGGACGGGGCCCAGTTGGTACTGCAGGATCGGGTGGTGCCCGTCCCGCCGCTGTGGCGTCGCCGTCAACCCGGTCACGTAGCGAGCCTTCGTCTCCCGCATTACGCGCTCGAATGAGACGGCCGACACATGATGGCACTCGTCGACAACCACGTGCCCGTAGGTGGAGATGAGGTCGTCCACTTCATCACGGCGAACGAGACTCTGGATCATCGCGACGTCCAGTCGCCCGTTGGCCTTGCGCTTCCCTCCACCGATCTGTCCGATCTCGCTGGGCTTGAGATCGAGAAACAGGGCGAGCTGCGTGCGCCACTGATCGAGGAGCTGCGTTCGATGGACGAGCACGAGAGTCGTCCGCGCGCGCTCGGCGATCAGGTGCGTCCCGACGACCGTCTTTCCAGTCCCGGGCGGCGCCACGAAGACGCCGATGTCATGTGCGAGGAGGGCGCGAACGACATCCTTCTGCAGGTCGGTCAGGCTGCCGTTGAACTTCAGATCGAGCGGGGCACCGTCGGTACGTTCGTCCTGGAGGCTCAGCTCGATCCGGTACTCGGTGAGCAACTCCTGCAGGGCATCGAGGCACCCGCGGGGGAGTCCCACGTGCTTGGGCAGGTCTTCTGCGCAGTTGATCACCCTCGGCGTGAGGGCGGTCGATAGGCGCATGGCCTGCTTCTTGTAGAACTCGGGGTTCTGGAACGCGGCGATGCGCTTGATCTGGTTCACCAAGACAGACGGCAAGCCGTCCTTCTCGACGAAGACCTGGCCGCCGAGCACGGCATTGACCTTGGGCGGGAGCGGGCCCTCGATCTTCACCTTCTTGCGGCGTCGTGACGGGAGCCGGAGCCATGGTGTTTCTGACTCTTCATCTTCCGCCATGGGGACGCCGATGACCTGACCAGTCTCGGACGCGCGCCTCACCAATGATTCGACTTGCGCGGGCTCGAAGCGCTCAATCGACTCCAGGTACACCCACTGGTCAGGGTGGGGGTTCAGCTCGGCGTCCAGGAACTCGGTGTTGCCGAGCGCTCGCGCCTGGTGCTGCAGCGGCAGGGCGATGAGGTTGCCGAACCCACCGCGAGGCATCGTGTCTTGGTTCGGAAACAGTCTGTCGTACGAGCCCATCGATAGCTCGTGGCGGTGGGCCATGGTCTCGGTGAGCAGGAAGCAACCCATCTTCCGCGCCGTCACCGCGGGCATGCGTGTTCCGAAGAAGAACCACACGTGCGCGCCGTTGCCTGAGCGCGATCGCTCGACGGCGGCCGGGACGTCGAAGCGCTGGCAGGTCTCGACGAATGCCGCAACGTCCTCCTTCCATCCGTCCTTGTCGAAGTCGACCGCGAGGAAGTGGCAGGGCTCGCCGGCGAACAGCGACCGAAAGAGCGCTACCTTGTCAGCAGCGGATCGGCGAGAGTGAGCATCGTGCGCGTGGCTGCTGACCGCTTCGGCTCTCGCGATGCCATCGCGTTTCTCACGTAGCGCCACGAGGGCGTGCTCAAGCTGACCTCGCTCGCGGTCCAGTTCGTCGATGCGAGCCTGCACGCGAGCGATTTGCGCATCGAGCACCGCGAGTTCGCTGCCGCTACCCGCGTCCCGGCGAGGGGGCGACGCGCGATATGGACAGCACCGCTGTCCGAATCCGAGCGGCGCGGCCATCACTTCTTTCCCTTGGGCCTCGGCTTTGGCTTCTTCTTGCCGTCTCCCAGGGCGCCTCGGGTTCGCTGCTTCTCGAGCCGCTTGACGTCGTCGATCGCCTCCTCGAAGTGCTGCTCGACCGGAGAGGGCAACTCCCGACGTTCGCTCGAGAAGCGCTCGTACTCGAGCTGGGCCTTCGCGACCGCGTCGTCGTGAAAGACCTTGCCCGCGTGGGTGAGGATGTCGCGGTCCGACAGGCGAAGGAAGTCGTCGAGCTTGCGGATCCAGTCCGCCATGTACATCGGCTTGCGGCCTGTCGCCTGCAACTCGGCGAACTCCAGGTAGGCGTTCACGATGCGGTTCAGGGCTTCCAGCTCGTCGTGGTCGAGGTAGTTCTTGGCGACGACAGCGTCCGCCTTGCGTGGGCGTTCGCCAGTCCAGCTGGTCAGCCCCATGTTCGGCTGGGTGGAGTCGGCGCGCGCCGAGATGACTTCGGCAGCGGTCTGTCCATGGACCGCCCAGTGCATCTTGTTCTGCACCGTGGCGAAGAAGCGCTGGGAAGCTTCCGCGCGCGCATCGTAGTCGATGCTGGTCGCGTAGATCTCGAGGACCTTGCGCCAGAAGACCTTCTCCGACGACCGGATGTCGCGGATGCGGGCGAGCAACTCGTCGAAGTAGTTCCCGCCGCCGGCACGCTTCAGCCGTTCGTCGTCGAGGGTGAAGCCCTTGACCAGGTATTCTTCGAGGCGGCTCGTGGCCCACTGGCGAAACTGGGTACCGCGGAGTGATCGGACCCGGTAGCCGACCGCGAGGATCATCGGCAGGCTGTAGTGCTTCAGGGCGCGGCGAACCTGGCGCGAACCCTCCTCGCGAACTTGTAAGAACGGCTTACAAGTTGCCCCTTCATCCAGCTCGCCCTCCTCATATATGGCCGCGATGTGCTGCGTGATGTTCTGCGGGCTCGTCTGGTACAGCTCGGCCAGCGATGCCTGGGTGAGCCATGCAGTCTCGCCGTCGAAGCGCACCTCCACACGCGTTCGCCCATCCTCGGTCTGGTAGAGGAGGAACTCTGCTTCGCGCAGGGCGAGATCCTTCGGGTCGGTCATCGGCGCTTCTCCCGTGGCTCTGAGTCGGGACTCTTTTACGCCACCGTTTTGGCGCAAACAAGGCATGGGTGGCGCATGGAGTGACCTGGCGGTGAGCGGCGCAGAGTGCGTATCCGTGGCCCGGGACGGAGACCGAGTTCGTTGTCTCGTGCAGGCTTCGCGACTCTGAGATTCACAGCCCTGCTAACCTCAGAGCCATTTTCGTTGGCAACCCCCACATGGCATCGCCCAGCCATTTCGCGCCCGTGCTCTGAGCACCGCCCGCGACGAGGACAACGCGAGCGACATCAACGACGTGCGTGCTGTGAAGCAGCGGGTGGGCAGTTGGCGACGGGCCGAGCTGCAAAGCTCAGAGCCACGAGCTGTTAAACGCGGCCCCCAGAGTTCTGGCCAGCTCTGAGCCCCAGACGCGGCTCTCTGCGACGTCGATGAGCACGTCGCCGACGCCCTCGTGCTCTGAGCATCGCGCTCCGCGCGAGCACGCTCGATCGCCATCAAGCCGCAAGACCCTGCGGAAGCACGGGAAAAAGATGAGGGCCTCTCCGGTCATCCCGAGGAGGCCCTCTATTCACCTGCCGCCCAAGGGTTCGCCTTGGGCATGGGATCCGCGCGGGCAAGCCCGCGCTTTGGGCTCCGGGAGTAGGACTCGAACCTACGACCAATCGGTTAACAGCCGACCGCTCTACCGACTGAGCTATCCCGGAATGGCAGAGGGTCGGGAGCCTACTCAGGGCATGCGCAGAGTCAAGGCCGTGAGCACCGCCGCCTCACATTAGCGCGGGGAGCTTGATGCTTGTGATCAGCGTGGGCCCCGCGATGAGGCCAGATCGCTACAAAAACCGCCCGGGTGGTGCCTGGACAATGAACCCCAAATTGCGTTCTGCGGACTGGGCCCAAGGCCCGGACCGCGCTAACACCCCAAGCACCCAGACACCCCGTCGAAGGACAGCAGTATGAGCCGATCCCACTACTTCGTCTTTTCTTTGGCAGCGACGTTGGCGACAACTGTCGGCTGCGCCAAAGAGCCCGCGGCGAAAAAAGGACAAGACACTCCACCGCCCTCCGCGCCCGTGACGTTGGGGGACAAACAACCGACGGGAAAAACCATGTCCGCCGAAGTGCTCTTGCGCAGCCGTGCGGCGCTCAGCCACTACGAGACCCTGCGGGCCGCACTCGCAGCAGACGACTTGAAACCGGTTGCAGGCGCGGCAGCGCAACTGGCCGAGGTTGCCAAAGTCGCAAGTGAAAAAGCCTCCGGCAGTGCCAAGGCATCACTGGAGGGCATCGCCAAGACCAGCCTGGAGCTGAAGAACAAGTCGGAAATCGACGCGGCTCGACTGACATTTGGCGAAGTGAGCAAGCACTTGGTCGGCTTGGTAGCCGCAGAACCCGAGTTACAGCGCGACCGGTATGTCTTCGAGTGCCCAATGGCCAAAGGCTACAAGAAATGGGTGCAGACCAAGACGGCGCTGGAAAACCCCTACATGGGTAAGAAGATGCTCGAATGCGGCTCCAAGACCGACTGGTCGATTTGAGCCACGCCTAGGTCGGGAAAAGCCCCTCCAGCGACAGCTCTGGGCCGCAGTTGTGACCACGCGTCTCCCTGCCGGCTTCCCTCGCCTCTTCAAGCAAGAACAACTCCAGGCGCTCGCGTGAAATCGCGCCTTGCTCCACCAGGATGTCGCCGATCCGCATGGCGCGTTCGGCACGCTGCCGGGTCAGCGCGCAGGCGAGCACGGCCGGACTGACGTAGCCCTGGGTGACCAACCATTCACCGATGCAGAGCCCGCGCTTCTCGCGGACTGCGCGGGACAATACGCGGGCGGGTACGCCGCCAAGCTCGAGCAGGTACGCGCCCAGCTTCTTGCGACGCAGGCGACGTTGCTGATGAACCGCCGCGGTCAGGTCCGCCTCGCTGATCAGCCCCCCGGCGCGCAAACGTTGACCGATGGGTCCGTCGTGCACGCATGTACTGAACGGCAGGCCGGCCCGGTCCTTGAGCTCAAGAGCGCTTGTTCTGGTTTGGGTCGCAGCCCCGCGGGCCCCGTGAAGGCGCGCCTCCTGCCCTGCTGCCCTTGGGTTCGCAGCCTGATCTCGCCGGCGGCTACCAGCCGGAGAACGTCGGCTCTGCGACGGGACCCCCGGCGCGCACGTGGGTGGCGATAAGTTGACTCAGATCCTGATCCGCTTGCTCGCACGCCTCGGCATCTGCACGGCACTTCTGCACGCGTGCGCGGTACTTGCTCTGAATCACGCTATTTGCGAGCAGGGATTCCTGAGTGGCATCGGGCAAGTACTTCCAGTTGATGGTGGCAACGGTGGGGACCCGCGGCGCCGACAGACTCACTTCGTCCGCGCTCACCGACACGCAGGTGCCGTCCCAGCGCAGCACATCGTAGCTGCCGCCGCCGATGATCATTCCGCTTCCACCCGTGCGGTCCTTGAGCACCAGCAATTCCTCGCCCTCCAGCGCTAGCACCGGGCGCGCCAGCTTCTTGCCTGAGAGCCACAGCTGCCGGTCGAGACGCAAATACGCGCGGGCCCAGGGAGTCCCCTTGCGAAACATGCTCAGGGCCACCTCGGGCGCCGTGCGATTGCACAGTGCCTGCACAACGCCCGGTGGCGGAAACCATCGGCTCCTTTCCGGCGCCTCACACGGGTTGGGAAGCTCCCCCGCCGCCGCAGCCGAGGTTTCGGCCGCTGGGGTCGCCTCGGTTGACTCGGCCGCCGGAGTTATCATCCGCGGCGCGGGCTCCGCTGGCGTGATGGGGCCTGTCGTCGATGGCGCGGATGGCACCGGCAGCTGCTGGCTGCCACAAGCAGCCGAGAGCGCCGCAACCGCGAGCGTGAGAGGCAGACGAAATTGAGCTTGCATGGACAACACCTCCGAGAAGAGACACGAGCGCACTGAAAGCAACGCCCCGGATTGAGGCGCACTTTTGGTTTCGCTCGGCTCCTCGGACGCGAGGCCCGCCGTGCAGTCTCTAGAACGGTCGCAGCCAACGACCCTTTAGGAAAAAAGATGCGAGGCCGATCCCAGCCAGAAACGGCGAACCGACCCGCTCCTAGGGCGCCCTAGCTCAAAGCGGCAACGACACGCCGCAAGCGGGTGTCCGCTTCCTCGGCCACGTCTTTGAGCCGATCGTCGCCCATCACACCGAACATCGCGTTGGGGTTGATCACGCTCACTTCCACGCCCCCAGCCTCGGACTCCTGCACGACGACGTTGCAGGGCAGCATCAGCCCCATCTGCGCGTCCTCGGACAGTGCACGGTGAGCGAGCTTGGGGTTGCAGGCACCCAAGATCGTGTACTGCCGGAAGTCCACGTCGATCTTCTTTTTCAGGGTTGCCTTCACGTCGATGGTGGTCAGCACGCCAAAGCCCTCTTTGGCCAGCTCTTCGGTGACCCAAGCGACTGTCTCGTCGAAGCCCTTCTTGACCTTAGTTTCGTAACCGTAGCGCCCTGCGTCCATGTTGTCCTCGCTCGCGTTTTAGGGGTGGAACTGGTTCCGTGCTGCACTCGGTTGACGCCGCGTCGCAAGCGATGCGATAGCGCGCTCCGTCGTGAGCACTGAATCAAACACGTCTAACCTAGGGTCGGCGGAGCCAAACGCAAGCGCCGAAGCCGACGCAGACGTTGCGCGCAAAGCCGGGCGCGGTGGCCTCGCGATCACCTTCGCCAAGGTGTACTTCATCGTTCTCGGACTGGTGCAGCAGATCGCCTTGCCGCGGGTGCTCGGCCTCGCTGGATATGGCGCCCTCTCGAGTGCTCTCAGCATCGCAAGCGTCGCTTACAACCCCGTGGTCACAACCAGCATTCAAGGCGTGAGCCGCGCAATATCTGCGAGCCGCGAGGACGAGCAGCCTGGAATCGTCCGGCGCTTGATGGGAGTGCATGCCCTGGTTGCCTTTGTGCTCGGTCTCGCGTTCTTTGCGCTCTCCGCGCCCATTGGCGACGCAACGGGCGCTCCGCACATCGTTCCCAGCCTGCGCATCCTCGCGGGCGTCATGCTGCTCTATTCCGTGTACTCGCCGCTGATTGGCGTGCTCAACGGTCGCAAACTCTTCCTGCGGCAGGCCAGCCTAGACATTCTCGCGGCGACGCTGCGTACCATCGGCTTGATCGGCGGTGGCTTCGCCCTGGCGTCGTCGGGACGAGGCGTGGAGGGCTCCGCCGGCGGCTTTGTGGTCGCGGCCACGATTGTGCTCTTGGCAGCCGTGGCGTGGGTTGGACTCGGACGACGCGCCTCTGGGGGCACCAGCGTTGGATCCCATCTGCTGTTCATCGGACCGCTGCTGCTCGGGCAGGTACTGCTCAACCTATTGCTGCAGGCGGACCTGACCTTGCTCCGCGCGTTTGCGGCGGAAAGTGCGGCGGCGGCAGGCATGCCCCTCGAAGCCGCGGACCCGCTCGTTGGCGCCTACCGCGCCACCCAGCTGTTCTGCTTCCTGCCCTACCAGATGCTGATCAGCGTCACCTTCATCTTGTTCCCGCTCCTGGCCAAGGCGCACCACGACGCCGACAAGGAAGCCGTGGCCCGCTACGTGCGGACCGGCATACGCTTGGCTTTGGTGCTGGCGGGGCTCATGGTCAGTGTCACGAGTGGACTGTCAGGACCGCTCATCCGTCTGATTTTCCCTGCAGAAGCGGCCACCTTGGGCACCGCGTCCATGCAGGTGCTGACTTTGGGTTTCGGTGCCTTCGCCATCTTCGGGATCCTCGTCACCGTGCTCAATAGCTTGGAGCGCGAACGGGCAAGTGCAGTCATCACGGGGTTGGCGTTCTTGCTCGTCGCGGTGCTCTGCTTCGTGCGCGTACGAGGCGGCGAATTTGGAGCAGGCATGCTCTTCAACACCGCACTGTCCACCACCGCCGGGCTGGTCGGCGCCACTATCGTCGCGGCAGTTCTGGTGCGCCGGGCGGCGGGAGCGTTGGTTTCTCCACTGTCGCTGCTGCGCGTCGTGGCGGCACTGTCCGTGGCAATCGGCGTCGGGAGACAGTTCCCCACTGCCAGCAAACCCATGACCCTCGTGCTTTCAGCCGCCGTCGCCAGCGTTTACGTCGTGGTACTGCTCATCTCCCGGGAACTCGGCAAGGCCGATCTGCAAATGGTGATGTCCGTCGTAAGACGCCGCCGCACAGGTTAGACTTCGACGCTAGCCCTTGGCGACGCCTGAACGCGCTGGCGCTTCGATCGCTTCGCGCACGAACAAGTCCTCGAGCGTCTCGTGGCGCGGTGCAACTTCTACGATCTCCGCGCCGCGCCCAAGGGCCTCCGACAGCAACTGGGACACTTGGCGTTTCCCCTCGATTTCCACGATCAATCGCTTGCCCGCTGGCCGAAGCCCAAAGCCCTCGGACTTGCAGAAGCTCTCGAGCTCTTCGTCGGCCCCCTCTAAGGTCACGTCCGTGCGTTTCACTTCGTGCTTGAGCAGCTCATTCAACCGCCCGCTCACAACCACTTGTCCTCGACGTAGGATGGTCACTCGGTCGCAGAGCATCTCCACATCGCTCAGGATGTGCGTCGAGAAGAAGATGGTTCGGCCGTTCTTGCGTTCATCCAAGATCAAGTCGCGCACTTCCTTGCGACCAACAGGGTCGAGGCCGCTCATCGGTTCATCCAGAATCAGTAGTTCCGGATCTCCAACCAATGCCGCCGCCAGCCCGGTGCGTTGCAACATGCCCTTCGACAGCCGACGCACTGGACGATCGGCGGCGTACAGCATGCCGACGCGATCGAGCGCGGCCCGGGTACGATCCCGCACGGCTTTGCCGTGCACGCCCGACAGCCGCCCGCACATCTCTACAAACTCCGTGGGCGTCAGAAAGGGATAGACATATGGGTTCTCCGGCAAAAACCCAATGCGTTGCATGGCTTGAGGTGACGGGATTGCGTGACCGAATAGTTTGGCGCTGCCGCTGCCCGGTGCGATCAGCCCAGCCAGCATCTTGATCGTGGTGGTCTTGCCGGCGCCGTTGGGGCCCAAGAAGCCAAAAATGTCCCCACGCCGCACGTCGAAGCTGATGCCGCGAACGGCATCCACGCGCTTGCGGGACAGCCCGATCCGGAAGCTCTTGCTCAGCTTGTCGACAACAATCAGGGGTTCGGCCAAGGGCCCCAAGCATAACCCGGGCGTTCCAGCGGTCGCAATAAACCTTCGTAACTATTGGGTAATTTGAAGCGCAGGGGAGTCCGCCCGGCTCTAGCGGCGCCCCCTATCGTTCTCAGACTTCGGCGGCTTGCGAAAGGGTGTTAAAACCCGCGCCACGTCTGGGCTTTTCAGAGAAAGTGCCCGGACATTTGGCTGCGATGTAAAAGAGGGAACATGAAAAGCTCCGGTCTCGCTTCACTCTCCTTGCTCGGTACTCTGTTTGCAACCGCGACGGCGCTGGCTCAGCAGCCACTGCCTCCCCCGCCTGCCGGGGACCCAGCCGCGCAACCCGGGGCAGATCCCAGTGGCACGCCGCAGCCAGCCTTCGGGCAGCCCGGCGCCCCCGCACAACCGGGAATGCAACCCGCTCCCGCACAACCGGGCATGCAGCCCGCGCAACCCGGCATGCAGCCCGCCGGACAGCCCGGACCTGGTGGCGGGTTTGACGCCAACGCGAGCTGGTCCCTCGGCGGTGGCATGGATGGAGACGCTTCGGCGCAGGGCCAAGGCCCGGCGATGAACGACACCGAGATGGACCGCGCCTGGCGCCGCATGTCTCTCAAGATCCAAAACAACTTGAGCGGGTCCACCGGTCTGTTGCATCTGAGCGAAGCGGGCTCAGGAGCACCCGGCACCTTCCGCGTGTCGCTGATCAGCGAGTACTTCACGGGCACCGGTTTTCTGTGTGACGGCACGGACTGCCCCATTCCTCCGGGCGAGACGAAACAGGCAGAAGACGACGTGACCCGAATTGGCGCGCACGTGGGTATCAACGCCACGGTCCTGCCCTTTCTAGAGGCTTACGTCGGGTTCCACGCTTCTGCGACGGACAACGACCAGGGCCGCCCCCAGCTGCTTCAGGTGCTGGGCGATACCAGCGTGGGCCTCAAAGGCTTCATGCCGCACCAACCGGATCAAATCTTCACTGCAGGCGGCGAAGCGCAGTTGTGGCTGCTCAACGGCACCGGCGGCGTCGGGCTGGACGGCGGCGGAACCAGCTTCGCGATCCGTGGCTTGGCCACCTTGGACTTGAACAACCGCGTGAACGAGGCGGACAAGGTGCCTCTGCGCGCCCACGTCAACCTCGGCTACAAGTTGGACAACTCCGGAAAGCTGGTCGAAGACGTCGAGACCCGCCGCGGCGACAACCCGATCACGCGCATCGAACGCTTCGGCCTGGGCATCAACCGTGTGGACTTCTTCCAGGCCGGCGTCGGGCTGGAAGGCACCTTCGAGTACGTCCGCCCGTTCCTGGAGTGGAATGTGGACGTCCCGATCAACTCCCGGGACTACGTGTGCAACGAGAGCCGCGTCTTCCCCGGCGACGGCTGCCTGGGCAACGACTCCGGCTTTTCCACCTCCCCTTCCCGCTTGACGGTTGGCGCGCGCGCTTACCCGGGGCTGGATGGTCTTTCGCTGCTCCTGGCCCTCGACATTGGCACCGGCGCGACCAGCAGCTTCATCGAAGAGGTCGCTCCAGAGAAGCCCTGGAATCTCTACATCGGCGCCGCCTTCGCCTTCGATACGCAGCCGCCCGAGCCCATCGTCAAAGAGGTGGAGGTCGAGAAGCTGATCGACAACCAGGCCGCAGTCGAGCGCTACGTGCAAGGCTCGGTGGTCGAGAAGGGCGCCAACACGCCCATCGGCGGAGCCATCGTTCGCTTCGACGGCCGCAACATCACCGGCATGGTCACGGCTGACGACGGCTCGTTCCGCACCATCAATTTGGACCCGGGCACCTACACCTTCAACGTCACCGCAGAGGGTTACCGCGAGGGGCAGTGCACGGCGAACGTGCCGGCTGCCGGCATGGCTTCCCCCTACGGTGCGCCCGCTGGGGCGCCGCCCGGACCCTACGGCGCACCGGCCGGAGCGCCGCCCGGACCCTACGGCGCGCCCGCTGGTCCCTACGGCGCACCTGCCGGGGCTGCACCGGGCCCCTACACCCCGCCCGGCGGCGCCGCCCCCGGTGGCATGTCTGGGCCAACGGTGGCCACAGTACAGTGCGAGCTTGAGGCCTTGCCCAAGGTCGGCAACGTGCAGGGCACGCTCATCGACGCAGAGTCCAGCCAATCCGTGAGCTCCGCGAAAGTGAAGATCACTGACAAGCTGGGTCGCGAACTCGAACTCGCGGCGGACGGCAGCGGAGCTTTCCGCTTCGAGAACGTGCCCCCGGGTGCAGCGCGCATCACGGTGGACGCGGACGGCTACCTGCCCAGCGTCACCGAGTTGGAGATCCAGCCCCGCGAGGACGTCAAAGCCAGCATCTCGCTGAACAAGCGGCCCAAGAAGCCAAACGTGGTCGTCGCCGCGCGCGAACTGAAGCTGCGCAAGCAAGTGCACTTCGCCCATGACTCCGCGAACATCGAACCCGACTCCCAGAGCCTTCTCGAAGAGATCGCCGACGTGATGAAGAAGCGCGAAGACATCACGAGCCTGGAGATCCAAGGCCACACGGACAACACCGGTTCACCGGTATACAACCAGCGCCTGAGCCAGCAGCGCGCGGAAGCTGTCCGCGAAGCGCTGGTCAAGTTGGGGATCGAGTCCGGCCGGCTTTCCGCGAAGGGTTACGGCCAAGAAAAGCCTCTGGTGCCCAACGTCTCCGCTGCCAACCGCGCACGCAACCGCCGCGTGCAGCTGATGATCTCCAAGTAGCCGCCAAAGCGGGCCGGCGCCATCTGCTGGCCCAGTCTTCGGTTCAGGGCGCGAAGCCGACCGCGGCCCAGCCCCCCGACCCCACCCCGAAACGGGGCGCCTTGGGGCATTGACGCGGGTTCCCGGGGTCGCTCCCGCCGAGGCCGCGCCTTGTGCCGACTCACTCTTCGCTTTTGCGCTCGAGTTCGATTTCTTCGAGGATGGCTTCCACCCGGCGCGTCTTGTCGTGACCGTCATCGTAGCTGAAGCGTAGCTCGGGCACGCGCCGAAGCTCGAGGCGTGGGGCCAGTCTGCGTCGCAAACGCGATGCGGAACGCTTCAACGCACGAACCGCACGCAGCCGTGCACGCGCGTCGTCGTCTCCGACCATGAGCCGCACTTGTACCCACGCCGTGGCCAGGTCGTCGGGCACCTGCACGTCCGTGATCACGATGGCAGCCAGGCCGGGATCGTCGATCTCGCGATTGAGGAGCTCGACAAGGTTGGCACGTATCAGATCCCCTACCCGCTTCGCGCGGCGCCCCTCGGTCACTTGCGTCCTCGCTGGCGCGCCGAGATGGGAGGTGCCTCGAAAGTTTCCGGACTGAGCTCGGCGCCCGCACCGAACTCTCCGATACAGCTGTCGAGCACGTTCTCGATCCCGCCACGCAGCTCCGTGCCGCCATCGCCGAAGCTGAGCACCTCGCTAGCGACATCCGCCACGATCGCGTCGGATAGTCTGGCGGCCAGGCCACGCACCTTTTCCAGCACTTCCCGGCAATGCTCACTTTGGCGGCTGACAACACACGCGCCCAAGGTAGCCACCTGCAGGAGCTCGACGTCTCCGACCTCAGCCACAGAAACCCCCAGCCGTGCGCGAACGCGCTCTTTGAAGCTCTTCACGACCTGGCGTCGGTCCTTGAGCGAACGCGCTCCGGGGATCGAAAGCACCAGCCGCAATACGCCTACAAACATTGCTATTCAGTGCCGGGTACAGCCTGGCGGCCCGGCGTCCGGTCTTCACAAGGTCTGCTTGACTTCCTCGATCTCGAAGAACTCGATGAAGTCGCCTGCCTTGACGTCGTTGAAGTTCTCGAGCCCGATGCCGCACTCCATGCCTTCTTTGACCTCGCGCGCGTCGTCCTTGAAACGCTTCAGGCTGCTCACCTTTCCGGTCCACAGCACCGTGTCGTCTCGAACGAGCCGTGCGGTCGCGCTGCGGCGCACCAACCCGTTGACCACCATGCAGCCCGCAATGGTGCCGGCCTTCGAGACTCGGAACGTCTGCCGAACTTCGGCTTTGCCCAGGTCCTTCTCGACCAGCTGGGGCGCCAGCAAGCCCTCCATGGCGGCTTTTACGTCATCGACCACATGGTAGATGACGTTGTACTGACGGATTTCGACTGATTCCTTTTGGGCCAAGCTCGCGGACTTGCCCGCGGGACGCACGTTGAAGCCGATGATGATGCCCTTGGCAGCGACTGCCAGGTTCACGTCACCTTCGGTGATGGCGCCCACCGCTGCGTGCACCACGCCGACTTTGACCTTTTCGGTCGTGAGCTTGAGCAGCGCCTCGGTGAGCGCTTCCACAGAACCCTGCACATCGGCTTTGATGATGACCTTGAGCTCAAGTTGCTCGTTTTCGCTCATGGCGCGAGCCAGCTCCTCCAAGCTGATCTTGGCGCTGGTGGGCAGCATGCTGCGGCGCTCTTTGGTCTTGCGCTGGTCGGCGATCTCCTGAGCCTTCTTCAGGTCCGTGATGGCGTGCACGGGATCCCCGGCAGCCGGCACGTCGGAAAGACCGATGATGGCCACAGGCGTCGAAGGCCCCGCCGTTGCAACGTTGCGACCTCGGTCATCGAGCATTGCGCGGATCTTGCCGTGTACGCTGCCTGCCAAAATCACGTCGCCCCGCTTGAGGGTGCCGTCCTGTACCAGGATCGTGGCGACCGGACCTTTACCGCGGTCCAGCTCGGCCTCTACTACGACGCCGACGCCGGGCTTGTCGGCGGTGGCCCGCAGCTCCAAGACTTCGGCTTGGAGGACCACCTGCTCTAGCAGCGCGTCGACGCCATCGCCGGTTGCAGCGCTGACCTCGCAGAACAGCGTGTCTCCACCCCATTCTTCCGGCACCAGGCCATGTTCTGAGAGCTCGCGGCGCACACGCTCGGGCTGCGCTTCGGGCTTGTCGCATTTGTTGATGGCGACCACCAAGGCCACTTCCGCGGCCTTTGCATGGTTGATGGCCTCGATCGTCTGGGGCATGACGCCGTCGTCCGCCGCAACCACCAGGATCACGACGTCGGTCGTCTGAGCGCCTCGCGCCCGCATCGCGGTGAACGCCTCATGACCGGGCGTGTCAAGGAACGCCAATCTGCCGTTCTTGGTCTCCACGGAATAGGCGCCAATGTGCTGTGTGATGCCGCCGGCTTCTCCGGCCACGACGTTGGCTTTCCGGATCCTATCCAGCAGGCTGGTTTTGCCGTGGTCTACGTGGCCCATGACAGTCACCACCGGCGGCCGAGGCTCCGTGCCGGTATTGTCGACCTCAACTTCAAGGCCCTGCGCGGAGAGCAGCGCGTTTTCTTCGCTCACTGCAACGTCCTCGACCTCCCAGCCGAACTCCCCGGCGACGATCTTGGAAGTCTCCGCGTCCAGCGTGCTGTTGATGTTCACGCCGGTCATACCGAGCCGGATCAACTTCATCAGCAAGTCACCGGACTTGACGCTTAGCCGCTGCGCGAGGGTCTGCAGTGCGATGGTCTCCTCAATCTTGACCACCTTCTTGTGAGCGGAGCGTTCCTGAGTCACCGGCTGACCGGAACCCTTGGCACGGCCGAGGGAGCCCAGACCGCGATGGCGCATGCCGCGTCCGCCCATGCGACCACCCATCATCGGGCCGCGACCGCGACCGCCGAGATTACCGCCGGCCTTGGCGTCGTACTGCACGCGCCGAGGCGTCGGGGCGCCCCGGGGCGCTTGAGGCATCGGCACGCCGGGACGTCCTTCCCAGACTTCCACGCCGGTCTTCGGCGGGCTCGACGGACGAGGCGCCGGGGCATCGGGCTCCGGTGCTTTGGCCACCGCAGCGACCTCAACAGGCTTCGGTGCTGGCGCCGGCGGCGCCTCGGGCGCGGGCTCGGGTGCTGCCGCTGCCATGGTCGGGGGAGCTTCCACCGCCGCAGGAGGCGGCGCTGCCTTGGGTGTGCTTGCCGCCGGCTTCTCGGGCGCCGGAGCAACTTTCACCGGCTCGGGTTTCGCCTCCGGCGGCGGCGCGACGCGCGGCTGCGACTTTGGAGGCGCAACCCGGCGTGCCGGGGCCGGTACGGGCGGCGCGGGAGCCGCGGCCTCTGCCACGGGCTCGGGCTTCGGCTTTTTGACCGCGCGACGCTTCACGACTGTTGGCCGAATGCGTTCTTCTACCACCGGTGCTGCAGTCGCCTTTTCCAAGTGCCGCTTCACGCGCTCCACTTGCTCGGGGGCCACAGCGCTCATGTGGTTGCGCACCTCGGTCACACCAACGGACTGGAACAACGCGACCAACGCTTTGTTCTCGATGCCCAAATCTCGGGCGACCTCATAGACACGCACTTTGCTCATCCGTCCTCCTTGACGCGAGGCGCACTCAGCGGCGCCCCGGGCTTTCCCCCGTCGGGGATTCCCGTGGGTCTCGGAATCATCATTACTTCCAACATCTCACTAAGAGCGCTTCCAACGCCTTGATCCAAAACGGCCAAGACGCCGACCTCACTCTTGCCCAAAAGTTCCCCCAAACGTGCCTTATCCGAAAACGCGCGTGCAACGCCAGTTTCGATGGCCTTCAGCACGCGCGCAGAATCTGCAGCAGAGCGGGCGTCCCGCGCCACGACCACCAGCGCGACGCTGCCGCTATCCAATGCAGTGTCGACTTCCGTGCGACCCACCGCAATCTTGCCCGCGCGCTTCGCCGAAGAGATCAACGCGCATGCACGGCGCTCCGCCTGCGCAACCAAACTCTGGTGCAGTTCGTCCGCCGTCGTGCGGATCCCACTCTTGAATGCCTTGGAGAGACCCCGCCTGGCGCCAGCCTCCAGACAGGCTGCATTGGGGTGCACCCAAGCGCCGCGGCCGAACGCACCCCGAGCGAGATCCGGCACCACTTCGCCGTCTGGCCCGAGCACAAGGCGCAGCATCGCACCCGGATGCGTTACCTCTCGGCATCCCACACAAGTGCGCTCCAGGGAGCGCACTGGGCGGTTTTGGACTTCCCGGGCCAACATCAATTACTCCTCGACGCTCACCTCGGCCGCAGCGTCAGCTTTGGGTTTGGCTTGCTCCTCCGCCGCCATTCGGGCCGCCCATGCAGCGCGAGCGACCTCGATTTCGCGAGCTTCGCTTTCGAGGAAGTAGCCAGCGCCAGCCTGCACTTGCCGCGCCTTCTTGATGCCGAGACCCGTGCGAATTGCCAGCCGATCCGGGTCTTCTTTGACGAGCTCCAGTACCGTCTTGTAGCCGGCTTCTTCCAGCAGCTGCAGCGTGCGCAGACCCACGCCACGCACGAAGCGAAGCTTCTCACGCTCGGTGAGGGGCTCCGCACGCTGGGACGCTTCGTCGATGCGCTGCTTGCGCAGGCGCTCCATGGTGGACTCGGCGCGACTCTTGAGATCCACCGCTGCCTCGGGCGTGCCGACGCCTTGAATGGGTACCAATTCTTCGACCGTGGCTTCGGCAATTTCCTCGAGCGCGCGGAAACCGAGACGGTACATGGCGCGGGCCAGGTCTTCATCGACACCGTCGATGTCCTTGAGAGCCGCAAGTGCCTCCTCCTCCATCTGGCGGAACTTGCTCTCGCTGATGATGTCGAGCTTCCAGCCCGTGAGATGGGACGCCAGGCGCACGTTCTGCCCTTTGCGACCGATGGCCAAGCTCAGCTTCTCGTCCGGGACGACGAGTTCCATGCGGTGGTCCGCCTCATCGACGATGACCTTGTTCACCTCCGCTGGCTGGATCGCGTTGATGATGTAGCGGGCCGGATCCTTGTCGAAAGGTACGATGTCGATCTTTTCGCCGCGGAGCTCTTGCACCACCGCTTGGACGCGGGACCCTTTGATACCCACACACGCTCCGACCGGATCCACGTCCGAGTCGCGCGTCGTGACGGCGATCTTGCTTCTCGATCCGGCTTCCCGCGCCACACTATCGATCTTGACGATGCCCTCGTAGATCTCTGGAACTTCCGCTTCGAATAGCTTGACCACCAAGTCGGGCGCGCTGCGGCTCAGAATGATCATCGGGCCGCGGGCTTCGCGGTCGATGTTCTTCACGTAGGCCACGATGCGGTCGCCGGGGCGGTAGGTTTCACGCGGGGTCTGCTCGCGATGCGGCAACACGCCTTCGGTGCGCCCCAGATCTACGATGATGTTGTGGCCACGCTCGAATCGCCGAACGATGCCCCGGATCAACTGCCCCTGACGGTCGCGGTATTCGTTGAAGATGATGTCGCGCTCGGCATCCCGCACGCGCTGCAACAGCACTTGCTTGGCGGTCTGAGCAGCAATGCGACCAAAGGCGTTGCGCGCCTGGCGCATGTCGAGCACGGCCCCGAATTCCTTGTCCTGCTGTTTCGCCTTGTCCGCATCTTTCGGATGCCAGAACACCTGAAAGCCAAGCTCTTCGCCAATGTCCGCTTCCAAGCCGTGCTTCTGGGCGATATCCAAAGCGATCTCCCGCTCCGGGTCGTCCACTTCTTCGACAACCGTCATGTACTGGAAGAGGTCGATTTGTCCGCTCTCGTCATTGAACCGAGCCTCCAGTTCCCGGTTCGGCCCAAAGGCCGCCTGGGCGGCCTTGAGGATGGCGGCCTCCATCGTCTCCACGAGGATCTGCTTGTCGATTCCCTTTTCTTGGGCGACCTGTTCGACAATGCCTCCTAATTCGACGTCGTAGCCTGCTTGCGCTGCCATGCTCTAGCTCCGTGTACGGTCCGGCTTACTTGCCTTGACCGGCTGATTGCTTCCGGGTTTTTGCGCCCTTCGGCTTGTGCGTTTTGGGCTTGCCCTTCGACCATGTGAATTGCAGTCGCCCACTCTCAATGGCCTGCAGCGGCACGCTGACAAGCCCCCTGTCCGTTTCAAGTTGTACTTCGCCGGCTTCGTTCAAGCCGTGCAAGGTGCCACTGAGGACGTGCCCGTGGCCCTCAAGAGCCTCGCGCAGCTTCAGCTTCGCTACCTGCCCTGCGAACCGTTCGTAATCCTTGGCCGAATACAGCGCGCGGTCCAGGCCAGGTGAACCAACCTCCAGACGGTAACGCGGAGCGATCACGTCTTCGGCGTCGAGCGCTGCGGAGAGATCGCGAGAGATCTCGCTGCAGACGGCAAGGGTAATCCCTGCGCCCGGCACTCGCGAGTCCGGTCGCTCTACGGTCAGCTCCAACACCCACCCGCTTTGGTCGGTGCCCCAGATCAGTTCGACACCTTCCACGTTGTGCGCGCGCAAAACCGTCCCCACAATCGCGAGGACGCGATCCCGGTCGAGGCCTTTAAGTCTTTCGTGTGCAACGTGCATGAGTGCCGTGTCGCTCCATGTGGAGGGACGAGCGCACCTAGGGCGCGCGACAGCTTGAACGGAGGCCCACAGGCAAAAAAAAACGGAACCCGCTAGCGGGGGCCCGTTTGGGATCCACCCAAGTTGTCGGCGCGCAGCTTAGCCAAAGGATCTGCCCTTCGCAAGGCCGCTGAATCGCCCCAGGTTTCCGGAGCCACTCCCTGGCATTTGTCACATGATTACAGTGACTTACGATCTAGACCGGACGAAGACCCAGGGGAATTCGCCCGGCGGATGCCCGCTTCAGGCCAGATTCGGCAGGGTGACCAGGTCGACGTGCAGGACCTCGTCGGAAAAGGCCATGATCTCGGTCAAACAGGCTTCGCTGGGACGGGTGTCGGTGCGGATCTTGGCGCAGCCCGCGCGTCCGCCCTCGAAGACGGTGTTCTCCAGCTCTTGCAAGTTGATTCCGTGCCGTTTCAACACATTGAGGACGTTGGCCAGAGCCCCCACCTTGTCCAAGTGGCGCACCACCAGCTGATAGCGAGCGCTCGTCGCCATACTGATGTTGATGACGTTGGGCACATCCCCCTTAACAATGAAGCCTCGCAAGATGCGCACCGTCTCGTTGGCGATCGCGATTTGCCCCTCGTCCGTGGACGCGCCGATGTGTGGCGTCGCGTAGACAAACGCCTTGTCGAGCAAGTCGTTCGCGTACACCCCAATGCGGGTACCAGGCTCGTTTGGCAGCACGTCTAGCCCGATGCGCAGCTTCTTCTTGGGAGCGAGCTCTTGCAGCGCCGCCCAATCCACCAGCTCCGCTCGCGCTGTGTTGATGAAGAACGCGCCGTCCGGGAGTGCTTCGATGATCTTTCGTGACACGATCCCGGCGGTGCGGTCCGTCAAAGCCAGATGCACTGAAAAAATATCGCTCTTTCGGGCGAGTTCCAGCAGGCTTCCCACACAGACCGCATCGTGTTCCGCCGCCCGTTGGGGCGTGAGCGAGCGGCTCCAGGCCGCGACCCGCATGTCAAATGCGAGGGCAGCACGCGCAACGGCCTTCCCCACGTGGCCAAATCCCGCAAGCCCAAGGGTGCGGCCTTGCAGTCCCTGCGCCTGAGCAAACTCTTCCTTTTCCCACTTGCCACTACGTAGGCTCACGACGGCGTCCACGACGCGGCGGTCGAGGCAGCCGATCAAGGTCATTGTCAGCTCCGCCACCCCAAGGGCGTTCTTCCCCGGGCAGTTCGCAACGTAGATCCCGCGTTCGCTCGCTGCCTGCACGTCGATCTTGCCTGTGCCATCCCCCGCGCGAATGATCAGATTCAGCGCCTTGCCGGCCTTCATCGCTTGGCCGTCGACGGGGGTCCCGCGCACGATCAAGACGTTGACGTCCGTCAGCGCCTTTTTCAGTTCTTGGGACTCGAGGTCAGGACGATATTCGACCTCGACCCCCAGGGTTCGCATCTCATTGAGGCTGGCTTCCGCCAACCTGTCCGCCACCAGCACCTTCATCGAGGCGGGCTTGTATCACGGCTGAGTGCCAGAACACGAGAGGCCGCGGCGGACGCTCGCCGAAGTGGGTGCCTAGGCCTGGGAACCCCGTCGCTTGAAGGCATATTGCCGCCCCGCCAGCTGCAGCCACGGGTCACCGTCGGCGCCAGGCTCCAGCAACGGCATCAATCCCGTCTGGGCCTCCTGTCGGAAACGGGCCTCCATTTGCCCGTCCTTGACCCGAGCGTAGGTGGCGTTTCCCGGCCCGCTGGAAAGGGACTCCGGGTCCAGAAGCTCCTGCGTGCCGTCGGATAAATGCAGCAGCAGGCTGCTCTCGTCGGGCCGGCTCACCGCATCAATGAACAGCGGCACGTCCTCGACAGTCAAATAGGTCCAGTCGTAGCCGTTGGACAAGATGTAGCGTCCATCATCCGGATGCTTTTGGATCCATGAGAAGAACGCTCGCGCCATCCTGCTGTGTTCGACCTTTGCGCCGTCGTGCCAAAAGCGCCCCACCGCATCGAGCACGATCGTGCTTTCTCGGCTCCGACCCGCCGGTGCAGGAAACTGGAAGAACTCTGGATGGTCGCTCGGTTTCATGGCGATAGCGTGGGACCGCTGCGGAAGATCTACCACTGGCACGTGTCACGCGTCAGCCCCGGGCGACCCATCTCCCTTGCGCGCATGCACAACAGGGCGCAACATGATCTCTACGAAATGAAAGCGCTGCTTTTTGTCGTCGGACTCGCGGTCGCGGCCTGTGGCGGCTCCGACGAGAGCGGGCTCTTCGGCGCTTCCCAAAGCGGTGGTGTCGGAGCATCCGGGGGCGTCGCGGGCGGCAGCGGCTCCGGCGGTGCTGCTGCGTCTGTCGGCGCTACCGCCGGCGCGGGCGGCGTGCCCAGCGGCGGCAATGCCGGGGCGCCCAGCGGTGGCGCCGCCGGGGACGCAGGCGGGCCCACGGGCGGCAGCGGAGGCATCCCGCCAGAAGACGCAGGCAGCGGGGGCAACGTGGCGCAGCCGGGAGTCGGACCTTGTGGCGCACAATTCTGCAGTTTTGCTGCAGGCGCGCAGTGCTGCGTGTCGTCTTCCAAAGGCCTCTACTGCTCCAACGACAAGCTTGGCAATCCCTGCAGCTGCACGGGCTTTGGCTGCGACACCATGCGCATCGATTGCGATGGCAAAGAAGATTGCGATGGCGCCAAGCAGTGCTGCGCGGTGCGCGGCATTATTGGACCCGGCTACGACCGCGTTGAGTGCCGCGACTCCTGTACGGGCATCGCGCTGAACGCGGCGCAGCTATGCCACCCGGGCGGGCCTGCGTGCCCGAGCGGCCAAGTCTGCAAGCCCGACAGCGGATTGCCGCCGGACTACTTCAGCTGCCAGACCAATTGAGGCCGAGTCATAAAGCCAGTGTTGTGGATTTTGCGGGCAGCGCGAAATCTTTCACGCTGACTTCGAAGTCTTTGGCGTTCCACGTGATTTCATGTCGCTGAAGCGTGAGCGCGTGATCCACGGGCTCGCTGCGCAAGTTTGCGGTCAGCGCCGCGCGCTCCGCATCCGCCATCGTCAGCAGGACAGCATACAGCCCTGCCTTGGCGGCGTCCGTCGACTCACCGATGCCCTGCTCGCTGTCCTGAACTCGGGCGCTCAAGGCCAACTGCTGCGAAAGCTCCTCCCAAGTCACGATCACCAGCCGCCCCGGACCGCTGAATAGCCCCAGCTCTTTCAACTCTCGCTTGAGGCTGGCCTTGCGCCGGGCGTTGTCCACGGGCGGCTGCCCTTTCTGGACCTTGGGTGGGGTGGCTAGCAGACGTGCGATGCGCGCAGCGCTCCACAGACGCGCCCAGCGCCGCGGATCGCTTGGGCCGGGGGTGCCTTGGGCGTTGGCCACCTTGCGCTCGATGCGCAGCGCTTCATCGACGCGTCCCGTTCCGGCAGCGGCCGCCGCCAGCCGCAAGAAGCCGAGGGGATCCGTGTCGTCCAATTCGGTGATAGTGCGGTATTGGCGGTACGCAGGTTCGTACCCAGCGTGCCCCAAATAGATGGCCCCCAAA
>CALMUT010000229.1 GCA_937872925.1 uncultured Myxococcales bacterium | reverse complement strand
AACACGCGCCCCACGCCGCTGACCGTGCCGCCTGTTCCGACTGCCGCCACGAATGCGCCTAGGGGCTCGGCGCCCAAAGCGTTCAAGATTTCTCGGGCCGTGGTGTGGCCGTGCACTTCGGGGTTGGCCGGGTTCTCGAACTGTTGGGGCATGAATGCGCCGGGAGTGTCACGGACGATTTGCGAGGCCCGTTCGATGGCACCTTCCATTTGCCCTTCCGCGGGCGTGAGCACGACTTCCGCGCCGAAAGATTCGAGCAACTGCCGGCGCTCCAAGCTCATGCTCTCGGGCATGGTGAGGATGCAGCGGTAGCCGCGACGTGCACAGACCAAAGCCAGGCCGATGCCCGTGTTGCCGCTTGTGGGTTCCACAACGACGCCGCCAGGTGACAGCTGTCCTTCCCGTTCTGCGCGTTCGATCATCGCCAGGCAAATGCGGTCTTTGACCGAACCGCCCGGGTTCATGCTCTCCAGCTTGCCGAACACCCGAGCACGGTATTCGGAGTCGTCCAAGCGTCGCAGTTCGACCATTGCGGTGTTGCCGATCAAGTCGAGCACGCTGCTGAACACGCCCGGGTGAGTGGGCAGCGGCGGCAGGCGCGGTGTGTCAACGGTGGCGGTCATGACTCGGATTTCAGATCACGTACGTATAGCGCTGGCTTCTTGGTCGGCGCATGCCCAAGGCGTCTGCTGGGTCGCATATATCCTGAAACGTGCCCGCACAGAAGCATGCCTCGATCCTCGCCGAAAGATCGCGCAGCACGGCGTCGGTGACCCGGCGAGCATCCTGCGGCGTGCGCGTTTTCCTGCCCGCCTCTTTTTCGCCAAGGGCGATCGGACCTTCTAGTGCACGGACCACGTCTCCGAGGCGGATTTCCGTGGCTGTCCTGGCCAAGTTGTAGCCGCCCTGCGGGCCACGCTTGGAACCCACAATCGCCGCGCGCTTCAGGTCCTGGAAGATCTGCTCTAAGAAGCGGGGAGGGATCCCTTGGCGTTCTGCGATATCTTTCACCTGTGTGGGCCTGCCATCGTTGCAGTAGGCAATGTCGAACAACGCTCGAATGGCATATCGCCCTTTGTTCGAAAGCTTCACGTCAGTGGATCTAATTTACACATCGGAATTGTCAAGAAAGGTCCGCTTCCGTGTGTGACACGCTGGTAGTCACCGGCGAAGCCGCTGCCCACGGGCGGACGATATTCGCGAAAAACAGCGATCGAGAGCCCGACGAAGCCCAGTTGGTGGAGCTGGTGCCCGGGGCGGACCACCCGGCGGATGCACGCGCTTACTGTTCATATCTGGACATCCCGCAAGCGCCGCGCACCCACCGTACGCTGCTGTGTCGGCCCTATTGGATGTGGGGCGCCGAGATGGGTCTGAATGAACACGGCGTCGCCATGGGCAATCAGGCGGTATTCACCCATGCGCCCAGTCAGCCCGTGGGATTGCTCGGCATGGACTTGTTGCGGCTTGGCCTTGAGCGCGCCACGAGCGCACACGCCGCCGTGGACGTGATCGTCGAGCTGCTCAGCGAACATGGCCAAGGCGGGCCAGCGGGACACCACGACAAGAGCTTTCGCTACGACTCCAGCTTCATCATCGCGGATAGCGAGCAAGCCTGGGTGCTGGAGACGGCCGGCCGCATGTGGGCTGCCAAACGCGTGCACGGCGTACGCTCGATCTCCAACGCGCTGAGCTTACGCGACGATTGGGATCGCGCTGCAGACGGCCTCGCAGCGGCTGCGCACGACATGGGCCGCTCCCCGGGGCGCGGCAAGGTCGACTTTGCGCGCACTTTCGGGAAGGCCTGGATGGGCCACGCGGCGGGTGCTGCCAGTCGCCGGGCATGCGTCGAAGGGCGTCTGCGGTCAGCACCTGGGGGCGTGGAATGGGAGGACGTGCTGGCCGCGTTGCGGCAACATGGGAGCCCGGATCGTCCCGGGCGTGCCCTGCGCTCGCTTCGCGGAAGCGTGTGTGGCCACGCGGCGCCCTGGCCCACCCGGTCGGCGTCCCAGACGACGGGCTCGCTGGTGGTGGAAATGCGGCAGCTTCCTGTGGCTTATGTAACCGGCACGTCGGCGGCATGCCTGAGCGTATTTCGGCCGCATTGGTTGGAGCAGGCCGAGGACGCCCGGGCGCCCAGCGCTCGATACGATGCAGGCACGCTGTGGTGGGCCCATGAGCGCTTGCACCGACTCGCCTTGTCCCAGATCGGCGGCGCTCTTGATCGCATGGGCAAAGAGCGCGAAGGGATCGAGGCACGACTCCGATCGGCCGCGGAGCGCGCTGAGTCCGCCAGCCAACGGGCGCAGGTTCAGGCGGAGGGACTCCGGGAGGCATTTGCGTTCTCGCAGCGCTGGGAGCGCCGTTTGAGAGGCGGCGGGCGCCTGCCGCTCCCGCTGCGTGACTACTTTCGACGACTGGATCGGCGCAGCGGATTGGAGGCTGCACTCAGCGTCACTGGATTTCGCTACTGACGCAATTCGGGGGCTCGCCAGACCGACGCGGAAACTATTTCCAAAAATACTGGTACTTGGGGCTGACGAACGGGCGTTCTCGGCTCAGAATATCGCCGCCGAGGTCCACCCGGGATCGAGCCTACGGGAGTCGTCCATGAATTTGTCGAAAGCTGCGCTGCTGTCCTTCGCCGTTGCACTGGGTTGCAGCTCTGGGGGGTCGTCGGGTGCGCCCGGAGCGGGTGGCAACCTGGGACAACCCGGGTGCATCAGCGCGCCGGACTGCGGCGGCTGCCTTGACTGTTATTCCAAGTGCGTCTGCCACACGGGCGACACCGACAACTGCCACGCGGCCTGCGGCTTGACGGCGCCCGGCGGTACCGGTGGCGGCGGAGGCTTCGGCGCATTCGGCGGCACCGGCGCAACCACAGGTACCGGCGGCACCACCGGGCCCGACGACATCGCATCGTCCATCCGCATCACGGAGCTTGCGGTGTACCAGGCGGTGAAAATCCCGATCATGCAAGGTGGAGGAGAGATCACCCAGCGCAAGGCGCAGGTCGTGGCGGGTCGCGACGCGTTGATCCGCGTCTTCGTCACGCCGGATCCGGGTTTTGCCCCCAGAGAAATCCGCGCACGCCTCACGTTGGAGGGCCCCGGCGCTGGCGCGCCCATCGAAGTCAGCCAGTCCATCAGCGGTGCGTCGTCGGACGCAAGCCTGCCTTCGACGCTGAATTTCGACGTGCCCGGCGCGCAGGTTGGCGTGGGTACGAGTTACTCCGTGACGCTGCTCGAAGCCGGACCTGGCGCGCCCGCTGGTCCCGAGGACGGCGCGCGTTTTCCCGTCAGCGGTCAGGCGCAGCTTGGTGCACAGAGCACGGGCGCGGCGATGAACGTCACCTTCGTGCCGCTGATCGTCAACGGCTTCACGCCGGGCACATCCCAGGCGCAGATGAACATCCTGTATTCTCGCCTCAAGGCGCTGTACCCCACGCCGGACGTGAAGGTGACGCTGCGCCAGGCCGTGACCTACAGCGGTGGGGTTTCGCCCAATGGTAGCGGCTGGTCCTCCGCGCTGAACTTCGTGGAGTCAATCCGCAACAGCGACAACCCGCCGAAGAACACCTTCTACTTCGGCATGCTGACGCCAGCGTCTTCTTCCAACCAGTTTTGCGGCGGAGGCTGCGTCGCTGGGCTCAGCAATCAGCCGTCGCCCAACGACGTGTCGGGCCGCACTTCCATTGGTTTGGGCTTCTTCCAACAAGGGCAGAACGATCCGGATAGCACCACGGCGCATGAAATTGGGCATGCGCACGGCGTCGGCCACGCCCCCTGCACGCAGTTCGGCTCCATCCAAGGCGTCGACCCCAACTACCCGTACTCTGGCGGCAGCATCGGCAGCTGGGGCTACGACATCATCGGCAAGAAGCTGATCAATCCGGCCCAATTCACCGACATCATGGGCTACTGCCAGAACGAATGGATCAGCGACTACAACTATCAAAAGTGGTTCACACGACAGGCCTACGTGAACTCCACCGCGTTCATCAAGAACACCGATCCCGAGCGCGCGCCGGGCATGTTCCGCACTTTGATCATCGAAGAGGACGGCAGCACGCTCTGGGGTTACCAGATGCAGATGCATGATCCCGTGATGGGCGAAAAGCGAACCGTGAACGTGCTCGACGAAAACGGCAACGTGACCGGCACGGTGACCGGATTCTTCAACCAGCTGAGCCACCGTAGCGGCGGCTTCTTGCGGGTCCGCGTCAGCGATCTGACTGTACTGCCCCCGGAAAACACCCTCAAGCTGAGCGGCGCGGCGGCGCTTGGCATTTCCAAACTGGCCCACGCGCCCAACTGACCTGGGCGCCAAGCCTGGTGCGCTGCAGGCGCACTATAGCGCGACGCGGCGCAGCCTGAGGGCGTTGCTGATCACGCTGACGCTGGACAGGCTCATGGCGGCGGCGGCGATCATCGGCGAGAGCAACATGCCGAATACGGGGTAGAGCGCACCGGCGGCGATGGGCACGCCCAGGGCGTTGTACAGGAACGCGAACAGCAAGTTCTGCCGGATGTTCGCCATGGTGCGGTGGGATAGCTGGCGGGCCCGCAACAGCCCGCGCAAGTCGCCACGTACGAGGGCAACGCCGGCGCTCTGCATCGCGATGTCCGTCCCGGTGCCCATGGCCACGCCCACGTCCGCGCGGGCCAAGGCGGGGGCGTCGTTCACGCCGTCGCCGGCCATGAGCACGACCTTGCCGTCGCGTTGCAGAGCCGCCACCACGGCGCTCTTGTCCTGGGGCAGCACCTCCGCTTCGACGCGTTCGATACCGATCTGTTTGGCAACTGCTTCCGCGGTGCGCCGGCTGTCGCCGGTCAGCATGACAACTTCGATGCCGGCGTGGCGCAGCCCGGCGATCGCCTCGGCGGTCGATGCCTTGATTGGGTCGGCGACGACCAGCACTGCCGCGGCCGTGCCGTCGATAGCGACGAACATCGCAATGCTGCCTTCGGCGCGTGCTGCCTCTGCGCGCTCCGTCAGCGTGGAGACGTCGATACCGTCTAGCTCGAGCATGCTGGCGTTGCCGACCACGACCGTATGGGAGTCCACGCTGCCGCGCACACCCTTGCCCGTGACCGACTCGAAGTCCGTGGGCTGATCGAGCGCCAGCCCACGGCTGCGAGCGCCAGCGCTGATTGCGGACGCCAACGGGTGCTCGCTGGCGTTCTCCAGCGACGCCGCCAGGCGCAGCACGTCGTGGCCGTCGTGCCCGGGCGCCGTCGCCACGTCGACCAGCGTCGGCTTGCCCTCGGTCAGGGTGCCGGTTTTGTCGACGACGACGGTGTTGACTTGTTCCAGCCGCTCCAAGGCTTCGGCGTTCTTGAACAAGATCCCCAGCTGGGCGCCGCGACCCGTGCCGACCATGACGCTCATCGGCGTTGCGAGTCCAAGCGCACAGGGGCAGGCGATGATCAGCACGCTCACCGCTGCGACAATGGCATAGGTCAGGCGCGGTTCGGGTCCCAGCCACATCCAGGCAGCAAATGCGATGAGCGCGCAAAGCACGACCGCGGGCACGAAATAGCCACTCACCGTGTCCGCCACGCGTTGAATCGGGGCGCGGCTGCGCTGCGCTTCGCTGACCAAGCGCACGATCTGGCTCAACAGAGTGTCGGCGCCGACGCGATCTGCGCGCATCAACAGCGCTCCTGTTCCGTTGATGGTACCGCCGGTCACTCCATCGCCGGTGCTCTTCTGCACTGGCATGGGCTCGCCGCTGATCATGGACTCGTCGATGGCGCTCTGGCCCTCGAGCACCTCTCCGTCCGCAGGCACGCTTTCACCCGGACGGATGCGGAGGCGATCCCCGACCTGAACTTGAGCGAGGGGCACGTCGCTTTCGCGCCCGTCGCGGTCGACGCGACGGGCTGTCTTCGGCGTCAGCCCCAGCAGCGCACGGATGGCACCGGAGGTCGCACCCCGGGCCTTCAGCTCCAGCACTTGCCCCAATAGCACCAGGCAGATGATCACCGCCGCGGCCTCGAAGTACCGCCCGACCTCGCCGCGGCGGGTCAGTAGTTCCGCGGGGAACAGGCTGGGGGCGAGCACCGCCACGACGCTGTAGCTGTAGGCGACGAAGGTACCCAAGCCGATCAGCGTGAACATGTTCAGGTTCCAGCTGCGCAGCGACTGGATAGCGCGCTGAAAGAATGGATAGCCACAGTAGGCCACCACCGGCGTCGCGAGCAGCAGTTCCAGCAGGCCAGCAACGGACAGGGGCCCGATTCGAACACCTGAGAGCGCGTGCCCAACCGGATCGCCAGGCAGCATCTCGCTCATCGCGAGCAAAAACACCGGCAGCGTGAAGACCAGCGAAACGCGAAAGCGCCGGCGCATGTCCGCAAGCTCCGGACTCTCTGCCTGCTCTAGCGCTACCGTTCGGGCCTCGAGCGCCATGCCACACTTGGGGCAGTCGCCGGGCTGCGCCTGCACCACTTCGGGATGCATCGGGCAGATCCATTCCGTGGTTTGCAGTGCCGCCAAGGGGTCGGCCGCTTCGAGGGCCATCCCGCAACTGGGGCAGGGGACGGCTTCGGTTTCGTGCACCTCTGGACACATCGGGCAGACGTAGCCGCCGGCGTGTTGGTGCTCGCCGCCAGGAGCGACGGCGGCTTTTTCGTGGTTGGCCGAGGGGGCGGCTTTGCCGGAGCCCCCGTCAACGAAGGCGGCCGGATCTGCATCAAACTTTTCCGCGCAACGCGTGCTGCAAAAGAAGTACGGCTTCTTGTCGTGTCGCCGCGCGGCTTTCGCCGTCGCGCGCTTGGGCGTCATGCCACACACCGGGTCTTTGGCGGTCAGGTAGTCCGCGGGCGCGGCCAAGAACTTCTCCGCGCAACGTGGATTGCAGAAATAGAACGTCTGCCCGTCATGCTGAGCGCTCGCACGCGGCTTTTTGGGATCCACGCTCATGCCGCAGATGGGATCAAACATCATGTGCTCGCTTCCGCGGCGGTGACCGGCATGCCAAGCGCTTCCTTGCGCAGCCGCCGTTCGAGGCGCAGTTCTTCTCCAAGTGAGTACAACACCGGCACCACGAATAGGGTCAAAAGCTCGATGCTCATGCCGCCAATCAGCGGCAGCGCCATGGGCCGCATCACATCGGCGCCGCGGCCGGTGGCGGTCACCACGGGCAGCAGCGCCAATATCGTCGTCGCAGTGGTCATCAGACACGGGCGAACGCGCCTGGACCCAGCTTCCAGGGTCAGCTGACGCACTTCCTGAATGCTCTTGGGCACCATGCCAGAGAACCTTTGTTTCAAATAGGTGCTCATGACCACTCCGTCGTCCGTCGCAACGCCGACCAGAGCGATGAAGCCCACCCAAACCGCAACGCTCATGTTCACGGTATGCACTTGGAATAGCGCTCGGAGGTCGACCCCAAGGGGCGTCGCGTTGAGGAACCAAGGCTGGCCATAGAGCCAGATGTACAGAAAGCCCCCGCTCATGGCCACGAGCACGCTGGAGAAGATCATCAGACTGGTCGTTACGCGCCGGAACTGCAGGTACAGCAATAGAAAGATCAGCGCCAGCGCCAGGGGAAACAGTACGGCAAGCCGCTTCTCGCTCCGGACCTGGTTTTCGTAGCTGCCCGCAAAGGCGTAGCTCACGCCCGCGGGAAGTGCGAGGTCCCCGGACGCGATCTTCGCCTCCAAGAAACCTTTGGCATCCTCGACCACGTCCACTTCGGCGGCGTCGCTTTGTTTGTCGAAAACGACGTACGCGGTCATGAACGTGTCTTCGCTCTTGATCACCTGCGGGCCGCGCACGTAACGAACGATAGCAAGCTGCTCCAGGGGGATCTGATGCCCCAAGGGCGTGGGAATGAGCGTTCGCTTCACGCTTTCCACATCCCCGCGCTCCTCCCGCATCACGCGCACGCGGACTGGGTAGCGTTCACGGCCCTCTACGGTTCGAGTCACGGTGCGACCGCCTACGGCGGTTTGAATCACTTCTTGCACTTTTGTCATCGAGATGCCGTGGCGGGCAATGGCCTCGCGATCGATCACGATTTCCAGGTAGGGCTTGCCGACGATGCGATCGGCCACAACGGTTTCAGCCCGGATCCCTGGCACTTGCCGGAGCAATCCTTCCATCTCGAGAGCGACGCTTTCGAGGGTGGCCAGGTCCGGTCCGCGGATCTTCATGCCCATGGGGGCGCGCATTCCGCTCTGCAGCATGACGATGCGTGCCGCGATAGGCATTAGCTCGGGCGCGCTGGTGACTCCCGGCAGCGCTGCCTTGTCTTGGATCTCTTTCCAGATGTCTTTGGGGCTCTTGATCTGGGGTCGCCAAAGCCGGAAAGGGCGGCCGTCCGAGTCTTCAATCAGGTTGCCCGCTTCGTCGCGTTCAAACTGTTCCCGGGCGCTGTCGTATCGGAAACTCCTTCGGCGACCGCTTTCGTCGAGCATGAACTCGGGTTTGTAGGTCACCACGGTTTCGAACATGCTGATGGGCGCGGGATCGAGCGGGCTGTCCGCGCGCCCGAGTTTGCCAACCACCCGGTCGATCTCGGGGATCTCCGCGATGGCCGCGTCCATGCGTTGGAGCTGCTCCTCTGCTTGGCCAATGCTGGCATGGGGCATGGTCGTGGGCATGAAGAGATAACTGCCCTCGTCAAAGGGCGGCATGTACTCGCGGCCGAAACCCGGGAGCGCATGGGCGAGCTTCGAAACCGGAGCGGAGACGCGCACGCTGTGCGGCAACCAGCCGAATGTCTTGTCGAAGCCGCGCCACGCGGTGAAACCGAAAATCACGACCAGCAGCGGGAGTCCGAGCGCGATGATCTTGTGGCGCAAGAAGAACCCGAGCAAGCGCGGGTACAGCCAGAGGAAGCCGGAAAAGGTGCCGAGTAGCGCGCCCAGCACCACCGCGACAAACAGCCGATTGGCCCAGAAGCCACGCTCGGGACCGAGGGGCAGCCAGGCGTCCGAAAGTACGATCAACGCCACTATCACGGCCGCGACGTTTGCCAGCGTCGGGGCGTAGCGCCGGTAGGGCTCGGGCAGGTGACGCTCGCCCAGTCGTGCGCCCAGCACGACTAGGAGCAGGGCGCCGAAGGCAATTCCGAACCGCACTCCGGCCCAAATGGCACCGACACCCAAGAGCACATCGAAGAAGGTGCGGGGGCGCAGGAGCTGGTGCACGGTCCGCGGGACGGGCTCGCCGGCTTTGCGTCGAGCGCGCAGCAGCAAATGCGCGGCCGCTGGCAATACAAAGAGCGCGAGCAGTAGCGCCCCGAACATCGCGAAGCTTTTTGTATAGGCCAGCGGGGTAAAGAGCTTTCCTTCGGACGCGGTCAGTCCGAAAATCGGCAGAAACCCCAGCAAGGTAGTCATGGTGGAGGTCACCACGGCCGGAGCCACCTCCGCCGCAGCGCGCCGCACGGTCAAGTTGCGTGGCTGCCCCGCAGGAGCCCGCTCTAAGTGCTCCACGATGTTTTCCGTCAGCACGATGCCCAAATCCACCATGGTGCCGATCGCGATGGCGATGCCCGACAGGGCCATGATGTTGCCGTCCACGCCGAACTTGCGCATGGCCACAAACGCAAACAAGACGCCCAACGGCAGCATCGCCGAAACCAAGAGCGAACTGCGGAAGTGGCGCAGCAAGATCAAGATCACGATGATGGTGATGACGATCTCCTGCCACAGCGCCGTCGACAGAGTGCCGAGGGTTTCGTGGATCAATGTGGTGCGATCGTAAAACGGCACGATGCGGATCTGAGCGCTGCGGCCGTCTTCCAACTGCTTGCGGGGAAGCCCCGGTGAGATTTCGGCGATTTTCGCTTTGACACGCTCGATGACCTCCAGCGGGTTCGCTCCAAAACGCACCACCACCACGCCGCCCACGGCGGGTGCCCCCGCGTCATCGAGGGCGCCGCGTCGCTGCGCGGGGCCGAGGCTGACCTTGGCCAGATCGCCGACGCGGATGGGCGTGTGGTCCGTGCTTTTGACGACGACTTGTTCCAGATCCGCGACGTTTTGGATGAATCCCACGCCGCGTACGACGAATTCGACTTTGTTGATCTCCAGGGTGCGCGCGCCGACGTCCAAGTTCGCGCTGCCCACGGCGCGCGCCACTTCGTCGATGCTGATGCTGCGCGCCAAGAGGGCCTCGGGATCCACGTCCACTTGGTACTCGCGAACGTAACCGCCCACGGATGCGACCTCGGAGACCCCGGGCACGGATTGCAGGGCGTAGCGCACGGTCCAGTCCTGCACGCTCCGAAGTTCGTGAGGATCCCAACCCCCGGTCACTTGTCCTTGCGCGTCCTGCCCTTGCAATGTGTACCAAAACACTTGCCCCAGCGCCGTGGCGTCCGGTCCCAGGGCGGGAGATGCGCCGTCGGGCAGGGTGTTCTGTGGCAGTGCCGTGAGCTTTTCGAGCACGCGCGACCGTGACCAGTAAAAATCCACACCATCTTCGAAGATGACGTAGATGGTCGAGAAGCCGAACATGCTGAAGCTGCGCACCGTGCGCACGCCCGGCATGCCCAGCAGCGCGGTCGTCAGGGGGTAGGTGACCTGATCTTCGATGTCCTTCGGCGAGCGCCCGGGCCATTCGGTGAAGACGATCTGTTGGTTTTCACCAATGTCCGGGATGGCGTCGACTGCGACGGGATCGCGCGGCAGCGACGACTCCAACCGGAAGGGTGATGCCGAGAGCCCCGCGACCACGAGCAGACCAAGCAACACGACCACGACCAGCTTGTTGTCGATGAAAAAGCCGAGCAGACGTTCCCAAAACGTGGATGCGTTTGGCTCGCCACTCAATGCTGGTGCCCTCCCGCAGCTGGCTTGGCTGGCGCTTCGGCGGGCTTCTTGCTGAGCTGCGCGCCTGACGAAACCGCCTCCACCACGTCCCCACAGCTGTGCATTTTCGCGCCAAAATAGGGGTTCTCAACGACTGCTGCACTCTGCAGCCAGTGCGCCCCCTTGCCACCGGCGGCCATGGGGCAGTGGGCGAGACGCACGGCTTCGGCGGTCGGGTTTCCGAAGCGGTGCAACGCGTCGACCATCAAAAGACTGACTTCTTGAAAGCGAGAACGCGCGGTCGCGATGTCTTTCGCCTTCGCACCCGCCTTGCTGGTGTTCACGATTTGCTCGCGTAAGCCATGCCACGCCAAGCTTGCGGCCTTCGGTGAGGCGGGATGAAACGCTTCGGCGCGTTTCGCGAGGTCGGCCATGTTCTGCTTGGCTTTGTTGAAGTCGTCCGACGCCAGGGCAGACTGCAGCGTCAGGTACGCAGACACCACCGGTTCGAGTCCCTTCTTGAACGCGGTGGGCACTTCTAGAGCGCTTTGCTCGGGCCGCGCCAGATCGTCGTCCAGGGTCATCATGCTGCGTCCGCCTCGGATTTGCAGCTCGCTGTCGAGGGCGAATGCGCCGTGCACCACGATGCTTTCCCCGTCGGAAAGCCCGGACACCACCGGGTAGAGACTCCCGGCTCGGGGGCCGAGTTGCACCTCGCGGGGCTCGTACGTCAATCCGTCCTTGGACTTCTTCTCGATGTACACGACCGAGCGTTTGCCCGTGAACAGCGCCGCGGATTCTGGGATCACCAGCGGCGCCTTTGCCTTCTTCTTTTCGTCCGCGTGGATCACGGCTTCCGCGAAGGTGCCCGGTGTCAGCTGCTGCTTCTTGTTGTCTACCTCGACGCGCACGCGTGCTGTGCGGGTTGTCGGATTGAGCACGGGGTCGATGAAGCTGACTTTGCCTTCGAAGGTTTCTCCGGGGCGGGAAGCGACAGAAAGCGTCACCGATTGCCCTTTGAAAATCTGGGGCAAATCTCCTTCGTAGGCGTCTAGCTGCACCCACAGCTCCGATAGGCCCGCCAGCTTGAGCAGGGGGGTGCCCGGAGTGACGTACATGCCTTCGGAAATGAGTCGTTCCACCACCGTGCCGCCGTAGGAGCTGCGGATGCGCACTTGGCGACGCGGGGACTTTTCGCGCTCCATCTCCGCGATCTCCTTGTCGGGCAGACCCAAGAGCCGCAAGCGTTCCCGCGCGGACTCTAAGGTGGCTTCGCTAGCAGTGCGTGCGATGGGCAGCGCGTTTTTCAAGCGCTCGATCTGCTTCTTCGAGCTGATCAAGTCTTGGTGCGCGGCGTACACTTCAGGACTGTACAGAGCAGCGACGGTTTGGCCGCGGCCGATTTTCTGGCCCGTCGTCCGAACGTAGAGACGCTCCACGCGACCGCCGATCCAGGAAGTTTCCGTGCGCAGCTTGGTTTCATCCACTTCCAGGCGACCGAGCAGCTTCAGTTCCACGGCCGTGCTGCCACGAGACACCACCACGGTCTGCAGCTTGGACAAGAGCCGTGCTCGGTCGGAAAGTTTGACTTCGGTCGGCGGCCCCGAGCCGTGGGTCGTGTCCAGCGGGATCAGGTCCATCCCGCAAATGGGGCACTTCCCAGGGTCGGGCAGCTGGATTTGCGGGTGCATGGAGCAGGTCCAGACCTTGGCTTCCGCACTCGCGTCATCGTGGGCGTGTTCGTCGGAACTGCCGGGTGCGCCAAGCCACAGCCCGCCGAGGAACGCCACGAGCACAGCGACGAGGGCTGCGACTTGGAGCACCCAGCTGCGCAGTCGGGGGGGCAGGCGCACGGGGGCGTCTCCGCTGCCAGGCGACTGCAACCGGGGGGCGTCCACGCCGCCAGACGGGGATTGCGGCACCGGAGCGTCGGCGCTGGGCTCCGGAGCGACGGCTTCGCCCGCCCTTGGATCGGGCTCGCCGGTCATGACGTTTCCTTGGCGCGCACGGGCCGACCCACTGCGTCCTCGAGCCGCGCCCAGGCCCGCGCGTGCATGGCACGCGCTTGGGCAAGCGAGAGCTCGATCTCCAGCAACTCGCGTTGCGCCATCAAGAGCTGAGGCAGTGTGGCGCGACCCGCCGCGTAGCTGCCGATCACGGATCTTAGCGCCGTGGTGGCCTGGGGCACGAGGGTGTGCTGATACAACTTTGCGCGGCGCAAGGCGTCGCGGATCTCCGAGAGTACGACATCGACGCGAGAACGAGCGTCGTTGCGAGCCGAGGCGGCGCGGGCCTTGAAGGATGCGCTATCCGCGCGCGCAGCATCCACTTCATCGCCATAAGAGCCGCCCCAAAGCGGCAGCTTGACGCCCAGCATCACCATCACGGCGTCTTTGCCGCTGTCCGCTTGGTTTGGCATCTTGGCTGGTCCCGTTTCGATGTAGTCCAGACCGACCACGAATGACGGGTAGCGATCGGCGTTCGAGCTCTCCGCGGAGCTCGACTTGCTCTGCGCCATCAGCTCGAGCGCGCCCACTCCCGGATGCGCTTGCGCGGCTGCCACGAGAGCGCTGTCCGACTCCGCGGGGGCAACTAGGCGTGGCGCTGCCGCTCGCACAGGCAAGGTAACGCCATCGGGACTGCCCAGCGCTCTTCGCAGCGCGGCTCGGCTTCGGCGCTCGGCTTCGTCCAATCCAGCGATCACGTCCGTGGCCCGGGATACGACGAGGTCCGCCTGGGAGACATCGGAAAGGCTAGCTGAGCCGATCTCTAGACGAGAACGGACAAGATCACTCGTCGTGCGCGAGAGCACGAGCTGCTCCTTTTGGATCCGACGCACCTGCGACACGAGCCAGAGTTCCCAGTAGGCGTCGGAAACCCGAGCAGAAACCCGCAGGGCGCTGGCTTCGAACCTTCGTTTGGCACTCTGGGCGGCCAGGGCGGAAGCGTCGGCGCCGGCGGACAGCTTGGTCGGCCAGGGGAAGGCCTGGGAGATCCCGAAGCGGTGCCGCTGGGGCCCCACTCGAGTCTCCACGCTTCGCACGAAGTAGGTATAGGTCAGGGTCGGCTCGGGCAGCCGTCGCGCCCGAGAGATCCGATAGGTGGCGGCGCGGAACTCTTCGTACTGCGCTTCTAGTTCGGGGTTGTGCTCGAGGGCGTAGGCGACGTAGCGCTGCAAGCTGCCGTCGAACTCAGCGCGCTTCTGAGCAGAGGCGGACTGCGCGGCGGCGGGACGTGCCGTCGGGAGTTCGTCGTTATTTAAGTCCCGAACGGCGGCAGACTCGAGATTGCCCGCGCAGCCGAGGAGCAGCAAAAAAAGCCAGGTGAGAATGCGGCGCACCTAGCGCGAGAGAACAAGCCCCATGCCCCAGAGCATTGGACGCCGAAATCTGGGATCTCTGCTGGAGAGCTCTCAATAGTCGCAGGCGGAATTGACAATATTCTCATGCAGAACCGCGGAGTTTTCGCCCAAAGTCCAAATGCGCTGGCTTCACGGGATTGGCCTCGAACGTGCTACCAACAGGGACATGCACAGGAATCTGAGCCCTGATCGGATCGCATGGGTCCTGGGCGGCTTGTTGGCCCTCGCCTGCGACAAGAAGTCCGACCCCCCGACCCAAGAGCCCCCTGCACCAGCAAGTTCGACAGCCAGCACCCCAGCGGCGACGCCGGCTCGCGTCGCGAGCGCCGAGCCGCCCCCCGTCGTGGCGAAGGAGGTGCCTCCAGCGGCGAGCGCCAGCTCCGGCGTGAAAAAGGCCGGCGGCAAGGAGAAGAAATGTGCTCCCGGTGCCTGTGCACCAGGCAAGTGCGGCTGAGGGAAGTCGATGACCGGCGCACGCATCCTGCTCGTCGAAGACGATCCCGCAGGGCGTGAGCTTGCCACCTACAACCTGGAAAAGGCCGGGTATCGGGTCGAAGCGGTCGAGACTGCGGAGCTTGCCATCGAGCGCTTCGACCGCAGCGTGCACGATCTCGTCGTGACCGATCTGCGACTACCGGTGAAGAGCGGCATGGACGTGCTCGCGGCTGTGAGCGCTAATTCCGACACGCCAGTGATCGTGATCACTGCCTACGGCGATGTGGACACGGCGGTGGCTGCCATGAAATCGGGCGCTTTTGATTTCGTGGGCAAGCCCTTCAATCGGCAGCACCTGCTCCTGGTCGTCCGGCGTGCTCTGGAGCGGCGCGCGCTGTCGCGCGAGGTCATTGCCCTGCGCCGCGCGGCACAGGGCGTGGAGCGACCCATCGTGGCGGAATCAGACGCCATGCGTCGTGTGCTCGAGATGACCGATCGCGTGGCGGCGTCGGAAGCGAGTGCGCTGATCACGGGGGAAACCGGCACCGGAAAGGAACTGCTGGCCCGACGGATTCACGCGCGCAGCCCCCGCGCGGAGGGACCGTTTGTCGCGCTTTCCTGCGCAGCCGTGCCGGCCGAACTCCTCGAAAGCGAACTATTCGGCCACGAGCGCGGTTCGTTCACGGGGGCCACCCGCGCGCGCCAAGGACGCTTTCGAAGCGCACACCGTGGCACGCTATTCTTAGACGAAATCGGTGAACTGCCCTTTGCGTTGCAGGGAAAGCTGCTGCGCGTGCTCCAGGAAAAGGTCGTCGACACGGTGGGTGCAGACGAAGCCAGGCCCGTGGACGTGCGGCTGGTTGCTGCGACCAATCGCGACCTGAATCAGATGGTCATGGAAGGCAGCTTCCGCGAAGATCTGCTCTATCGCATCAACGTGGTGGAGTTGCACATCCCGCCACTTGCGGAGCGACCGGAAGATCTGGACGTCTTGGTGCAGCACTTTGTCGCTCACTTCGCTCAAGGTCGGGAGCTTGCGATCCCTGATGAATTGATGGAGGAACTGCGTGCACGCCCGTGGCCCGGCAATGTGCGTCAGTTGGAAAATGCCTGTGAACGCCTGGTGATCCTCGCGCCGGGAGACAGCCTGCGGCTCGAGGACCTGCCGCCCGCCCACGCCAGCCCGAGCCCCCCCGCCGGTCAGGAGTGGCCGGAGCTGCCGCCGGAAGGACTGAGCTTGGTCGACTTGGAAAAGCGCGTGATCGAACGCGTCTTGGAGCTCAAGCGTGGCAACGTGACGCAGGCGGCTCAGTATCTGAAGATCCCGCGCCACATTCTGGCGTACCGAATGGTGAAGTATGACATCCGGCGCGGGTAGCGCGGGAGGTGCCGATGGCGCGGCTGGCGTGGACAGTGCCGATGGCGCGGCTGGCGTGGACAGTGCCGATAGCGCTGCTGGCGCAGACAGCGAAAGCCCCGGGGATCGGGCGCAGCCTGCGGGGCCCGCAAGTGCCTCCCCGCCGGGCGCCCGCCCCTCGGGCCGCGGCATGCTCGCGCCGACGATGCTGGGCTGGGTCTGGCTGCCGATCCTGTTGGTGAGTCTGTCCCACTACGTGACGAGCAGCGAAGTGGCCTGGGTGCACGACGTGCTTCGACGTCTGTACTACCTGCCCATCATTATCGCAGCGGCCCATTCTGGGCTCCGCGGAGGCCTTTCCGCTGCGCTGATCGTTTCGCTGACCTACTTGCCGCATGCCTTCGGCCACATGGGGCATCTGATGCACATGGACCCGGCGGATACCTTGCACAAGGCGCTGGAAATCGTGCTCTACAACGTAGTCGGTGTGGTGGCCGGCGTGCTGTCGGATCGCGAGCAGCGACGGCGTGCTGAGCTGGAAGCGGCACTGGTGGAACAGCAGCGGTTGCAGACCCAGCTCGTGCGCGCCGGCAAGCTGAGCGCGCTGGGCGAGTTGGTCGCCGGAGTAGCGCACGAGATCAAAAACCCGCTGCATGCCCTCAAGGGCACTGCGGAAATCGTGGACGCAGTGATCCCCAAGGACGCAGAAGAGCGCAGGCTCTGGGAACTGCACCGTGCCGAACTGGAACGTCTGGAGCGCGTCAGCGAACGGTTTTCGAGCTTTGCTCGGCCGAGCGTGCCCGAACTGACGCGCACGGATCTGCGCGAAGTGGGGCGAAGCGTCACCGAGTTGGTCATGGCGGACGCGAAGAAACGCAACGTGCGCGTGAAATTGGAAGTGCCGGGGGCCGCGGTGATGGTGCTGGGCGACCGCGACCAACTGATTCAAGTCGTATTCAACATCGTGCTCAACGCCTTCCGCGCCGTGGGCAGCGAGGGCGGTCGCGTGGAAGTCTGTGTGCGGTCCGGCAAACAGGCGGAGATCGTGATCGAAAACGACGGTCCCGAGATCTCCGACGCCGATCTAGAACGACTCTTCGATCCGTTCCACGTTGGGCCAGGGGGAGGCAGCGGGCTCGGGCTGAGCATCTCTTCACGCATCGTGGAACAACACAGCGGAACGCTTACGGCGGAGAATGCCGGTCTGGCGGTGCGCTTCACCGTGGGACTGCCCCTGGCTGCAACCTAGGACCGCGCGCCCCGGAATGGGCGGCGCTTCTACTTCTTGTGGATGAGCTTCATGCTGCACACGGCGCACTTGCCGTCGCCCTCTGTTGCTTGCGAGTAGTGCACGCTCCCGCCCATGTCGCAGTACCAGTGGCCTGCCGGCCCCTTGTCGGCGGTGATTGGAGGATCGTGTTTGGTGCCCATCGCCACGGCGCTGGAAGCTGGGGTCGTCGGGCCAGCCGATGCCGCATGACCCATTTTCGCGTGGTCCATCGCCACAGGGGCACTGGATGCGTTGGCCGAAGTGGGTTGGGGTTTGTCCTTCTCGCACCCGAGCAGCGCCGAGCCCGCAAGAAATACCACGACGATCTGAGTCTTCATCAGTCTCCTCCTTGAATGTTGCAACGCACCGTGTTGGCAGGTGCGCAAAGGCGTGTGTCCTTCCTTGGAGCCATGTGCATGCTTCGTACCACACACCGTCGTGCGGCTCGAGATGCTGGAGATCTCGCAGATCCTTGGCCGGCGCCGCCCCCTTGCGCCGGCCAACATCCACAGAATGCGCAGGAAGCTCAGAATAGTCTGAACGCTAGCGTGCTCGTTCTCTGGCCGACCTTGTGCCACCGTCCTTTCAGGCGACCGCCACGCGGCGTTTTCCCTCGAGCGTGCGCGCTCGCGCCCGTTCGGCCACTGCCTTCCAGCCGCCGCGCTCCAGTCGGAGCCAGAGCATGCCGGCGCCAAAGCCGATTTCGAGGGAAAGCCCAAGCCATGCGCCCACCGCGCCCCAACCCAAGTGGAGACCGAGCAGCCAAGTGCTGAAGGGCAGCACCACCCAGGCAGTGGTGACACTGAGGATCGCGGGGAAGCGAACGTCGCCGGTGCCGCGAAGTACCGAGCGTGCAACGGCGTGTGCCGCGTCCGTCAGCTGGAACGCCGCGGCGATCCAAAGCAGCCGGGTGGCCACCCCTTGCACGTCTTGGTCCGGGGAAAACCAGCTGGGGATCACGCCCGACCCCAGGATGAACAATAGCGCGCAGCTGCCCGAATACGCCCAAGCTAGCTTGATAGCGCCTCGGGACACCACACGCACCAATCCGTCCTCACGCGCGCCGATGGCTTGCCCCGCCAACACCGAGGCGGCTTCACCCACTGCAAGAGCGGGTAGAAACGAAAAGTGCGTGAGTTGCAGCGCGATTTGATGCGCTGCGAGTTGGGCCTGCCCAGTTCGGCTCAGAAAAACAACCATCACGGTGAACGAGCCGACCTCGAGAACAAACTGAAGTCCCAAGGGTACGCCGAGGCGCAGTAGTTCGTGTAGCTCCGCCGCGCTGGGGCGGGCTGCAAGTTCTCTGGCCCTGGGCAGCGCCGCGAGCAAGATGAACGATTCCACCACGGCGGCTCCGACCGTCGCCCAAGCTGCACCTTCCACGCCGAGGCCGAATCCGAAGATGAGTAGCGCATCGAGCACCACATTCGTGGCGTTGGCCGCAAGTGCCGCGCGCAGGGGCAATCGGGCGTTGCCTGTTCCATACAGGGCCTCGCGCACCGCCACCGCAAACAGGAACGGCACAGCGCCCAGATTGCGCACGTCGACGTAGCGCGCAGCCAATTGGCCGCTGACGAGATCTGGACCGAGCGCCACGACGTGGCTGTGCACAAACCGTCCCGCGGCGATTGTGACGACGCCAAGCAAGAGCGAGAGCCACACCGCGGCGCGCAAGATCTCGCCAACACGCTCGGCATTGCCCGCGCCGACGGCTTGGGAAACCGCCACTTTTGTGCTCCGCAGCAGCCCAAACCCAAAGCAGATCAGGGAAAACGCGACCACTCCGCCGAGGCTCACGGCCGCCAGTTCACGTGCCCCGAGCCGGCCGACGAAGAGCGTATCGACCAGCGTCTGAATGCTGAAGGACAGCATCGAGATCGCGGTCGGCCACGCCAGTCGCACCAACTCGGGGATGGGTTTCTTCTTCCAATGTAAAGGTTCCAAAGGGGGCATGACTTCACTCCGAAAAAAACAAACAAAAAAAACCGCGGGCACCGTTTTCAGGTGCCCGCGGTTGGGATCGAAAGAAGAGCTGAGTCTAGATCAGTAACTCAATCGCCTCCGAAACCGCAGGCACGCTGACGTCGCCGCACGGGAGACAAATCCCGGCGAAAACGTGCTGCATGAGGTTCGTGGACGGCATATGAGTTTCCTCGCTCTTCACCCTTTGATTGTCATGAGTGACGCCTTGTGTCAAGCCCGCTTGGCTTCCCGTTTGTCGTCGCTCTTGTATAGCGCGTCGAGATCGGCCTCGTACTTGGCCAGGACGTTGCGGCGCTTGAGCTTCATGGTCGGCGTCAACATTCCGTTTTCGGTGGTGAAGTCATCGACGGTGATGGTGAACTTCTGGGGGCGCTCGAAGCCCTTGAAGCCCGCGCTCCGTTCTTTCAGCTCTTTTTCCAGCAAATCCCGGACCTTATCGCTCTTTTCGACGGAACCAAGATCGACGCCGGTCTCCGTCGCCCACTTCTTGAGGGAATCCATATCCGGAACCACCAGGGCGACGTTGAAGGGCTTGTTGGCGCCGTGGATCATCACGTTGGCGATGAAGGGTGAAAGCTTGAGTTCCTCTTCCAGCGGAGACGGCACGACGTACTTGCCGTTCTCGAGCTTGTACTGCTCTTTGATGCGACCGGTGATGTAGAGATAGCCCTCGTCGTCGAGGTAGCCCATGTCGCCGCTGCGGAAGGTGCGATCCTCCATCAGCACCTTGGCGTTCTCTTCATCGCGATTGTGATAGCCCTGCATGATGTTCGGGCCTTTGATCAAGATTTCGCCATTCTTGGGATCGTCCGTCACGCTCTTGTCGATCGTGATGGTGACTCCTGGGATCGCTTTGCCAACGCTGCCGATCTTGCGATTGTCTGGGAAGTTTGCGGTGGCGATGGGACTCGTCTCCGTCAAGCCGTAGCCTTCGTAGACCTCGATGCCCAAAGCGTCGATGAACTCGGCGACTTCTTTAGCAAGTGCGGCACTACCGCTGACTGCGAAACGCAGGCGTCCGCCGAATTTGTCGCGGATCTTGCTGAAGATGATCTTGTCAGCCAAGCCGAGCCCGATGCCGCCGAAGAGGCTGACGTCTTTGCCGGCGTTTTTCAGGGTGGCGTTCTGGATGCCCGCGCGGAACAGGCTCTGAATGAAGCCTGGCTTGTCGGCCATCTGCTTGTTCACGCCGTCGTAGATGCGGTTGAAGATGCGCGGCACCGCGAACAGGATCGTGGGCTTCACTTCAGCCAGATTGGCTACCAAATTCGGCACTTCGTCATTGATGCCCAGGGACGCGCCCATCGAGAGCAGGGCGTGCAGTTCGCAGGTCTGCCCAAAGCTGTGCGCCCAAGGCAAGAACGACAGCGAGCGGTCGTCGGGGCTGAAGGGAAAGATCGAGTGGATGGCGTTGATGTTGCTCGCAATGTTGCCATGGCTCAGGATCACGCCTTTGGGGTTGCCCGTGGTGCCGGAGGTGTAGATGAACCCGGCGGTGTCGCTGGGCTCTGGCTGCTGCGCCTTGACGGGCTTCTTCTTGCCGGCCGCGAGCAGCGCCGCGTAGGAGTGGTCGTCGCTTTCGTCTGCTTCCAGACAAATCACGTGCTCGAGGGAGGCGACGCCGTCTTTGACCTTCTTGAGCTTGGCGGTGATGTCGGCTTTGGCACCGATCACGACTTTGGCGCCACAGTCGTCCAAGATGAACTGCCACTCATCAGCCTTCTGCGCCTCGTACATGGGCACGTATTCGGCCTTGAGTCCGTAGGTGGCATAGCAGGCAACGGCCCACTCCACGCGGTTGTCGCTGACGATGCCGACCTTGTCCCCGGGGCCGACGCCCAGGCTGGCGAGACCGCCGCGGAAGTCATCGACCAAAGTCTTGAACTCCCCGTAGCTGATCCACTCCCAACGTCCGTCTTTCTTGGTGCCGAAGAGTTCGCGGTCGGCGAACTCCTTGCAGCTGCGCTCCCAAAGATCGACGAGGTTCTTGAACTTTGCGCTCATGCTTTTCCCGCTCCTTCGTGTCCCCGGGAGCCGCTGAAGATGGGCTGGCCTTACGGGGCCGCGAAACCTAACTGCCCGCCGAGGGTCGGTCAAATCTGGCCGCTTTCGCTCGGTCAGCAGGGCCCCACTGGCGCCGTGAGCCGCGACGCGCCCGGGTTTTTGCCCCTTTTCCACTCGAAGCTGCCGGGGGCTGAAACTTGGCTGGTGCAGATGCCGGTTCCACTCTAGGTTGGCGCCGTGAAAAAGGACGAAAAAGACCCCAAGGCCGATCGCGACGACGCAACTGACGACGAGGCGCGCGACGATGCACACGACGACGCGACATCCAAAGAGTCTGACGACCACGAGTCCGACGATGACGACGATGACGATGACGATGACGATGACGACGCGACGTCCAAGAAGTCAGACGATGACGGGGATAACGACGATGACGACGATGACGACGATGTCGACGATGTCGCGACGTCCAAGAAGTCAGACGAGTCCGATGACGACGCGACGTCCAAAAAGTCAGACGATGACGACGATGACGACGACGTCGTGGCCGCCAAAGCCGAATCCGCGTCGGAACGCAAGAGCCGAAGCCCTCGGGATCGGTCTCGCAGCGGTCGGCGCCGCCCGCCTGTGGCTCCCGCCAAGCCACCTGTGACAACTGCGATTGTGCTCGGCGTGCTGGGCCTGGCCCTCGGCGTGGGGGGCGGTTGGTTGCTACGTGACGCGAAGGCCAAGGGCAAAGCGCCGTTTGCGGCGCCGAAAGCTGCCGCCAGCGGGGAGGTCACGGGGCCGTGCAAGACCTGGCAAGACAAGATCTGTGTGGAAGCGGGCGATAAGTCCGCGGGCTGCCTGCAGGCCAAGTCTGCTGCGGAAGTGATGCCCTTCGCCGCCTGCAATGCGGCCTTGGAGGACGTGCCCGGCACGCTGGAACGACTCAAGGCGGCGCGCGCGGTCTGCGACACCCTAGTCGAGAAACTGTGCGCGGACCTAGGCAAGGAAAGCGCGACCTGCGGCATGGTGAAGTCGAAGACGGACAACATCCCACCCGAGAACTGCCGCGGCATGATGGGCAACTATGATGCGGTGCTGGGTCAGCTGAAGATGCTGGAGCAGCAGCAAGGCATGATGGGCGGTCCCGGCATGGGCGGTCCCCCGGGCGGCATGCGCCCCGGCGGTCCAGGTGGCGGCATGCGTCCCACGTCGATGCCTCCAGGACATCCCGCACCCGGCAGCATGCCGCCCCCCGGTGGCGTGCGTCCCATTCCCGTGCCCGGCGGCTTGAAGCCCGTTCCCCCCGGCACGCCACGAACGCCGGTGCCCACACCCAAGGCGCCGCCAACGTCGGCTCCCTGAGGTGAGTGATGGGCGAAGCCCAAGACCGCTTCGCCGCTACCGCAGCAGAGCCAGCGCGATGCCGATGGTGCCCAGCACCATGCCGAGGATCCCGCAGACCAGCCCCAGCCACATCAGCGGGTGGGGATGCGCCGCACCGGCAGGTTGGCTGGTGATGGCCGGCGGCGCGTCGCTCCACAGAGCGGGGGGCGCCGACGGATCCCGGGGCGGCGGATCCGAACGGACGGGCGCCCTCAGGGGCTCTTCGCCCAATAGCTGTCGGAGCGGTACCGCGTCCACGGTGTTGGGAAGCTCCCGACCCCGAACCGGCGCCGGAAAGGAAGCTGCCGCCCCAAGCGCGTCCAAGAAGTGCCCGGCGAGTTGGAACCGCTGCGCTGGATCCTTGTCCACGGCGCGTCGAATGACAGGCCCCAGCGGGCTCCCTTGCACCAAATCTGGAAGTTCCAGAGGCTCCGGTGACAACTGACGGCGACAAGCCGCCGCGTGTTCTTCCGTCACCACGGACCGTCCCGACAGCATCTCCGCCATCAGCAGCCCGACCGAATACACATCCATGCTCGGTGCCGGCGGCAAGCCGCGGATCTGATCCGGTGGCATGTATCGCGGAGTCCCCACGAGCATGCCGTCCGAAGTGAGCACAGTTGCCTCGGATTCCATGCTCTTGGCGATGCCAAAGTCCAGCACCTTCACGTAGTCGGTTTCACCTGCAAAGTCGCACACGAAGATGTTCTCGGGTTTGATGTCTCGGTGCACGACGCCCAACGCGTGGGACTCCATCAACGACTTGAGGATTTGAGTCGCGATACGCAGCGTCCGGGCCTCTCCCAGTGCGCCGTCCTTGTTGAGCAGCGTGCGCAGCGTTTCTCCGGGTAGCAATTCGTAGGTGATGAAGGGCAGGGTGTCGGCATCCACATCGAAGTCCAAGAGCCGTACCGTGTTGGGATGCTGCAGCTGCCGCGCCAAGTTGGCTTCACGACGAAAGCGGGCGGCCCAGGTCTTGTCGGAGGGATCACGAGCCAACACCTTGAGCGCTACCTCCCGCCCGGTGCGCAACTCCGCAGCGCGAAACACGCGACTCTCGCCACCCCGTGCCAGTTCCTGCTCGATCCGATAGCGACCGGCCAGGGTCACACCAGCGCCTATGTCTTCGGGTAGCACGACAGCGATGAAAACCCCCGAAGTGACCCGGGCGCAAGGGCCCGGAACCGAGGCTGCGGCGAGGCTCCCGTGGAGATTTGCCAGCGCGGGAGGGCGGGCGCACACTCGTCCCCATGAGCCGAGACCGGCGGATCATACTCGAGCGACGGCGACGCTTTCTCGCGGCGGCTTTGGCGACCGCAGGGGTGGCCGGCGCCGCCCAGGGCTGCGCCGAAAAGCAGACGCAGCCAGAGGCGTGTCTGTCCCAGCGCTACTACGACGACGGGCCGCAGGTGTGTCTGGAGCCGATGATCGAAGACGACGCGGGGCCGCCACCTCAGCCTTGTTTGTCTCCGGTGCCCGATGACCCCGATCCGCAGGTCTGCCTGAGCATCGAAGCTCCCGACGACGGTGACGACGACTTCGCAACACCGCCCCCGGACGACGACGAGGGCTGAGTTCGGCGGGCGCGAAGCGGGGGGCCTAGAACGCTGCGATCTGTCGCGGGCCGAGCACGAAGCTGGCGGCGGCGCGCTCGGCTTGGTCGAGCAAGGGCGCGGGGAACACACCGAGCACGATCACGCCGGCAAGGCAGATGGCTATCGCAAAGGTGAGTCCCAATCGGTGAGGCAACGCCGCTGCTTCCGCGCGCGCAGGCTTCATGAACATCGCCCGTGCGACCTGCATGTAATAAAATAGCCCCACCACCGCTGCCACAGCCCCGAGGGCCACGAGCCAGGTGAGGCCAGCCTGCCAGGCTGCGAGAAACACATAGAGCTTGGCCCAGAAACCAATCACAAAGGGGATGCCCGCCAGGGAGAGCAGGAAGACGAGCATCGCGAAAGCCAGGGCGGGGGAACGATGGATCAGGCCCTCGAAGGCTTGCAGCGAGCAGTCGCCCTCGGCGTCTTCAATGGCTTCGACCACCAAAAACGCCCCGATGTTCGTGACCACATAGGCCGCTCCGTAGAAGAGCAACATCGTCATGCTGGGCGCGTCGCCAGGGATGAATGCGAGCAAGATGAGCCCGATGTGTCCGACACCGGAAAACGCCAGCAGACGTTTCACGTTGGTCTGGGTGATAGCCAATACGTTGCCGATCACGATGCTCGCAGCTGCCATCGCGATCAGCATCGGCCGTTGCAAATCACTGGCATTGAGCCCGCGTTGCAACACAGCGGCGAGCGCGACGAAGCCAGCCAGCTTCGGCGCGACAGCCAGGAACGCAACGAATGGTGTGTTGGAACCTTCGTAGGTATCCGCCACCCAGAAATGAAAGGGCACCGCCCCGATCTTGAAGGCAAGGCCGGCGAGCACCAGTACGCCACCGGCGGTGATCATGGGCGAATTCGCCGCTGCCATCAGTCGATCGATGGAAGTCGTCCCGGACATGCCGTAGATCCACGAGAGCCCGAATAGCATCAGCGCGGTGCTGGCGACGCCAACTAGGTACAGCTTCAGCGCCGCTTCGGGCGCGTGCCTGAGACGGCCCTGGGAGTCGTCCGTCTTGGCGTACGCGGCCAAGACAAAGAGCGGGACACCCATGAGTTCGAAACAAACCACAAGCAAGATCAAGTCCCGGGCGCCAGGCAAGAGCGTCATGCCCAGCACGCTGCTGAGCACCATCAGGTAAAACTCGGTCTGCCGGTGTGGGTAATGCCGACTGACGTGATCGAGACCGCCCAGGATGGCGAGACCGCCGGAAAGCAGGAACAGCCGCTTGAAAAACGTGCTCCAAGCGTCGCCAACGTAGGCACCCGAAAACGCCGAACCGTTCAGGTTCAAGTTGAACGTGGCCGCCAGCAGCACTAGCAGCGACAGCCCTGCGCTCAGCCCCAAGATCTTGCCACTCTTGGCGCCCAGCAGCAGGTCGCCAAGGATCAGCGAAAGGATCAGTGCCAGCACGCCGAAGTCGATGGCGAGGGGCTGGAAGTCTGCAGCGGAGGGCATCATTTGCTGCCTCCGAGCACCGCGGAGAGATAGTCGGGGGTGGCGCGATCGATGAACGAAAGCACCAAGTCCGGCCAGACGCCGAATACAACCAATGCCGCACCGAGGATCCACAACGCGCCCCACTCGGTCTTCTTTGCGTCGGACAGATCGACGAACTTCTCAGCCGGGCCGGGACCCCAGAAGATCGTTTTTACCGCACGCAGCACATACACCGCGGTGATGAAGGCGCCGAGGATGGCCGGCAGCGCCCACCAAGAATGTGCGCTCTGATACGCACCGACGAATACTAGGAGCTCGGCAACGAAGCCGGCGGTGCCCGGCAGCCCCAACGACGACAGGCACGCCAGCGTAAAAAACGCGGCAACTCCGGGCATGATCTTGGCGAAGCCGCCCATGCTGGGGATGTGGCGCGTATGCGCGCGCTCGTAGACGAGTCCGACGAGAGCGAAGAACAGCCCGGTCATGATGCCGTGAGCGAACATCTGGTACACGGCGCCGTTCCAACCCATGGGCGTGAGGGTGGCAGCGCCAAGCATCACAATGCCCATGTGGCTGACGGACGAATACGCGATGATGTACTTCAGATCTTTCTGGCTCATCGCGGACAGGGCGCCGTAGACCACGTTCACCACGGCAATGCCGCCGACCAGCGGCGCCCACTCTCGGGCGCCCTCGGGCAAGAGCACCATGCCCACGCGCATGATGCCGAATGCGCCCAGCTTCATCAGCACCCCCGCGTGCAACATGCTGACGGCTGTGGGCGCAGACGCATGGCCGTCTGGGGACCACGTATGGAAGGGGAAAACACCCGCCAGGGAGCCAAAGCCGAGCCACAGCGCGGGGAAGGCCCACAGCTGCAGGGAGCGGTCGTACTTCACGCTGGCCAGGTGCTCCAAATCGAAGCTCGTGCTGCCGGCAGCGACGTAAAGCGCAAACATCGCCACCAGGATGAAAGCCGAGCCCACGAGCAGCATCAGCGTGAGCTTCATGGCCGCGTACTCGCGGCCGCCAATATCCAAGACCTTCCAAACGTAGCGAAAGGGACCTGCTTCCGTCACCGCATGGCTCGAGCCCCAGATCCCGATCAACAGGTACATGGGCAAGACGGCGATTTCGTAGAACAGGAAGAAGACAAACAAGTCCTGGGATACGAATACGCCAAGGACGCCGGCCACCAGCAGCAGCAGATAGATGAAGAACTCTTTTTCCCGGGTCTTCAGCGTCCAAGTGGCGAGCACGCCCGCAAAGATGATGATGCCCGTGAGCAGCAGCAGCGAGACGCCCCATCCGTCCACGGCAAGACGCAAGAATATCCCCAGCTTCGGCACGAGGGGGTAGCGCTCTTCCATCTGGAAGCCGCCCAGTAGGCGGTCGTAGCGAACCGCGACGACGACGCTGCCGCTGAGGGCGATCGCGGCGCCGAGTAGCGCGGTGAAGCGAACCAATAGGCGCGCGCGGCTTGGCAGCAGCAGCAGCAGCACGCCGGCAATGGCCGGAGCCGCCACGATGATCCCAAGCAGAGGCAGCGCGTTCATCCGAACATGCCCCAGGCCAAAAGCAACATGGCGCCGGCCACCACGGCGTAGACGTAGTCGCTCACATTTCCAGTTTGGATGCGGCGCAATTGCCGGCCGCCCACGATGGCGCCCCAACCCAGAAAGTTCATCACACCGTCGATGACGTAGCGATCGAACCAGCCGACCGCGCCCGCCAACACCAGCACGCCGCGTCGGAATACGGCTTGGTAGGCTCGATCCACGGCGCCGGATCGCGCCAGGGCGCCCACCGGAGCGAGAAAAGAAAACGCGTCGAGGGAGACGCTTTTCTTGCCGTAGATCAGGTACGCCAGCAGCAGGCCGCCGAGGCCCAGCAAGGTGCCCACGATGCCGACGGCGCCGACGTGGAACTGATAAGGCGCCCCGCTGAGTTCCGCGATGTTGCCGCCGAAGAAGCCGACCGCTAGAGAGAGCGCCGCGAGCGCGACCAGCGGCGCGCTGAGGGGGAAGTGCCCATCGTGCGCGGACTGGGTGGCTTTGCCCGGCGCCCCGAAGAACGCCAAGAAGATCACGCGGCCCATGTAGAACGCCGTGAGGAACGCCGCCGCCAGTAGCGCGACAAGGGGGGCGAACTGCTGCTTCTCGTACAGCACTTCGAGGATCAAATCCTTGGAGAAGAAGCCGGCCAGCCCGGGTACGCCGGCCAGGGCAAGCGCGCCGACGATGAAGGTCACTGCCGTCAGCTTCATCTTGCCGAAGAGCCCGCCCATGTCGGTCAGCTCGTTGGAATGCACCGCGTGGATCACCGCACCGGCGCCAAGAAAAAGCAGTGCTTTGAAACAGGCATGGGTCGTCAGATGGAAGTACCCGGCGAAGGCAGAACCGGCGCCGAGGGCCGCGACCATGTAGCCGAGTTGGGAGCAGGTCGAGTAGGCCAGCACCTTCTTGATATCTGTCTGCACGACCGCGACGATGGCGGCGAAGAGCGCCGTAAACGACCCGATGTAGGTCATGACCAAGCGTGTGTCTGGCGCGGCGTCGAAGAGGGGATAGACGCGCACGATCAAGTACACACCCGCGGCGACCATGGTTGCCGCGTGCAGCAGCGCGCTGACCGGGGTCGGTCCCTCCATGGCGTCCGGCAACCAGATGTGCAGCGGGAACTGAGCGCTCTTGCCCATGACGGCCACAAAGAGCAGGGCGGTGACGATGCTGGCCGTGCCGGCAGAAAGTGCCGCGGTCCAAGAAAATCCGCCGCTATCCCGGTACAGCACGATCAGGGCCACGACCAAACCCATGTCTGCGAGCTTGGTCATCCAGAAGGCTTTGACCGCAGCACGCGCGGCGCTGGGCTTTTCCCAATAGAAGCCAATGAGCAGATAGCTGGTGAGCCCAACGAGCTCCCAGCCGATGAACAACTGCAGCAGGTTGGGAGCGAGCACCAGAATGTTCATCGCGACGATGAATAGCGAGTGGTAACCGAAGTACCTTCCCAGTGCTGGCGGCGGTTCGGCAGCCATGTACTCCAGGGAAAAGAGCTGAACCAAAAAGGCGACCCCAGTAACGACCACGAGCATCAGCGCGCTGACGCCATCGAGGCGGATGCCGATCTCTGCGGCAGTCGCGCCTTCCACAGGGATCCAACGCGTGACTTCTAAGACCACACGTCCGGGCTCGGCGAGCTGGTCGCTGAGGAGCTTGATCGCCGCGAGCAGGGACCCCAGCGCTGCGGCGACGGCAAGGTACGCCGCGGGCTTGCCGGATTTGCGCAGGGCGGGCAACAGCCCGATGAGGAGTGCACCCAATAGCGGGAGCAGGATCGTGGCCAGGGCCATGCTGAGCGGAGCAGAAAGTTGCATGCGTGGCTCAGTGAGAAAGCGCCCGGGCTTCGTCCACGCGGATGCCCTTGTGCGCGCGATACAGCAAGATCACGAGGGAAAGACCCACGACGACTTCCGCCACGGTCAGGGCGATGGCAAAGACGGCGAAGACCTGGCCCGCATGGCCTCCGGCGTAGCTGGAAAAGGCCACGAAGTTGATATTGACGGCGTTTGCCATCAACTCGACGCCCAGAAGCAGGCCAATGGCGTTTGTGCGCGTCAACACGGCATACACGCCGGTGCAAAACAGCGCGGCGGCGAGCAGCAAGATGTAGGCAAGGGGAGTCATGCCGTCTTCTTTCGCACGACGCTGCGTGGCTCCGCCCCCTGATCGTAGCGGCGCGCTAGAACGATGGCGCCAATCATCGCTGCGAGCAGCAGCACGCTCAGCACTTCGAAGGCGAGCAGGTGCTCACCGAGGAAGGAACGTCCGATATCCGCGGTCGTCGTCATCTTGCCCGAGGGAGAACGAGGCAGATCCGGGGTCTGCAGAATTGCGTAGGCCAGCAGCGCAAACAGACCCAATGACGTCGCAAGCGCCAGGGGCCGTCGCTTCGGGTTGGAGTCATTCTCGACGAGCACGCGCTCGTGGCGTCGGGTCAGCATCACGCCAAACAGCATCAGCGTGATCACTCCGCCGGTGTAGAGTAGGACTTGAATGCCAGCGATAAACGGGGCTTGCAGCGTGACGTAGAGCGCTGCGGTTGCGATCAGCGTCGCCGCGAGCCACAGCACGGCATGCACGAGATTTTTTGTCGTGACGACGAGGGCGGCGGCGAGCAGCAGTGCGGTCGCGATGATGCCGAATGCGATCAGTGCCATGGGCTTTTTTCCCGCGCCTCGGCCGGCCGGGCGGCGGCAGACTACTCTTTCGGCATTGCTTGCATAAGCCCTTTTTGGGGCAGGGCAGGGCGTGACCCGGGCGTCGCTAAAAAGCCTATAAAAACGACAGCTTAGGCGTCTATTGGGCCGCCACCATCGTTGCGCACGATGCTCATCAGGAAGTCGGCGACAGCACGGATCCGCGGGGATCGCACGAGTTCGCCATGCACGGCCTGCCAGATCACGCGCGGTTCCGGCGCGGAAGCGGTCGCAATTCGCTCTAGGCTGGCCTCTCCGCTGGCGACAGAACACGGCAACAGCGCGATGCCCAGACCGCTGACCGCGGCGGACACGATCGAACTCACGCTGTCAGAACGCAGCACGATCCGCGCGCCGTCCAGGCGTTGCTCGAACCAGTCGTTCTCAATGGCAAAGGGCCGCGCGTCCGCGAAGAGCAGTGCCTGGTGTCCAGCCAAGCTGTGCTCGGGTTCTGCCGGGCGCCCCGTGGCATCCAGATAGGCCTTGGAAGCGTACAATGCCATGGGCACCGTGCCCATGCGTTTGATGACCAGATCCGGTTCGCGTGGACGCGCCAGGCGCAGCGCGATGTCGCTCTCGCGGCGCGCGAGGCTGACGGTGCGCGCCGTACAGTTTAGATCCAGGGTGATCATCGGGTACTTTTTCGCGAACTGCCCCAGGTGGGGTGCGATGAAACGAGTCCCGATCATCTCGGTGACGCTGACCCGAACCGTTCCGGCTAGGCGCTCGTCCGCGCCAACCACCGCGCGCTCGACCGCGAGCACTTCGTCTTCAATGCGCTCCGCGTAGGGCAACAGATCTCGTCCCGCCTGGGTCAGCATGTAGCCCTCGGGCGTGCGGTCAAAAAGACGAGCGCCCACTCGCTCTTCAAGCGCCGCGAGGCGCCGGCCCACCGTGGTGGCGTTGACCTGAAGATCCCGCGCGGCGCGCGCCAAAGTACCCTGGCGGCTGATCGCCAAAAAGTGCCTCAGATCGTCCCAATCCAGCATGCGGCTGCAAGCATAGCGTGTCCGGACCGCCTTCCGGGGCCGCAAGGCGTCGTCTCGGCTGCGGTGGCGCCTGCAGTTCCTCGTTTGGCCGCTGACCAGCGCCCTCTGAGTCCCTGGCCTATGAAACATGAGGAGGATTGCGAGTTGCTTAGGATCTGCTCACTCAATGCTCAGGCTCCAAGCCTTGATTTGGCCTGCCAAGAGCGCGACTATTGGAACATGTCAGCGAAACACATTTGGGTCTGTTCGGTATTTGCTTTGGGCTTGGCCGCCGCGTGCGGAAGCAGTGACGATTCGTCGAGTAGCGGGACTGGCGGCGCGGGGCAGGACGCTGGCGCCGATGCGAGCAGCGGAGGCAACCCCGGAAACCCCCGCAGGGCCGGCGCCGCTGGGACGTCGGGATCCGCGGGAAGTACCGGCGACACCGGGGGCGCTGGAAACGACGGGGGCGC
>CALMUT010000228.1 GCA_937872925.1 uncultured Myxococcales bacterium | reverse complement strand
CGTTGCTGCTTGGGGCGGGCGTGTCGTCGGGGGGCGTCTTCGGGGGGCGCGCCGCGGGGATGACGACGCTGCTCGACTGGACCTTGCCGGGCTGTTGGGAAGTCTGAGAGCACGCCGTCGCCAGCACACAAAGGGCGACGCTATGGAGACGCAACATGACTAGAAGATGGCTTCGACGCCTGCGGTTACCCCGAAGGTCGTTTCACTGATGGGCAACCCGCCTACTCGGGCGCGTTGTCCATTGTGGTCGATCGCCTGCGTGGTGTCGAAGGCGCTGCCGGAGGCGTTGCTGGTCGTGCCGCCATGCACAGAGAGCACCACGCCCGCACGATCCTCGATCACGTCGAAAAGAGCTCCGACCGCCGCGGTCCACTCCAGAAACACGCCAGAGCGCTCGAAGCTGCGCCAGCGCGGCTCCGTCTCGGGCTCGGGCGCGACGAGGCGACTCCATGCGACGCCAAGTCCTAGGAACAGCCGAGCACGGTCCTCAATCTGCAGCGTTGGCTCGATGCGACTCCCGATGCTGCTCACCGTGACGTTTCCCTGCGATGCCGTGACCGGCGTCAGGGACCCCGGGTCCAGACTCACGCTGTGCTCACCCCGGGTGAAATAGACGCGCAACCCCAAAAAACTTGTGAGCTCTGCACGCGCGTGTCCGCCCCAGAACACGCCGGGCAGATAGCGGATGTCGTCCTGACCGGAGGGCCGCACAAGCGCGCTCAGATCGAGACCGATGGACAGCCAGCGGCGCGCGGGAACCACGGGTACAGACTCGACGGGGGCCGGAAACTGTTCGCCGGCCCTCGGATCGGGCAGCGGCGCATCTGCCGTCACGTCGTCATCGCCTTCGGGAAGCCCCTCGGCTTCTTTGCTATCCGTCGACTTGTCGGAGGACTTCCCCGCTTCGTCGCTGTCAGCCTTTGCTTTAGGTTGCGCGTGCGCCGTCCCGCCGCTTGCCGTAGCGCAGGCGAGGACCACGAGGACCAGGCAAGCAGCGGCGGATTCTCGCACTAGGTCCTCAGTTCGGCGCCGAGCTCGCTGCGAGCCGCTTTGACGACTTTGTCATGGCGCTGGTCCACTTCCCGATCCGTCAACGTACGCGCCTTGTCGCTATTCTGCGCGGCTAGGGGATCGCGGTAGACGATGTGAAACGCCAGGGACCGGTGTCCGCTCGGAATGGATCCGCCCCGGAATAGATCGAAGAGCTCCACGGTCTCACAGAGATCTCCAGCATGCTGCCGGATCACCCGCTCAACCTCCGACGCGGCCACGTCTTCTTTTACGACGATGGCCAAGTCTCGAGTCACCGCTGGCAGACGTGGGATCGGTTTGAATCGAGGAACGTGTGGCGGCAGTGCTTCCACAGCCGCGAGATCGATTTCGACGATCAAGACCTCTCCCAAAAGATCGAGCGCGTCACTGATGTCGGGATGCAACGGTCCGAATCGTCCGACCGGTGAATCGCCAACGAATACGAGACCCGCGCCTCGGGGGTGCAAATGTGCCACCTCCGCGGCACCCGCGGCGCCCGTGACCCGCACGTCGCGCCCGCAAAGTCGGCCCAGCAGCTCCACGCAAAGGCCCTTGGCGTCCCATACGTCGACGTTCTGTGGTTTGCCCATGTAGCTGGGACGCGGACCGCTCAGCACGGCGGCGAAGCTGGGGCGCTCCTCGGGAAGCACCGCCAGATCCGCAGTCACCCGCGGCCGTGCAGCCATGGCCGCCGCCCCGCCGGTTTCGGAAGTCGGCGCCAGGAAACGCGCGCCCACGTTGAAGAGTCGGATCGCGCGTTCGCCGTGCCGCTGTGCGCGGGCCGCGGCGTCGAGCAGGCCTGGCAGCAGACTCGTGCGCAGCACATTTCGGTCTTCGCTCAGGGGGTTCTGCAGTCGGATCACGCTCTTCGGCGCCCGCACCGCTGCGAGCTCCTTGTCAGACACGAAGGTGTAGGTGACGGCTTCAGAGAGCCCCAGGCTCGCCGCAATGTCGCCAACCGTTCGATTCAGTTTGCCCGTCGTGCGTGGCTCCTGGGGTGCCACCGCAGGAAGCAGCGTGGGGATCTGGTCCAAGCCGCGGACTCGGGCGACTTCTTCGATCAAGTCGACCTCCCGAGAAACGTCGGGTCTCCAGCTGGCGCCGGCGAATTCAGCTGAGTCTGCTGTCGCGCTGAGCTTCTGGAATCCGAGACGCTCCAGCAAGTCCGTGGCTTCATCGAAGGGCACATCGACGCCGAGCAGTGCGTTCATGCGCTGTCGGCGCAGCCGAACCTTCGGCAGCTCGATAGCCGCACCGGTTGCAAGGATGTGCCCTGGCACGACGATCCCACCGGCAAGTTCGGCCACGAGGGACTTGGCATGCTCCAGTACCAACGCGACCGCACCGTGATCCACGCCGCGCTCAAAGCGGAAGCTCGATTCAGTCGACAACCCATGCCGCCGCGCGCTTCGCCGGATCCCCGTCGGCTGGAAATACGCGCATTCGATCAGGACGCGCTGGGTGTCGCTTTTGATCTCACTGTCTAAGCCGCCCATCACCCCGGCGAGGGCGCTTGCCGCGTTGGCGTCGGCGATGACCAGGTCGTCATCGGTCAGAACGTGCTTCTCTCCGTCAAGGGTTGTGAAGGCTTCGGCTGGCGTTGCCCGTCGTACGATGATCTTGGAGTCGCGAACGCGGTCAAGGTCAAATGCGTGCAATGGCTGACCGAATTGCAACAGCAGTAGGTTGGTGATGTCCACGATGTTGGAAATCGGTCGCACGCCCAACACCGAAAGACGCCAACGTAGCCATTCTGGCGAGGGGCCGACCTGCGCGCCGAGCACCACGCCTGCCCCGTAGATGGGACAGCGCTCCGGATCTTGGTTGTCGATCGTCACCAAGTCCGCCAGTTTCTCCTTGGCGTGTTCCTTTGGCGCGCGCGGCCGCGGCGGCGAGAACGGCAAGCTCAGCAAAGCTGCGAGCTCTCTTGCCACACCGACGTGCCCAAGCGCGTCGGGGCGATTCGGCGTGACGCCCAACTCCAGTACTGTGTCCCGTGCAGCCGGCAGGGCGTTGAATAGCGGCGTCCCGGCCGCAAACCGGCCCGGTGCAAAAACCAAGATGCCGTCGGATTCGTCAGCAAGACCCAGCTCCGCCTCTGATAGCAGCATGCCTTCACTGAGCACGCCGCCAAGCTCGCGAGCGGTGAGTTCACCTACACCGGGCAGCACTGTGCCTAGAGGTGCGAGCACCACCTGCCCGCCGGGCTGTGGCACGTTGCTTGCGCCGCAAACAACGGTGAGCTCAGCGCCGCCAGGATCCACGATGACGAGCTGTAGATTGGAACGCTTGGGATGCCCTTGGACCTGCTTAACCTCGGCGATTCGCGCGGGTTCGGCCCCCGCACCGATTTCGATCACCGCCTCCACCTCCAGGCCAGCCTGCGTCAGGCGCTCGGCAATTTCCGTGTGGGTGGCGACGAGGCCCGGGAGCAGTTCTTTGATCCAAGAGAGTGAAACGCGCATGGCTGACCCGGCGCTTTTACCATGGGAAATTGGCGCCGCGTGCGCCCTGTATCGGGCCGCACAAAAGCCCTATACTTTTGGTTGAATGGCGGACCCACTGCGCGCGATCTTGGTTTCGGGCACGGCGCTGCTCCTCGCAGTTGCGTGCGGCGGTCCCGGTGATCTGCCCGAGCCTGCCGAGCAGACTGCCACGGAAGTGGTGTTGGTGCAGGCCTGCAAGTTCGACGGAGACTGTTCGTTTTCGAAGTTCGGCAGGTACTGCGTGGAAGGAACGTGCTGCAACACACCGTGTGATAACCCCTGTCACTCCTGTCGCGCGGGCAGCAAGGCGAGCGGCGGCGGCGACGGCACCTGCGGTCCTCGCAAAGACGGGTCTAAGCCGTCGTCCCCTGCGTACTGCGTGCCCGACGACCTCAACGACTGCGGCGCCGACGGCACCTGCGACGGCACCGGCGAATGCCGCAAAGCGAAACCCGCAGGTAAGACATGCGGTACGGCGAAGCCGGTCTGCTCACCGCAGGCCAATACCTTCACACAGAACGAATGCGATGGCGCGGGCGCCTGCATCATCGCCACGACGAATTGTGCCCCGGGTGTGTGTACGCCTTTAGGGGGTTGCACGACCCAGTGCAGCACGCCAGACCAATGCGCGACCAAGGTGTGTACCAACAAGGCGTGCAAACCCGCCCTTGAGAACGGCAAACCCTGCACGGAGGGGGTGCAGTGCGAATCTGGATCGTGCGCAGACGGCGTCTGCTGTGACTCTGACTGTGACAAGATCTGCGGTAGCTGTTTGGGGGTCCACACAGGATTGGAAAACGGCGTTTGCGGCCCCATCAAGATTGGGAAGGACCCAGAGGACGAATGCGAGGCGGCTCCGCCTTGTGGCACCGACGGACAGTGCGACGGTAACTACGCCTGTCGCACAATGCCCGCCAAGGTGTCTTGCGGCGCCACCCAGTGTCAGGACGGCCTGATCTCCGGTTCGGCGTGCAACGGCCTGGGAAGCTGCGACGTAGTGAAAGAAGTCAGCTGCGCGCCCTACAAGAGCTGCAAAAGCCCGAGCGCCTGCCAGGACTCCTGCGAGAACTCCGTCGAGTGCGTGGACGGCTACTTCTGTGAGGGAGGCAAGTGCAACGCGCTCAAGCAAAATATCTGCGACGCCGACGAAACCTCCGTTGTCGGCGTGGAGGGAGTGACCTCTTGCAACGGCTTCCGCTGCAAAGCGGGCGGCTGCCTTTCGTCCTGCGCAGACACGGCCACGGACTGCGCGGCGCCGTACGTTTGCAACGAAAACGCACTATGCGCCTTGCCCCGGGATCCAACGGGCGGCGACGATTCAGGTTGCTCGGTGGTTGCGCCGGCGCATCCAGCAACGCCTTCCGCGCCTGCCGCCTGGATCTTCGGTGCAGGGGCGCTGTGGCTCCTACGCCGCCGTAGCCTTCGCGCTTAGTGTCCGCCCGCCATGCCCGGAGGTAGCTGCATGCCCGGAGGCAGCTGCATGCCACCTGGCGGACCGCCGGGCGGCTTTTCGTCCGCGCCACCGTCTTTGTCCGACTTCTGGAACTTGTCTGCGCCGGCGAGGGCCCAGTCAGCGGCCCAGGAACCGACGCTCAGGATTTCTTCTTGGCCATCGGTCTTGGCCCAGCGCGCCGTGCCCTCGGCCGTTGCTCCAATGTGCAAGGTGCGCTTGGCGCCGTCAGACAGCTCGAAGACGATGGTTGCAGCCGGCGTCTCTAGGCCCACGTCCGCTAAGCTTTTGCCGTCAGCGAAGTTGTCGGCGTTCAGGCCCTTGTAGGCGCGGATGGCGTCTTTCAGCTTGGACTCTTCGAACTTGGCCAGGGCCGTCGCCATCGGTGCCTTGGCCTTCTTGAACTTAGCCGTCCACTTCTCACCATCTTTTGCAAACGCCAGATGCCCGTGCTCGTTGGTGATTTCGACGGATTTGACCTTGTCTTCCTCGAATTTGAAGATGGCGCGGTCGCGCCAGTCTTTGACTTCACGCGCGTAGAGGTAGCTGGAGTAGCCTTTCACTGCGTATACGCCGTCCCGTCCCGCGATGCGGGTCATCTGCCCCCGGGAGCCACTTTGGCCAAAGTACAAGTCCGCGACGGCTTCTGAGCCTTTCGAGAACACCACGTGCAGCGCCGCTTTGTCGGTGACCTCGAACTTCTCGTAGGCGTCTTTGCCTGGATCGATGGATTCCTTGATCTCCAGGGTCTTCAGATTGTCGAGCAGGGACTTCACGTTGGTGTCGTTGGCCGCGGCCTGCACCGGGGCGGTCACCGACCACTTGTCGCCCTTCTTTTCCAAGGTCACGTCTGTTCCGGCGCCGCCGTCCTGGGGTGCCTGTTTGATCGTGATCTTGTCGATGCTCTTGGTCTGCTCTTCGGTGACGCCCAGCTTCGGTAGTTCCGCGCTGCGCGACTCGGCGGTGTAGCTCTTCTGCTCCTCCGCCTTCTTCTTGGTCTGCATGTAATACACGCCGCCGAGGCCCGCGAGCACGGCGACGGCGATACCCAACTTCTTATCCATGGGAACGGCCATGATCACACCTTGTGGGAGAGCTTCTTATTTTGCCGATAGCGCCAGCGACCGAAGCCAAACAATCCGAATAGCAGGGGCATTCCGAGCGTCAGGGACCATTGCACTTGCTTCTGCAGGTCCTTGCGCTTCTGCCGATACTCTTCGTCTTTCTTGCGGATCGCCGCTTCGTCGTCTTCTGCGCTGATCGCCGGTTTGGAAATGCTGGAGTAGGTCAAGTTCGGATCGCCGATGATCTTTGCGCTGGCGGCCAAGAGGTCCGCGTCGCCGCTCATCCAATCTAGGGTGTTCTTGACGCTCAAGATGGTGTTGGTGAGGTAGCGCTGGGCGTAGGGCTGCGCGATCATCTGCAGCTGCTGATCTCCGCCAACGTTGCCCATCATCGCGAACTGTCCGCCCAGGTCCGGACCATTGCCGGCATAGGCGAAGGGGTTCGTTACGAAGAGGCTGGAGGCGACCACTAGGACGCGGGACGCTTCGGGCGCTTGCGCCGGCACGGTGACGTCGTCACCGGTGCCGAGGGCGGCCTTCAGCTTGCCCTCGGAAACCGCCGCAATGATGTGCTGGCCGTAGGGCGGCTTGGGCTGCCACTCCGCCTGCATCTTCATATCGACGTTTTCGCCTTCGATGACGCCGGCCGCGGGCGTGGAGCGTGCGACCGCATAGATCTTCACGTCTTCGCCTTGCTGGTCTTTGAGTAGTTCGATGCTGGATGGGAACGGAAACGCAATCTCATCCATGCGGAAGAACCCGGCAAAGCTGGTGTCGATCAGCTTTTCGTCTTCTTCGAAGCGGGGGTCGTTGACCACGTGGGCGATGCCCGGGTGGCGAATGGAGGACACGCCGCCCATTTGGGTCATGATGGGCAGACGGAACTGCGCGCCGTAGTCCATGACGGCGTTCTTCTTCACGTCCAGACCGTAGCCCTTGAGGAGTTTGTCCAGTCCGTGCCAAGAGAGCGTCGCGCTCATGGCTGGGTCCTGGGGCTTAAAGGTCACCGCCGACGCCCACACCACCAGGGACTTGTTGCCGCGCATCATGAACTCATCGACGCGGCGCAGTTCCTTGTCCGTGTAGTCCTTGCGAGGCTGGGTGATGATCAGCCCGTCGAGCTCCTTGTCGATGGTCTCTGCACCATCCTTGAGATCGACTTCCTCGATCTTATAGAAGGGAAACGCCTGCTCCAGGATGCTCTGAATACTCGGCGCGCCGCCCTTGCCCTGCTTGGGCACTAGGTTGCCGTCGGAGAGCTTGAGCTCGTCTTTGCCGGTGATCACACCGACGCGGTGCTTGATGTTTTCACTCTTGTCGCGGACTTCGCGGATCTTGTTAGTGATCCAAAACTCCAAGCCTTCGGCCCGGTTCGGCGCCAGCTGGGGGATGACGCCCTTTTCACTGCCGTACTTCAGCACGAGGCCCATGTAGCCTTGGGCGATGGACGCTTGATCATCACCGGTGGCGCTGGTTTCGCCGAAGGCCATCTCCTGTAGCCCGGCTTCCTTGGCTTGCTCACGCTCTTCGTCGGACTTTGCCTCGATCAACGTGAACTTGAACTTGCCCTTGCCTGCTCGTTCGTACTCCTTCATCAGGTCCGTGAGGTCCCGCACGAAGGTGTCGAGCTGCGCGAGCCCCTTGGTCACATAGGCTTCCACCTCGATGGGAGAGTTGAGGTTCTCCACCAGGCGCGCGCTACCTTTGGAAAGAGTGAAGCGCTCTGCTTTGGTGACGTCGACACGTCCGTACCAGCCAAAGGCGATCACGTTCGCCATGATGGCGATGCCGGCGATCACCAGCAGGTAGAACCCGGTTTGGGTGGCAGCTTTACGTTTTCGATCTTCAGTTGCCATGACTCACGCCCACTTGCGCCGTTCCAGCGCCCGGAAAGCAATTACCAACGCCACCACGGTGACACTCAAAAAGAAGACCACGTCCCGCGTATCAATCAGCCCTCGCGAAAAGCCCTCGAAGTGCTTTTGGAAGCTAACGTAGGTCAGCACCGTTCCTAGGAGGCCTTGAGCGCCGTCCGCGGCGTACCCCATGAGCCACAGCGCCACGAGCAAGAAGAAGGTGATGAAGAACGCAATGGACTGACTCTCGGTCAAGGAACTGACCAAGAGCCCAATCGCCGTGGCCGATGCCGCAAACAGCACCAAACCCAAATACCCAGACAGGATCGGACCCATGTCGAGGGGACCTAGGTGCCACGGGAAGCGGAACATCGCGATGGGGTAGATCAACGTTGAAAGCACCAGCACCAGCACTAGGCCGAGGGCACCCAGGTACTTGCCCAAGATGACGTCGCTGTCGCGGACCGGCAGGGTGATCAGCATCTCAAGGGTGCCGCTGCGGCGCTCTTCCGCCAGAAGGCGCATGGTCACGACGGGCACGACCAGCGCGGAGAGGCCAAAGGGCGCGTACTCGAACATGGTCTGAAGGCTTGCCTTGTCGGCCTGCCAGAATCCGCCGCGGTACATGAAGAACATCAGGCCCATCGCTAGAAAGCTCAGGCAGATGACTACGTACGCTAGCGGCGAGTCAAAGTAGGAGCGGAACTCCCGACGCGCAATGGTCAGCATGGGTGACATGGCTTAGTCCTTCTTGTCCTCGTCGTCGTCGTCGTCGTCGTCGTCGTCGTCGTCGTCGTCGTCGTCATCGTCATCGTCATCGTCGTCATCGGTACCGGGGTCCGAGTCGCGCTGCTCGTCGTCGTCGTCGTCCGCACCCGGGTCCGAATCGCGATCTGCGTCGTCGTCGTCGTCGTCGTCGTCGTGTCAGGTCTCTGAACACGGCGTCCAAACTCTGCGCCTCCCTGCGGAGCTCAAGCAAGATCCAACCCTTGTTGACCATCAGCGCGTAGAGTTCGCGGCGCAGATCGGCGTCCTTGTCGCTTGAGATTTCGAATTTGTGCGCCGTTTCGTCCGTCGGCAATTCGCGAATGCTGCGTCCGCCTTCGATGGCACGCAGCGCCTCTTCTGCTTCTGCAACCGATGGCGCGCCCCCGTTCTTGAGGGTCTTCTTCTCGTCGATCGTGACGATGTAGCGCACGGCGCCCGTGCGGGCGCGGATGTCGTCCAGCTGGCCGTCCGCCACGATGCGTCCCTTGCTCACGATGATCGCGCGCGCGCAGGCTTCTTCGACTTCGGCAAGGTTGTGGGTCGACAGCAGGATGGTGCGGTCTTTGCCGATCTCCTTGATATAGCGAATGACCTCCGCCTTCTCGTTCGGATCCAGGTCGCTCGTGGGTTCGTCCAAGATCAGGATCGGCGGGTCGTGAATCAGCGCCTGCCCAAGACCAACGCGCTGGCGAAAGCCGTGGGACAGCGTGCCGATGTCCTTGCCTAGAGATTGCGCCAGACCACAGACCTCTACGACTTTTTTGAGGCGCTTCTTGAAGGTGGAATCGTCCAGGCCGCGTACCGTCGCTGTGAAGCGCAGGTACTCGTAAACGTTCATGTCCATGTATAGCGGCGCACGCTGCGGCAAGTAGCCAATCGACTCGCGCACAGCCAAGGGTTGTTCGAATACGTCGAAGCCTTTGACGTTGGCCGTGCCCGCCGAAGGCGAGATGAAGCAGGTCAGGATCCGCATGGTGGTCGACTTGCCGGCGCCGTTCGGCCCCAGAAACCCCACGACCTCTCCCTTTTTGACCTCGAAGCTGACCTTGTCCAGCGCGCGCACCGTCCCGAAGCGTTTGCTCAGGCCGCTGGCGGCAATCATCACATCGGTTCCCATCGAAACTCCTCAAGACCGAAGAGGCAGTCTTCGGCGTGCACCTTTCAAGCAGTCAAAAAAGCGCGGACCCGGAAGTCCGCGGCGCTCGGGCGGCGGCATCCTAACGGCGCCGTACCTCAAGTCAACAGAACGTCGCACCCAGGTCCGACGCCGGGAAAACAGGCTGTTTGCCTAGATATTCCCCGGCGGTTTGAGCGAGCCGCTCCACGTCGCTGCTATGGCCGTGGATCTTGAGGCGCGGCCAGGGCGGTATCTGCTGTAAGTGCTTAAAAGGATTGCGATTTATGTCGTGCCTGGCGACGCGCTCTGGCCTCCCGCCCGTGGGGTCTGACGTCGGTCGCGTCGGGGGATCCTCGCGGACCGAACTTCGAGTTGGGCGCCGCGAAAGCTCATCCTCCCGTCAGCGTTGGCAGGGCTTGGCACTGGCCGCGGGCCGGGATCGCGCCCGAGATCCCTAGGGACGGCAGCTTCGCCGCGGCAGGAGTGCTGGCTGGAATCCCCCGCACGCCCGTCGCGTCGGCGTCGGAACGGCAACCCATTTCGTCAATGCCGCACGCCGATCACATAGGGCCTGCCGTTTCGCGCCGAGAGATGGAGCTCCATCGCGCGGGGTAGGAGCTTGCCATCGCGCTCGCCCAAAACGCGTACGATGGTGTAGTCGCGCTCGCGCACGGTCGTCGGTAGCGCAACGTCAAGGTCACCCAGGCTGCTAGACATGCGTACCGTCTGCATCAATGGTTCGCCGTTTTCGGTCAAGAAGCTTACGCGGTACGCTGACCCAGTGCGGCCACCCATGTTGTTGCCCAATGCCGAATCCGACAAGGAAAGCAGTTCCGGAGTCAGGCCTGCGAGCTCGCATGGCGTGACTTGTTTCATAAGTCTCGCCGCGAGCTGATCCCGCCGAGCGGCAATGGCGCTACGCAAATGTCCCACGAGTGCGGGATCCGGTAGGTTCGCTTCATCGATGGCGCGGGCGATGAAAGCGTTGCTAATGCGCAAGAGTCGTTTGGCGAACCAATAGCCATCGCCAGGCAGCAGATGGTCGCTGGGGTCGTAGGGGAGCGATAGCGCGTGGGCGTCTTCCACTCTCGGACGGAAGACGGTCAGGGAAGTTTGCTCGGCGTGCTCGTCAGGCCGGTGCAGTCCGAGGGTGATCAAGTTCCAGCCCATGCTGCCTTGGACCGTTCCTGCAGCGCTGACCACCGGATCTTGCTTTGCCAGGGCGGCTGCGCCGAGGGAAGCCGATAGCCCAACGACGAAGTGCTGTACGTGGCCGCGGCCAGGCACGCCCAGGTACACGTCCGCCAGGCGCTTGGGACCGAAGTCCGGGATCTCGAGCCAACCTGCGACTAAACCCAGAACACGCAGCGTTCGCCGCTCCGTTGGTTTGACGCGGTCGTTGGGGTCATCGCGCCGTCGGTTGGAGGGATCGGTCGGTCCCAGATAGATGCCGAGGGGCCAGCGCCGAATCTGCCAGACGGTGCCGCTCTCCAGCTGCGCCGGAGCGGCGCCGGAGATCCGACTCGGGTCGGCGCGCTGCACCCAGGTCGGTTCGGTGCGGTAGCCGAGCGCGCGGACGAGTCGCGTGGCGATCGCAGCGGCTGCACTGGCGGTATGGGGGCGGCCCGGCGGATCCGCGCTGATCTCGTAGTGGACTCCTCGTGCGTCCCGTACCTCGACCGCACTGCCTTTTGGGGCACGTACGACGGTCCACGGCGGTTCGGGGGGGCCTTCGTGTTCGTACGCGCGCGCAAAGCTGGCGGCGTCGGTTGCAGGCGGGGAGTACCAGCTGGACGGCGGCACGTTGTCCAGCGCGTTGATATCCTGCGCTTCGCGCACGCGCCGCGCTTCGAGGGCGAACACCAACGGGCGTCGCACGTAGACTTCAGTGCTGTACACCGGCCCGATCACAGAGCTTCGCTCGGGCAGGGGGATCGGCGCGTCGTCGCCGACGCGAGTCACCGGCGGGGCGTCGACAAAACGCGCAGGGCGCGCCGTGCAGCTCACGCACAGCGCTATGACCAGCCAAGGGGTTGCAGTTCGTCGAGACATCAGTTGCGGTGCTGCCGGTCCCCGAATCCTGAGGACACGCCGAAGCCAAAGGAAAACAGAAACCCGTCCGGGCTGAAAGTTGCGCGCACGGAGCCGAGTTGGGACGAGCGACTGAAGACGTCGAATCCGAATCCGGCTGCCGGGCGCACGTTGTCTAGCTCGAGGGCATCCAGCTCCGGCGCAACGGTCGCTGCGTCCACGAAAAGACGCGCTGCGAGGTATCGCGCGATTGCCCAGCGATAGTCGACGGACGCCACCATGGAGACGCGGTCACGGCGATTATCGTAGCCGCGAAAATCTGGCTGGCGCACCAGCTCGTTGAAGGGAACGCTGCTGTCCAGATCGCTCAGTCCGTCCAGGGCAATGCGCGGCGACAAGATGTTCGACGATTCTATGAGCGGCAGGAAGAGCCCTGCGCGTCCTCCGGTGCGTATGAATCGAGTGTCGGTGTTCAGCACGCCGCTGGCCTGTCCCAGATAGCCTTCGAGTAACACACCGGAAGCGGGCGTGCCGCGCGCAGCGCGGGTATCCACGCGCAATGCAACCTCGCTGTACACGATGTGCGTTACGGCGCCGGCGCCGGGAACGGAGCCGGCGACGAAGACTTCCGACAGGGTGTCGCCGTCGTCGGGCGGATCGAGCACGTGGCGGCGCGCGATGCTGCTGGAGGCCAGCAGCTCTACGTCGGACAAGACACGCGTGCCCGCGGAGGCGATGAAGCGACCGCGGCGTTCCCGGTAAGTGGCCGCGCGCGATGGCGCGCCTGCGAGGAACTGGTTGCGCGTATCGGATTCCGGGTCCTGCCCCACGCCCAAGAAGCCGAGGGAGGAGCGCTCGTCGTGGAACGCTTCCAGAGAAAGCGAGAAGGGCAGGGGCTTCGGAAAGCTCAAACGAAGTTTGGACTCTGCCACCAGATCGTGCGCGCCGCCGACGCCTGCCCGCACAGTCGCGCCCAGGTTGTCTGCGCGGGCGATGGCACGAGCGCCCACATTGAAGCCACTCCCAGTTTCAGCAAACAAGGTGGGGAACGCGTGGATCTCGCCCTTGGGCGGATGGAGCAGCTCATGCACGCGCGGCACGACCTGCTCTTCTTCGATCAGGCTCGCGGCGGAGCCCGTGGCCAGAAACACGAGTTCCACCGCTGCTCGCGGCAACAGCAACACACCCGTCGCGACGGTGCGCGCAGCGTCCCCCGGCTGCCGATCGGCCCGTTCAACCCCAGTCACTTGCTTGGGATCGCGCTCGACGCGCTCGGCGCGCGCGACCGTCGCGACCGTGGCGACGCCCAAGGCACTGAGGAGCACCCTGAGTAGTGGACGCAGCATCAAAACCAAACCACACGGCACAATAGCAAAAGGCCCGGACTCTTGTGAGTGCCGGGCCTTTGCACTAGCGCGGAACGATCACCAATCGCCGCCGCCGCCGCCTCCTCCTCCTCCACGGCGACCACCGCCGCCGCCGCGACCGCCGCCACGGGGACCGCCGCGGCCACCGCCACCGCCACCGCCGCCGTAACCGCCACCGCCACCGCCGCCGTACCCGCCGCCACCACCACCGCGCGGACCACCGCGACCACCGCCACCTTCACGAGGGCGGCGTTCCTCGGCTTCGTTGACTCGGAGCGGACGGCCTTCGAGGTCGGCCCCGTTCATGGCCTCCATCGCCTTGCGCGCGTCATCGGGAGTTGCCATCTCTACGAAGGCAAAGCCGCGGGAGCGTCCGGTCTCGCGGTCCAAAATCAGCTTTACCTCTGCGACTTCACCGAATTCGGAGAAGGCGTTCTTTAACGTATCTTCAGTTGTATGGAATGCCAGGTTCCCGACGTATAGCTTGGTGCTCATCTACTTGACTCATTCTTTGCTTTTCGGCTCTCTGCACCCGACAGCCAGGTTTTTGGGACCTTTCACTCAGATGAGCCGCGGCTCCGAACGAAGGGTTCTAGCCTGAATGCTAGACTGGTCGCTCGTCGCCGGTGATGCCCCCTCAACGAAGAGGTGGGGGATACACGATCCAGGTCCAGAAACGTTCGCCCGACCCGGATTTTCGCCCAGCCGCGCCCGGGCGCAAGGCGAACTGTACAAAGCCTCCAAAATTCGGGTTTTCTTGGGTCCAAGATCGGCGCCTTTGGGCGCTTTCAGACCCGCCGCAGGCCGCTAGCCGACCCGGTAGCCCGTCACCAGGGCCTGCGCCAGTAGACCCCAACCGTCTACGGCGACAAACAAGAGCAGCTTGAACGGCAAGCTCACTTGGGTCGGATTCATCATCTGCATGCCCAATGCAAGCAACACATTGGAGACGACGAGATCAATGATCAGGAACGGCAGGTAAATCGCAAAGCCCAACGCGAAGGCTTCGATCAGCTCGCTGATGACAAAGGCGGGAATCAAGATGACGAGATCGTCGCGGCCAACAGCGCTCCGCTCGGCTTCGGGACGCGCCATCTTCGCGATCTCGAAGAAGCGGTGTTTTTCCCGCTCCGAAGCGTTGGCTTTCAGAAAGCCCCTGAGGGGCTCGCGAGTCGCGTCTACCAGGCCGCTCACGAGCGCGCTCGTGTCGGCGTCTTTGCCATTGAGCAGGGGGCCCGCTCGGTCCGCAATACGCGAGCCGACGGGGGCCATGGCGAGCAGCGTGAGCGACGCGCTCAAAGCCATGATCACTGTATTGGATGGTACGTTCTGCGCGCCGATGGCTCCGCGTACGATCTGCAGCACGGTTGATATCTTCACGAAGGCCGTGAGCGTCATGAAAGCGAAGGGCAATAGGGTGATCAGCGCGAGGGCGACCACCAGCGCGACCGGGCGCGTCAGCAGGTCGTCGGCAGCTTTTGCTGGCTGCGCCGACGCGATTGCGGGAACGAGCGTCGCCGACACGCATGCGGCACCCGCGCAGACGTAGCGCCAGCGCGACCGCGTTCGATGGAATCTATCCGCGCTCCCCATGCGGCGCGCAGCCTATGCGCCTCGCGCCGCCAGGGGAAGGATGACTGAGAAAAGCCAGGGATTTCCCGATGCTATGCCCTGACCGGGAAGTGCGACTCAATGGCGCGCGTATACGCGGCGTGGCACACGTCCGCGCCCTTGCGGCTCTCGACTTGATCTTCGGCACGCTGCTGCTGCTGGCCGGCGTTGCGTTCTTCGTCTTGTACGGGCTCGTTGGCCACTTCGCGGGCATTGCTTGGCTCGAGCACATCCTGCTCGGCGTCGGGGGCATCGCGGGCGGAATACTGTCGATTCTGGGCACGCTGCTCGGCCTGTCCGGCGCGCTGCTTCTCGGACGTCCCCGTGGCGCAACCCGGATCTTGCAGACTGTCGCGGTCGCACCGCACATGCTCAACATGCCCTTTGGGACTGCCCTGGCGCTGTATGCGATTTGGGTCTGCTGGATGAACCCGTCGTCGCGCGCGCTGTTCGAAACCGAGCCAGTGCCGCTGCCCTACGCAGTGTGACGCGAGTGAGCGTTACGCGGCGCTCTCTCGCTTGGGACTGTCGTCGCCGTCGTCGCTCTTGCCCGCGTCATCGGGTGTGCCGGCTTCGGAGCTGGGGCTCTTCTTGGAAAGCACCCGGCTCAGCACCTCCGAAAACGCTGCGGGGGGTGGATCGGCTGTCAAGGTCAGGCCGTCGTCCTCCACCTCGCCCAGCTTCGAGAGGCCGGCTTCACTGCCGCCAACGACAAAGACCTTGCCGCCGACGCGGATCAAGTAGATCGCGCGCCGCCCGTCGAGGGGCAACCGACCCACGAGGGACAGCGGGCCACCGGGCTTGCCGACTCCCACGCGCCTCGCGGCATAGAGCACCAGCACTGCCAGCGCGATGATCGCAAGCAATGTGACGGTCGTCTCCACGACGTAGCGCGCAACCGGTGACATCCCGGGCGGAGCATACCCCGCCGCGGCGCGAGGACCTCACAATTGTCAGCGAAACCCAGCGGTTTCAGGAAAATGCGTCCAGGAGCCGACGCGTCGTGGCCAGCAACTGATCCACCGTGGGCGCGTCGAAGCGCGCGGGTTCCTGACTGAGCGAGAGGCGCCCGGGTCGCGTTTCTAGAATGCCCGCAAAGCCCGTCTGCACCAGCAGCTGGCGCACTGCGGGCGGCAGCGCCTGGGCGGCTTCCTGGGGGGACGGTGCCAGCACTTCAAATTTGGACTCGAACCAAGGGTCGCCAAGCACCGGAGCGTCTTTGGGTTTCGAAGAGACGAATTGGTCCAGCGCGCGCAGGCCCCGGGACAGACCGTCTCCCAGGCTGGTGAGCTTCTTGGTGCGAACAGCCACGTTGTACTGCAGTCGCGGGGACGAAACGATGGCGACGAGCATGTGGGCTTCGCCGACCGCGCGTCTGAATTCGTCTTGGATCACAACTTCACCGACCAACACGTCGGCATCGCCCAGCTGGATGCGTCCCTCGCGCACTACGTGCTGCATCTTCGGGACAAACTGGTACTGCATCCAACTGGCGTAGGTTTGTACTTCGCCGGGTTCGCGCAGTTGCATGCCCTTTTGGGTGGCCCAGGCGCCCAGGGTCCCACTCGATTGGGCCGATGCTTGGGCTGGCGCGCTCGGTCCGGTGGCCGCGACTCCGGGCAGGCCGGCTTGTATCGGTAGAACGGAGCCGCGCTCGGCGTCGGCTTGTCCCGTCGTGGCGCCGAGCCCGGTTGCCTGGACCAGCGCACTCATTGCGCTGCCGGCGTCTGGGTAGCGCTGCGAAGCGTCCAAATCCAGGCACCGCGCGAGCCATGCGTCGAAGCCGGGCGGCAAGCGCGTCGCGCTGTCTCCGGCACGTGCCAGGGGGCTCGGTAGTGGTTCTAGGAACACCTTTGCGGGAAGCTCCGCCAAAGTCTCGGCGCCCCAGAACTGACCCGAAGGGGCTCCGGTGAACAATTCGTAAGCAACCAGGCCAAACGCCCATACGTCTGTGGCGCAGGAGACTTGCGCCGCGACGGCGCGTCCGTTGCGCGCGGCGATCGTGCGCCAGCTTGCACCGAGTTGTTCCGGCGCGGCGTAGGCCGGCGTGCCGACTTGAGTGGCCGAGCTTTGCACTGTCTCGGCGGCCTTGGCGATGCCGAAGTCCAGTACCTTTAGGGTGGGCTGCCCTTTTCGGTCCTGCGTCAGAAACAGGTTTTGCGGTTTCAGGTCGCGATGGATGACACCCGCCGCATGGGCCTGGTCCAGCGCATTGGCAAGATGTTGCAAGAGCGACATGACTTCGGGCGCCGCGGGCGGCCCAGTTCGTCGCAAGCGCTCGTCTAGAGTTTCGCCACTCAGCAGCTCCATTGCCAGGAAGGGCAGCCCCAGGTCCGGGTCCACACCCGCGTCCAGCACGTCCACGATGTGCTCACTTTGGCCGATACGTGAAGCGATGCGGGCTTCTCGCACGAACATTTCACGCACGCTCTGATGCGCCGCGAGTTCGGGCCGCACCACCTTGAGAGCGACGCGGCGCCCGGTTTCGGTGTGCTCCGCGCGCCAAACGACAGCCATGCCTCCCTGACCGAGAACGGCGTCGAGTCGATAGCGTCCGCCGACAACGCGGCCCTTTTCCAAGGAGGCGGAGGTCACGTCGGGCATCCTACCTCACGTGCTTCAGCTGGGGGCTTGCGTCGCGTTGCCCTAGCCTTGCGCCGCTTTCAGTGCGTCGGTGGCGACGGAAGGCCAGGGCGCCCAGCGCCGATCGGCCTGGACACGCCCCGAGTGTCCCATGGCGCGCCGGGCTCGCTCCGGATTTCGCTGTGCCGGTATCGATCTGGCGCGGGGGACGTGGCCTCGGTGCGTCCGCATTCCCCGCGAGCGCGGAGCGTGTGACGGAGCCGTTTGACCCGGAGCAGGAGAAGCGCTAGCTCCGGCGCCAGCGTGGCTCTTGTTGTCCAAAAGTACGGCGGTACGTCCGTCAAGAACCTAGAGCGCATGCGCGCCGTGGCCGAGCGCGCGCTCGCCACTCAAGCCGCCGGCAATCAGGTCGCCGTCATCGTCAGCGCCATGGCCGGAGAAACGAACAAGCTGCTGGGCCTGGCGCACGAAATTTCGCCCACGCCGGACATGCGGGAACTCGACGTCTTGGCGGCAACCGGAGAACAGGTCAGCGCGGCCTTGGTAGCCATGACGGTCCATGCCCTGGGTGGCAAGGCGCGGAGTCTGCTCGGCCACCAAGTGCGGATGCAGACCGATGCCGCGTTCACCAAGGCGCGCATTCACACCGTCGAAGGCTCCAAGGTTCGCTCCACCGTGGAAGCCGGCATGATTGCCGTGATCGCCGGCTTTCAGGGGGTGGACCCCGAAGGCAACATCACGACCCTCGGACGCGGCGGCTCCGACACCAGCGCCGTGGCCATCGCGGCGGCGATCAATGCCGATGTCTGTGAGATCTACACCGACGTGGATGGGGTCTACACCACCGATCCGAATATCTGTCCGCTGGCGCGTAAGATCGACCGCATTAGTTTTGAAGAGATGTTGGAGCTCGCATCCCTTGGCGCCAAGGTGTTGCAGATCCGCTCCGTTGAAGTTGGCATGAAATACGGAGTTCCGATCCACGTGCGGAGCTCTTTCACCGATACACCGGGAACCATGGTCACCAGTGAAGAAGGCCTTGAGGCCGTAGTCGTCGCAGGCATTGCCTATGACAAGGGCGAGGCCAAAGTGCAGCTCATCAATGTCCCGGATCGTCCGGGCGTCGTTGCCAAGGTCTTCGGCACCCTTGCCGACCGCAACGTGTCCGTCGACATGATCATTCAGAGTCCGTCGCGAGAAGGCGGCACCACCACGGACGTCACCTTCACGGTTGCCAAAACGGATTTGGCGCGCTGCAAAGATCTGATCGAGCAATGCGCTCGAGATATCGGTGGCGCGGCCATCGAATACGACCCGGAAATCGTGAAGGTCAGCATCGTGGGGCTCGGCATGCGGTCCCATGCCGGCGTGGCGTCGCAGATGTTCCAGATCCTCGCCCAAGAAGGCATCAATATCCAGGGCATCACCACCAGCGAGATCAAAGTCAGCTGCATCATCCACTCGAAGTACACCGAGCTCGCGGTGCGTGCCCTGCACACCGGATTCGGCCTGGACGCCGAGCCGACCGCGGAGTGATCCTCTACTTTTTTGCGCACTTGGCCCGCTGCGCTGGCGCCCAACGCGCTTTCGACGCAACATTCCCCATTCATGCTTGGGCCGTGACGGCGCCCGCACCCTCTTGGAGACGTTTATGAAGCTTTCATCCACAGTTCGTTTCGGTCTGTTCATCGCGCTGGGTTTCGGCGCTGCAATGGCTTGCAGAGCAGAAGGCTCGAGCGGTGGCGGCGGGGCCGGTGGTGGCCAAAGCAATTGCGTTGCCCTGCAGGATTGTTGCGCCAGCATCAACGACGCTCCGATACAGCAGCAATGCTTTGAAGCCGCGACGACCAACCAGAGCGGAGCGAATCCCGAAGGCGACTGCGCTGCCAGTTTGGCGGGCTTCCAGCAAGGTGGCTTTTGCTCCAATATCGGCACCGGCGGTACCGGTGCGGGTGGCGGCACTGGAGGTATCGGCGGTGGCACGGGTGGCACGCCGGGCGACGGAGGCCCGTGTGTTCAAGGTCCAGAAAACACCGCCGCCGCTTGTTCTGACGGCTGCGACAACGACAGCAACAGCCACACGGACTGCGACGATTTCTCCTGCAGCAAGATCCCGGCGTGTCAGAAGCCGTCGGAGAGTTCGAACGTGGCGTGTTCTGACGGCATCGACAACGACGGCAACAGCTTCACTGATTGCGATGACAACGCCTGCAAGGACCGCATCATCTGCAAGGGCGAGCAGAACAACGCCACCTGCTCGGATGGCAAGGACAACGACGGCGACGGCAAGACCGACTGCGACGACACCGCCTGCAACAACGAGGGCATTGTGGTGTGTAAGGGCGGCGTGGCGGTCAGTCCGCTTCCGGCCAAGAGCGAGTGGCCGGGTCTGGTGAAGACCGCCTGCACCAACAAGGCGGACGACGACGGCGACGGCAAGATCGACTGCATCGACTTCGGCTGCCGCGACAACTTCGAGGCAATCGATTGCATGGATTTGCCCCCCGAAGGCGACAACGCTTCTTGCTCGGACGGCAAAGACAACGACCAAGACGGATTCACGGATTGCGCGGACAACCGCTGTCAGGGCGAGAGTATCGTGGTCTGCAACGGCAACGTGCCCGCCAGCCCAATGCCGAGCCAAAGCCAATGGGGCGCGCTTTCCGACGCGCGCTGCTCCAACAAGATCAACGAGGATGGTCCGACCAACACCTTCACGGATTGTGACGACCTCAGCTGTAGCCAGAACCCGCTGGTGACGGTTTGCCCGCAAGAGAACACGGACGCACTGTGTTCAGACGGCAAGGACAACGACAATAGTGGCAAAGCCGATTGCGACGACTATTCTTGCAGCAAGAATCCGTACATCACCGTTTGCGAGACGGGATTTGCCAAGTGTTCGGACACCAAGGACAACGACGGCAACGGCTTTTCCGACTGCAACGACTTCTCTTGCACCCCCGCACCTACGTCCAAGGTGATCCTTCCCGCTTGCTTGTGAACGCTCGTGCTGTGAGCCGCCTGACTCGCCGCGCTAGTTTCGCACGCGCCCACCGGCTTTGATCTGCGCCAGGTCGTAACGTCCCAGGACGTTGCGTACCTGTTGCAGCGTGTCGTCAGACAGCTCGCCGTCGGTGACTTTCAGCTGCGGCATGCGGTCCTCCTGCACCACCCGCAGTGTGGCGCGGCGGACCTTGGCGCGTCGGAAGACGTCCGCTAGCTCGTTGGCCAGGCGCTGCGGCAGCCGGCCCCGTCGCGCCTGGGTACGGCCTTTGCGTATTTCGAGCACAAAAAGCTCGTTGGAGCGGTAGATCGACCAGGCAAAGGGAACCGTCAGCAAAAGCAGCATGAGAAGCCCGTAGAAAATGCCCATGACGACCAAAAACTTACGCTAGGCGGCGCGTGCTCGCTACCATCGGTCTGCCTTGCCCCGGCAACTCCCCAGTCGTTTTGGCCGCTACGTGCTCTTCGATCAGATCGGGGAAGGCGGAATGGCGCGCATCTATCTCGGCCGAGAAACGACGGATCTCGGCGCGGAGCGGCGGGTCGTGGTCAAACATATCCTGCCCGTGTTCGCAGATAGTAGCGAGCTGTCCCGCTTGCTCATCGACGAGGCAAAACTTGCGGCGCGGCTCTCCCACGGCAACGTCGTGCAGGTCTACGACCTAGGGCGCGAGGAAGGCACCCTCTATATCGCCATGGAGTACGTGGAGGGCTTCGACCTTTCGGCACTCTTGAAGACCTGCTCCAAACGCAAGGTGCCGCTCCCCGTCGAATTCTCTCTGTTGATCGTGACGGAAACGTTGCGTGCTCTCGACTATGCGCATCGCAAGAAGGACGACGAAGGGAATCTGATTGGCTTGGTGCATCGTGACGTCTCGCCATCGAATGTGCTTGTCGCCTTTGACGGCCAGATCAAGATCTGTGACTTCGGGATCGCGCGGGCCATTGGGCTGGAGGGCGAACTGCCCGATGCCGCTATCCAAGGCAAGGCAGGCTACATGAGCCCCGAGGCCGCTGCGGGCAAGAGCGTAGATGCACGCAGTGACCTGTTCGCAGTCGGTGTCATTCTTTGGGAGCTCTTGGCTGGGCGACGCTTCTACAAACGAGAAGGCGGCAAACCGCCAACCCTCGAGCAGGTCAAGAAAGTCGTGGTGCCGCCGTTGCCTGTGCGGGATCTGCCCCAAGAATCCGAGTTGCACGCGCTAGTGCTGCGCGCCCTGGCCGTCGATCCGGAGAAGCGCTACCCCAGGGCCAAGGAAATGCTGCGGGATCTCGAGGCGTACGTGGCCCAAAGCGGCCTCTTCGCTAGCTCCCTCAAACTCGGTGAGTGGTTGACTGAGAACTTCGGCGCCGAAATCGTGGAACTTCGACGCGTTCGAGAGGCCGCCAGTCACGACGTGGATGCGGAAGGCGCTTCCGTGGACACCAGCGAAGCGGCCCTGGATTCCCTCTCCGGCACTGCAGCGCCCCTCGCGCAGGAAGCCGAAACCGCAGCAGTCGCGCCACCTGCGCCGCCCGAGTGGATGCGACCGCCGGCGCAGCTGCCGGAGGTCCCGGGTGCGCCAGATCGGAACAAGAAGCTCTTCTTGATTGTCCTGGGGATTGTCGTGCTGATCGTCATCATGCTGCAGTTCATGCAGCCCTGACGGAGCGCCGCTCCCACTATCAAGGTATAGAGCTGTCATGCGCCTAGCCAAAGTGGCAGTGCCCGTGCCCTTGGGGCAAGCGTTCACCTATGCGGTGCCCGCGGAGCTCAGTCACGAAGTGCAGCCCGGGGCACGCGTGCTTGTCGAGTTTGGCCGCCGGCGTGTGCTGGCTGTGGTGTTGCAGGCGTACGACGGGGAGCCCGACTTCGACCCAAAGAAGCTCAAACCACTGGCAGCAGTTGTCGACGCCGAACCCGTGTTCCCCCTCGAGCTATTGGAGTTCTTGGTAGAGCTCGCGCGCTACTACCTGGCCCCGCTCGGTGAGGTCATGCGGCTCGCGCTGCCGGCGGTCGAACGATCCGTGAAAGCGCGGCTCTCGTCCGATGGCGTGCAGGGGGCCGCGGAGATCGCCACCGTGGGGCGCATGGTCCGATGGGCTGCTGCCGTGGATCCGGAGCCCGCGGGTCCGATCCCCCGAGGCCAAGGCCGGGAAATACTGGCGTACTTGCGCGCTTCTGGCCCCCAGGCCGTCGCGGAGCTTGCGCAGCGCTGGTCCAATGCTCGGCCAGCATTGAAGCGCTTAGAAGCCAGCGGGCAGGTGACTTTCGAAGAGCGCCCCGGGGACACGGATCCCTTCTTTTCGGAGCCGCTGCCCTCGGATGTCGCTCCGGAACTCACCCCCGCCCAACGACTGGCGCTGGACCGAGTGCAGCACGCTCTCGCCACGGGTGGCGCCAAGTCATTCCTGCTCCAGGGCGTGACGGGTTCCGGGAAGACCGAAGTGTATTTGCGCACAGTTGGGCAAGTCGCGCAGGCCGGTGGCGGTTGTATCGTGCTGGTGCCGGAAATCGCCCTCACACCTCAGCTGGTGTCCCGTTTCCGTGCGCGGCTTGGCGACGATATCGCGGTGTTGCACAGCGGCCTCACCGAAAGCGAACGGCATCAGATGTGGCGCTCGCTACGCAGCGGAAAAGTACGCATTGCCATCGGGGCTCGTTCGGCGCTGTTCGCACCGGTTCAAAACCTCGCACTCATTTGCGTGGACGAAGAACACGACGGCTCTTTCAAGCAAGAAGAGGGCGTTCGCTACAACGCTCGTGACATGGCATTGCTTCGGGCCCACCGCGCTGGTGCGCTCTGCCTGCTTGGGAGCGCAACGCCGTCGGTGGCTAGCGAAGCGCTGGTTCGAAAACAGAAGCTGGAGCGCTTGGTGCTGCCGGACCGTGCGCACCATGCCGCGCGCCTGCCCAAAGTGGAAATCGTTGATCTGCGACGCGTCGGCGCGGGACCGAGCGGCCATCGGCTGCTGTCCCTGACCTTGCACCGGGCCCTTGAGCGCACCCTTGAAGCCAAGGAGCAGGCGATCCTATTCCTGAACCGGCGCGGCTTTGCCATCACCTTGCTATGCTCCTCCTGCGGAAAGCTCTCCGAGTGCCCGAACTGCGCGGTGTCCCTGACCTTGCATCGTCGCGGTGGCGAGGCTTTGCGCTGTCACTACTGCGACTACGCCATCCCCGTGCCGACGCAATGTCCCAGCTGCCACAGCGACCGGCTCAGTGAAGAGGGGGCGGGCACGGAGCGCATCGAGTCCGCGCTTTCCGAGGCGTTTCCCAACGCGCGCATCGGTCGCCTCGATCGAGACGTTGCCGCCGGCGCAAAGAGCGAACGCATTTTGAACCAGATGCGTGCCAAGGAGCTGGACGTGCTCGTGGGCACACAGATGGTGACCAAGGGGCACGATTTGCCCGAAGTCACCCTGGTGGGCGTGCTCAACGCGGACTCAGCGCTCAGCCTGCCGGACTTTCGAGCCGCGGAGCGCACCTTCCAGCTCCTGGTGCAGGTTGCTGGCCGCGCTGGCCGCGGGGATCGCCCGGGCACGGTGTTGATCCAGACGTACCAGCCGGAGCACCCTGCCGTTGTCCTGGCCGCGCGCCACGATGTGACCGCGTTCTTGGACCGCGAAATCGAAGCGCGACGCGAGCTGCGTTATCCGCCGTTTTCGCGGCTGGCGCTCGTGCGCGTGGATGCGGTTGACGAACGCGAAGCGGAGCGTGCCGCGGCGTTTCTCGCGGACATCGCGGCGCGCGCCTGCAAGCACGAGGCCGACATCCTCGGTCCTGCGCCAGCGCCGCTGATTCGGCTGCGTAACCGCTTCCGCTACCGATTCATGGTGCGCAGCGCTTCCCGGGCGCCCTTGCGCGCGGCCCTGCTCGCCGTGGCCCGCGCACCCGACAACCGGCGGGTCCGCGTCGCCATCGACGTGGACCCCATGAGCATGCTGTAAGGAACGCGACTTTCAGTGGTTTAGGGTCTGGCAGGCAGCGCGGCCCGCTGCTTTAGTCGAGCGGAAGCCAAAAAAAACGAGTAGAAAGACTGCCCCGATGCGCTTTTCAGTTGTTGCGTTCAGCGCCACGGTGGTTTCCCTGGGCGCGCTTTCGAGTGTGCCTGCGTCAGCCGCTGAAGGGCAGTGGCACCTTGGCGGCGGACTCGGCGCTGCCAGCTTTGCACGCACGGATTCTGGCTTCGGCCCCGCCTTGGGCGTGCAGGCGGCCTACGAACTCAGCGATATGTTCGATATCCATCTTGAGTTCTCCGCGTCCCAGCACAGCTTCGTCGAGGGGATCAACACGCGGTTCTACGGGGCCAACGCCGGCTTCATCTACAAAGTCGACGTGATTGAATGGGTCCCGTACTTGGGGCTGTACGCGGGCGTGTTTCGCTTCGACGGTGACGTCATTCCCGCGCCGCTGCAGAGAACGGAACTGGGCATCGGCGTGCCCCTCGGTCTGGACTACAGCTTTTCGCGTAGCTTTGCGGTGGGCGCGCAGCTCCGCTACCACGGCTTCATGAGTGATCCCATGGACTCGATCGGCGACGCGCCATACTTCCTGGCGCTGCTTCGGGCCGAGTATCGCTGGGGTTGGTGACCGCCGTCGCCGACAAGGCTGCAGGGATGGGTGCTGAAAGTGCCCCAGGTCGCAGCGATTTCGAAGCGTTGCGCGGCCCAGCGAAGTTCCCGAGGAGGGTGTGGCGTGTGAAGAGGGATACCGGGCGTTTGTCGGGTTTTTTAGCATCGCGACGTGCTCGTGCTAACCCAGCGGTATGCGACGGGTTTCCGTAGCCGCTCTGGGGCCGCTTCTCTTGCTTGCGTGCACGCGCACGCAGCCCGGCGGAGCGCCAGAGCCTGACGGTGCTCCCGGGCTCGCGCGCGCGATGCCGGACGGGCAGCGCGCTGCGGCGCAGGCGGCTGGCGCGTTCGATGAACAAGCGCCGCTTGGGGACTGGGTAGAGCTGGTGCGCATGCACCGCTATGCCGACGCCGCCAAGAGCATGGACGCGCTTTCCACGGAGGAAAAAGCTCGTCCCGAGGTGCGTTACGTGCGCGCTGTGGTTGCCGCGAAGCTCAGTGACCATGCTCGCGCGGTGCGAGAGCTCAAGGACATCGATCTGAAGCTACTGGCTCCTGAAGTCGAAGAACTCCGGGCAGCCAGCGCACTGGAAGCAGGCCCCTACGAACTGGCTGCGCTGCACTTTGGGCAAAAACCGGACGCGGCTTCCCTGACCAAGAGCGCCACCGCTTTTGAACGCGCCAAGCAGCTGGACAAGGCCCGCGCAGCCGCAGATCGAGCGGTCGTTGCCGCCGGCAGACAGAAGAAGGGCAACAGTCGAGAGGCGGACGCCCGCGCTGTACGCGCACGCATCGCCGAGGCGAAGGGGGACACCGCGACGGCCGTCGCGGACCTGCGTTGGCTTGCCGTGCACGCGCCGACCTCGGCCTCCGCGGAAGGCGTCGATCAACGCCTCGAGAAGCTAGCGCCGCCGCGGGCACTCAGCAAAAAGGAGCGCTACGCGCGTGCACTGGCGCTGGCCGACGTGGGCGCGGTCGACCGAGTCGACCAAGAGCTTGCCGCCCTCGATCGGGCCCCGGGTAACAAACTCAAAGCCGCGGACGCGCTGCACGCCCGCGGTTGGGCGCTGTACATTGCCCGGCGCGACTATGCCAAGGCAGCGGAGCTTCTTGAGCAGGCGAGCAAGGCCGGCGGGGAGCATGCAGTCAAAGATCTGTTCTACGCGGCGCGCTCTCGCTCGCGGGCACATCAGGACGACCAGGCGATCGTCATGTACGAGCGCTTGGCCCGGCAGTTCTCCCGTTCCGGCTACGCGGAGCAGGCGCGCTTTTTGGCGGCGCGTCTGCGCTACATTGGCGGCAAGTGGGGCGAAGCTGCCGCCGCATACGACCGCTATCTGGCCCGACACAAGAAACGCGGTCGATTCCTGGATAGCGCCACCTACGAGCGGGCAGTGGCCTGGCTGGCATCGGGGCAGAACGCCCGCGCGGCCAAGGCATTCAAGAGTCTCGCGGATGGCACGGACCACCAGCGCAAAGACGCTCGTTACGAGGAGCTGCACGGCGTGGCGCTTGCGGCGGCAGGCAACAAGAAGGCGGCGGCGGCGGCGTTCCGCGAAGTGATCGCTGACCACCCGTTGTCCTTCCCCGCGCTGGCCGCGGCGGCGCGGCTGAAGCAAATGGGGGAGATCGCGCCCCCGCCCATCGAACCCGCGGACAGTGCCAAGGTGCGCGGGCTCGACAGTGTCTCACTTCCTGAAAAGGCGCGACTGCTTCAGCGCGTCGGACTGGATACGCAGGCCGAGGACGAGCTGGCACGTCACGAGGACAGCATTCGAAAGAAGTACGCCCCGCGCGGCGACGAAGCCTTGTGTCGTGCATACGGAACGCTTTCGAGCGCGAGTCGTCGCTACCGCGTTGGACAGCGCGCCGCGAAGTGGAGCGCTCTCAAACAAGCGCCGGGCAGCGCAAACCGATGGCTCTGGGACTGCATCTACCCTCGTCCCTACGAAGCGCTGGTGCGCGACGCAGAGAAGAACTTCCAACTGCCACAGGACTTCGTCTACGCGATCATGCGTCAGGAAAGTGCGTTTTCACCTGGCGTCGTTTCGTCCGCCAACGCCGTGGGCTTGATGCAGCTGATCCCGCCGACGGCGGCGAACGTCGCCAAAGAACTAAAGATGACCTACGATCCGCTGCAGCTCTACAGCCCAGCGGTGAACATCAAAATGGGCGCGTACTATCTCTCAAAGGTGCTGAGCACCTTTGGTGGCAACGTGGCGCTCGCTGCGGCTGCCTACAACGCGGGGCCGAGCGCGGTGTCACGCTGGCTTGAGAGCGGCGAGGGGCTGCCCCTGGACGTGTGGGTGGCGCGTATTCCGTATTCGGAGACCCGTGGCTACGTCACGCGGGTGGTGGGCAACATCGCGCGCTACGCTTATCTGGAGGGCGGCCAGGTGCCTCACCTGGACCTGGCTTTACCGCTGGGGCTCCGCGCCGGGGACGACGCATACTGATTTCTAGTGTAAAAATAGTAGCTGAGCGGCCTAGTTGTCCGAAAACATGTTCAGGTAGGTTCATGTGGTTTACACTGGAGCTGTAATCGCAGGTGAGCCCAGTGAAAGCCAGAAATCCCCGCATCCAGCGCCGCCCCACTCTGTACAGCCTTAGCGAAACGGACCTGTTGCACCGGGTCCGACCCAACGGCGAACGGCGGATCTTTACACGCCACGCGGTCGGGTTCCCGATGCGCGTGCGGGTCGATGGGCAAGAGTTGCTGGCGGTATGCAATAGCTACTCGCGGCGCGGGCTGTTGTTCCTCGCCACCCAGCGTTTGCCTCTGGGCGCGGGCCTCGAGGTCGGGCTGCTTTGGGGGGGTGGCGGTTCTGCTCCCGTGTGCCGGGCGGTTCTGTTGAGCCGCGCGCCCTGGGACCCGCAGACCCGCCTGTTTTCCTTTCCGACCGCCGCAGTCATCAAGTCGCATATGCCTGCGCTGGTGCACGAAGCCGTTGTGCGCGCTCACGCGCGCGCGGCTTGAGGCTCTGGAAAACTGCTCTGACCACGGCCCCCGCGGCGCAGTGGTCAATAGATGCCAACGCCCGTTGTCCGGGGCATCGCAAGGGCGTCGCCGGGTGGGCGCCGGCCGTCGGCGGCCCAGTGGGCGTTGAAGGCGTCACGCAGCACCAGCTCTGCCAGTTTCCCGCGCGGCGAAAATCCCCATTCTTGTTCCTGAGACACGTCGTTCGGATCCGAGTACACGCGCCAGACGAAGAAGCCAGCAAAGGTCTGCTCGCTCATCAGCGGCGCCAAAAGCGCCGCGTAAGCTTCGGCCTGAGCACGCTGGTCTACCACGACGTTCTGCATGTGATCGGGCCACTCCCACGGTTTGATAGCGGGGTCCTTGCGCGTGGTGTAGCCGAACTCGGTGAACATCACGGGCTTGCCCCAACTCTGAGCCAGGTCGCGCACGCGCTTGGCGATGCTCTGCCCCCCGCGCACCAGGGTGGCAAAGTCGGCGCCTTCGCTCTCGGCCAGGGGATAGAAGGCGTTGATTCCGATCACGTCGAGCTGGCCTAGGACGACAGTCTTGTCGACGTCGTCCCAGTTGGCGGCGTAGGTCAAGAAGCCGGGATAAATCTGGCGCACGCGTTCGATGAGCGCCGAGAAGCTGGGCGCGCGATCCGTGGTGACCCAGCTGCGTAGTTCCACTCCGACGGAGAGCATCTCGACGCCCTCTTCCCTCGCTAGGCGCGCCCAGCTCAGCAAGAAACGCTCGTAGCTCTTGGCCCAGCGCTCCCATTCGGCGTCTCCCCCCGGGTCGATCAACGCCCGCCACTCCCCACTCTCCACCCAAAGATGTGGCACCAAGAACACACGCAGCCCTGCCGCGTGGGCTTGCTGGACGGCGCGCGCCACGGCGGCCCGATTTTCCTCAAAGGGCGCCTCGAAAGTCAGCGACACGCCACTCGGCTTCAGATCGTAGGTGCGACCAAAGGGGGTCAGGCTCACCCAACTGCCGCCCATGCGCTTGATCTCGGCGAAGGTCCGGCCGCAGGCCTCGCTGCCGTAGCCGACGTTTGGATGCAAGGTGCTTTCGATGGGGCCAACCGTGACGCCGCGAATGCCGCCGAATTCGCTGTCGCGCCAGCCCGTGGCCCCGAGGGCGACCCGTTGCGGCGTGGGTGCAGAGCTGTCGCGTAGGGTGGCGGCGGCTGCGTTTGGGACTGACCCATCGCCGCTTCGGGCGGGGTCCGCGCTCGCCGGCGCGTTTGCGTGCTTCGGCTCCCCGTGCAGCCCCGTCGCAAGCAAGGTGACGGCGAGCAGGCTCAGGCGGGGGGCGTCAGCGGATCGTCGATGACCGAGTTTCATGCGCCGCCGCCCTGAGCCAGGGCCGATTCGAAGTCTTTGTCGCCGAGGTCCGTCAGGGTGCTGCGTACCAGATATGCGCCTGCGGCCAAGAGCTCTGCTTGGGCTGCGCTATGTGTCACGGCCAAACACGGCAGCCCCGCCGCACAGGCCGCCTGCACGCCGGCCACGGAGTCTTCCAGCACTACGGCTCGCGAGTGACCGAGCTGCGCCACTGCCAGCAGATAGCCTTCGGGATCCGGTTTCGAGCGCTGGGTCTTCTCGGCGCCGATGATGAACGTGACGCATGCGCGCACGCCCATCTGCTCGAGCCCATATTCGATTTCGTCCGTCAGTGCGCCGGATACGACGGCGACGGTGCCCAGTGCCGCGCGTCGTCGAACCAGCTCGGCCCCCCCGGCGAATAGCTTCAATCCAGCTTCGGCGCGGCGGCGGTAGAGCGGTTTCTTTTGCTCCACCAGGTGGTTCACCCGCTCTCGGGGCGCCGCCTGCCCCGCATCTTCCAACATCGCCGCGAAAGCCCCGACATCGTCGAAGCCGATGTAGCGGTTGAAGTACGCTTCGTCGCTGATGGCGATCCCAAGTGGGGAGAGTGCCTCGCGAAACGCCGCTAAGTGTACGGCTTCGTCGTCGACGAGCACTCCGTTGAAGTCAAAGAGAGTTGCAAAAGACACGGCAAAATTTGGGGTCAATTCGGGGGCCCGGAGACGAGCTTGCGCCCGGCGCCGGCTTGTGCGAGCTTCCGCTCGCTTTTATACCTTAGCCGCGTTCGCGGCAGACGGTTTGCAACATGAGTAAAGGTGATCTTCTGGAAATGGAGGGCGTCATTCAAGACGCTCTCGGTGGTGGTCAATACACCATCAAAGTGGACCAAGGCGGCGCCGTCGTACGTGCGCAGCTCTCCGGGCGCATGCGGCGCCACCACATCCGCGTTCTGCCCGGAGATCGCGTGCGGGTCGCGGTTTCCCCCTACGATCTGAGCCACGGCCTGATCGTCTATCGCGGTAAGTAAGGCGAAAGTCGCGCGCGCCTCCACGTGACGAAGCGGCAGCGCAAGGTCGTCACGTGAAAGCTCGTTCGCGCAGTGGCTTCCACATCGTGCTCGCAGCCACAGCCGGAGGCGTGCTTGCGTACGCCGGCCTCCGGCTGTTGTCGCCCAAGCCGCCCGCTGCAGGCAGCTCTGCCGCGGGCCAGGGGGTTGCGCCGAGACCCGCTAGCCCGGCTTCCGCGAGCTCTGCGTCGCCCCTTGGGCCCCCGCAGCTCTTGTACCTGCCGGACGGGGGCGATCTTGGCCCCGGCGCCCATCCAGGGCAGCGAGTCCTGCCCGGCCCCTGGCGCCCAGCGGGTGGTGCATGCCCCGAAGACATGGTTGGGATCGGATCGGCCTACTGCATTGATCGCTACGAAAGTAGCTTGGTGGACACGGCGCAGGGCAGGCTCGTTTCCCCGTATTACCACCCCGAGCGCAGCATCCTGCAGCGCACCTACGGGCGTTGGAGAAACGCGCGGGCAAGTGGCGAAACAGAACTCGCACGCAGCACCGCCGTACCGGAGCCGGCGAGCTGGCAGCTGCAACAAGACTTCGATGTGCGCGCGGTTTCCCGGGCAGGCGTCGTGCCCAATGGTTACATGACGCGCGGGCTGTCAAAACGCGCCTGTGAAAACGCGGGCAAGCGCCTGTGCAGCGAAGACGAGTGGGTGCGGGCGTGTCGTGGCTCCGCGGGGCGCAAGTTCCCCTATGGTGACAAATACGAGCACGGTCGCTGCAACGTGTTCCGGGAAGCGCATCCGGCAGCGGCCCTGCACGGCAACGCATCCATCAACCATACGGATCCGCGACTGAACCAGGTCGCGGCGGGGGGCAGACCTTTGCTGCGTAAAACCGGTGCGACCGCCGAGTGCGCTAGCCGCTGGGGGGACGACGCCGTGTTCGACATGGTCGGGAACTTGGACGAGTGGGTGGAGGATCCCGAGGGAGTATTCGTTGGAGGCTTCTACTCGCGCAGCACACGGTCGGGCTGTGAGTCGAAGGTATCCAGTCATGCTCCCAGCTATTTCGACTATAGTCTTGGCACCCGCTGCTGTAAGTCGCTTTGAGTCGTGACCACACCTCCCGTTTCTCTGGCTAGTCTCCGCGGCGTCGTCGATGGCGTCTGGCACGACGTGTCGCGCTGGTTGCTGCAGAAGCCGCGGGTGTTTTCCCTGGCTCATCCGGAACAACAGATCTTATTCGAGTTCGCCGCGCGCTTGCGCGAGGCGCTCCGCCAGGCTGCGGGCCAGCCACGCTGGGATCGGTTGTATTTCGACGGTTCCAGCATCAGCCTGGGATCAGGATCCGTGTCTCATGTGGTGGGCCGCCGGCCACCGATCTTTGTCGACACACGCCGCTTGCTCGGACTTCCGGACGCGGCGCCCCGCATGGCGGCCACCGCGGATCTTGCGGTTTCTCTCCAGGTGTTGCGCGCGCCCCCGCCGCAACTTGAACTCGACGAGGACGGCCGGCCCCGCAGCCAGCGCTGGATGCCAGTCAGTTTGCGGGTGCAGGGATTCCTGCTCGAGGAGCACGTCGCAGAGCTGGAGCGGCTGACGGCGCAGCCCTGTGACGGGACGCTGATCGTGATCTACAGCAACGAAACTGGCCGGCGCACCGCCGTGGATTCACGAGACATCGTGTCTTGGGCCTCTTGGCACCAGCCGGCGCCGACGTTCTGGTGGTCGTCCCGACACTTCCGAGCCCGGGATCCCGGGTGAATTCCGGTTTTACGGTCGCGGTCGGCGCGTCGCCGGCGCGGCGTGCCTGACCTCGGAATTCGCCGTCTATTTGGACCGATGTAGGTGCATATCCTACAATGGCGACAACATGAAATTCCGCAGGAAATTCAACACGTTCCGCGGGGGGAGGCTGGTTGCCATTGGTCTGTCCGCCGCGTTTCTCGCCGCGTGCGGCCATCCCGTCCAGAAGAAACTGGAGGGTCGCTGGGTCGGCGAAAGCGTCGAAAACTTCGACGACCGCGAGATGGCCCTGGCTACCGGGTGGGCTCGCGGAACGAGCTTCGAATTCAGTGGGGCCACCGTGACGGTGGCGGTACCCGCTGAAGAGCCGCGCAGCGGCGCGTACAAGGTCGTCCAGGCTCACAACAACGACGTTTACGTTGCGGTGGCGCGCCCCGACGGCAAAAGCGACCGGGTGCACTTCCGCCTCGACGACGAGCACAGCATCCGATGGATGTTGGGCGAGTCTCGTTCGATCGTGCTGCGGCGCGAAAACTGAGAACGGTCGGGTTGCTCGATGCAATCCGGCCCGCGAAGACGTTACGGGCTCAGCCAGACGGTTTGCTGATGCTTGCCGCCGTTCCGACTCGCGGATAGCTTTGGCGCACCCAAACGCGATTGCACGCACGACTGTACTTGCGGCGCCAGCGGTGGTTCGAAGCTGACTCCACCGAGACGTCCGTCGGGTCCGACGCGCACGGTCATCTCGCTCTTCGCCGTGATGCGCACCCCGGCTTCCAGATTGACGTGTTGTCCAAAACACTGAATCGCAACCGAAGCAGCTCGATCGGAAAGCGCACGCAATTCCGTTGCCGAGGGGGCCGGTCCTAGGACGACGGGTCGATGGGGAGCGGTGTTGTCGGCGCTAGGCGCCTGCATCGTTTCCGTTGCGCTGGCAGTGGCCGAGTCGCGCTCGACGGAGCCAGTCTTACCGGAAACATCAAAGGAGCCCTTGTCGCCGGCATTCAGGAACCAACGCGGCTTTTCTCCGCGCGGGCCGACGGCGACCACGCCTTCTCGAACGTCCACGGACACGGCGTCACTCTTCAGCACCACGCGGAAGTCCGTGCCGTGCACGGCGATTCGAGCGTCTTTCGCCTCGACCACGAAGGTCTCTGGCTTCTCTTGGGGCACGACCTTGGCAGCGAGCACGCCGCTTTCCAAGGCGACGACTACGCGCGCCCCAACTTCAAGAGCGCGGGCTTTGCCACCCGGCGCGAGGGTCCACTCGGAATGCTTGGCATGCACGACGTGCACGGGGGTCGCTGTCGCCACGACGCGGTCCGTGCGGGACAGGCCATTGCCGTTGACTTCCGCGCCCGACAAGACGCGCTCGGCCGGTGCAGTCACGATGACCGGAGCCGCAGTCGGCTCCGGAGCAGTGCGTGCGCTTCCCAGGAACAGCACAGCTGCCGCAGCCGCGGCCAGCGACAAACCGCCGGCAAACATCGTCCGGCGCCGGCTGCGGGACTGCTCCTGCTCGAGCCGTGCGACGATACGATGCTCCAGCGCCTCAAAGTCAATCTCGGCAGCCGGCGCATCCCGGAACTCTTCCGCGAGCTGATCGAGTAGCTGCGATTCGGGGGGATTCGGTTCAGTCACTGTCCTGCCTCCGCGACTTGGCGTTTGCCTGCTTCGAGCTCAGCGAGCACGGATGCCAGCGCAGGTTCTTTGCGGATCAAGGCTTCCAGTTCCCTTCGAGCATAAAATAGCCTGGTTCTGACCGTGAGCACGGGCGCTTCCACAACTTCGGCGATTTCCGCGGCCGCCATGCCTTCCAGCTCATGCAGAATGAACACGACGCGCTTCTTTTCGCTCAGCTCTTCCAGCAACGTGGCGAAGACCCGGACCCGCGCTGCGCGGGCGGCTTGTTCGTCCGGAAGTGGCTCCCTGTCTTCGGGCACCATGGTTTCCGGCTGCTCGACCAGGGTGGGGCGACTGCGAGCGGCACGCCGATGCATGAGCACGACGTTGACGGTGACGCGGTAAAGCCACGTGGAAAAACGGCTCTTGCCGTGAAAACGCCCGATCGAGCGATGCACCTGGAGAAACACCTCTTGGATCAGGTCGTCGACGTCGCTCCGGCGACCCGTCATTCGCTGCACCAGGCGCGCGACGTTGTTCTTGTGGAGCCGAAACAACTCGCGGAACGCGAGCATGTCCCCCGCTTGGACGCGGGCTACGAGCTCCTCATCGAGTGCCAAGCGAAAGTCCCGAGATCTATTGCCCACACCCGTCGAAAATGAGGGCTGAAGGGCCAAAGTGGCCTGCATGAATAGATTGGATGCACGTCCCCCCGGATATTTTCATTTCCGGGATAATGACAGAGTGACAATCGGTGTCACTTTGTCATTGCTGCTCAAAATAGCGCTTTTAGCTCGACCGGACTCTTCTTTTTCTGCTCAAGCAGGTGATTCACGGCTCGCAGCAGCCGAGTCTTCGCGGCGCCGGACACGGGCTTGCCCGCGTTCACCTTGGCCACCAGCTGGGCGGTGACGGGTCGGCCGCTGCGCGGTTTGGCGGGCGCGGCTTTTTCGCCTTCTTCGCCGGCTTTTTCCTTTTCGTCGCCGCCCTTGCGCTTCTTCAGTTTCAGCTGGCGATCGGCGATCTTGAGCTGCTCCAGCTTCTTGGACGCGGCGTACACGCGTCGCAGGTCGAGCTTGTTTTCCTTCAGAAAGTCCGAAAATTTCGAAGACATGAGTCGTAACTCCGCAAAATTACTAGTTAATATGACGCGGCTCGGGACACACTCCCGGCGCTTGGGGGCGCGGACCATAGCACCGGCCGGGGCGATCGAAAATCTGGATATGCATTCCCCGGCCAGGTCCACTCCGAGCCGTCGGCGCCCAAGCGCGAGGATTTCGCACGGAGCGGCGGCCTCCGGCTACAGTCGCAGCAGCATGACGTCCGTGGACCAGCAGGTAGACGAAGCACTCGCCACGCTTCGGGCAGCAGGATGTGGCGTGCCGGATGTCGGCGTTGTGCTGGGCTCAGGACTTGGCGCGTTTGGGGATCAACTCAGCGGTCTTCAAAAGATTTCCTACGGCGACATCCCGCACATGCCGAAGAGCGCCGTAGTCGGGCACGCTGGCAACTTGTGTCTCGGGGGTGTGGGGTCGGCACGCGTCGCATGCCTCCAGGGCCGCGTGCACCTATACGAAGGGCATGCGCTCGACCGAGCTACCTTCGGGGTGCGCCTGCTTGCCGCGCTCGGATGTCGTGCGGTAGTGCTCACGAATGCGGCAGGCGGGGTGAACGAAAGCTTCAGCCCAGGTGATCTGATGCTGATCACCGACCATCTGAACCTCACCGCCCGCAGTCCTTTGATCGGACCCAATCCGGAGGGCCTACCCCGCTTTCCAGACATGACGGAAGCCTACGACGTGCCCATCCGCGAAGCCGCTCGGCGCGCGGCGAAGGAGCGCAGCGTGGAGCTCTGCGAGGGGGTATACGCGGCGCTGCTTGGACCCAGCTACGAAACTCCAGCAGAGATCCGGATGTTGCGCACGCTGGGAGCAGATGCGGTCGGGATGAGTACAGTCATTGAAGTGCTTGCGCTCAGACACCGCGGGGTGCGCGTGGGCGCCATGAGCTGCATCACGAACCTAGCGGCGGGCATGTCCGGCGCGCCCCTCGATCACGCGGAAGTCGAGCAGATCGCCAAGCAGTCGCGAGAAAGCTTTGTGGGCGTGCTTTCGCGCTGGCTAGAGCTCACTGCGGAGCTAACCCGAACGTGACAAAAGAACGCTTGGCCCAGCTCGTTCACGCGGCGCGGGCCGTGGCTGCGCGCGCGCACGCGCCCTACTCGAAGTTTCAAGTGGGTGCGGCGCTCCTCGCGGACGACGGCAATACCTACTTGGGGTGCAATGTCGAAAACGCCTCGTTCGGCGCGACGGTTTGTGCCGAGCGTTCCGCCGTGTCCGCGATGGTGGCGGCGGGCGGCAGCAAGGTGCTCGCGGTGGCGGTCTACACCAACGCAACGCAGCCGACCTTTCCTTGCGGCGTGTGCCGGCAGGTGCTCAGCGAGTTCGCCCAGGAGACGGTCGTCATCGTTGCCAACGACAGCGCTCAGGAGCAGACCACCCTTGCGGAGCTACTGCCGCACGCCTTCGTATTCGAATCATGACGGACGCGGCCTTCAGTCGCACGGTGCTGCAGGGCGCCACTATCGTTACCTGCGACGCCGCCAGCCGCATCTTGCGCGGGGACGTGCTGATCGAAAAGGGACGTATCACCGGCATCGGGAAGGTGAAGCGTCCGAGCGGTGCGCGCGTTGTTGACGTTTCCGGTCGCATCGTGTTGCCGGGCCTGGTCATGGCACACGTGCATCTCTGTCAGGCGCTCATGCGCGGCATGGCCGACGACCTGCCACTCCTCGAGTGGTTGAAACGCCGCATCTGGCCCCTGGAAGCGGCCCATGATGACCGCAGCCTTTGTGCCAGCGCAGAGCTTGGGCTGTCCGAACTCATCCTTGCCGGCACCACCGCGATTTTGGATCTGGGCACGGTGCACGGCCAGGACGTTGTCTTTGATGCCTGTGTCCGGTCGGGGATGCGGGTCGTAGGCGGCAACACTTTGATGGACTCCGGCGCTGGCGTGCCCAAGCGCCTGCGCCAAACCACCAAGGCGGCGCTTTCGGAATGTGCACGCGTGCAGTCAGCTTGGGGATCCCACGCCAGTGGCCGGATCAGCTACGCCTATATTCCGCGCTTCATTCTGTCTTGCACCGAGAAGCTGGTGCGCGAAAGCATCGATCGTGCGGCGGCTTCGGGGGCTCGCTTCCACACCCATGCGGCCGAGCATGCGGGGGAGCGCGATGCGGTTCGGAAGATCCTTGGCGCAGACGACGTCGACGTGCTGCGGCGCTGGGGCATGCGCGGAAAGTTTGCGTCGATTGCGCACGGCGTGCAGCTCACCACCGCGCAGATGCGCCGGCTTGCCGCTGATTCGGTTGCGGTCGTGCATTGCCCAAGTGCGAACCTGAAGTTGGGCAGCGGCATCGCCAAGGTGCAAGCCATGCGCTCGCTGGGCATCGTCGTTGGCCTGGGTCCGGATGGCGCGCCCTGCAACAACAATCTGGACCCATGGGTGGAGCTGCGCCATGCCGCGTTGCTCTCCAGTGCGGTCAGCGGGCCTGGAGCCCTTCCGGCGGATCAAGTGCTGCGCATGGCAACCATCGACGGCGCGCGGCTACTGGGGCTGGAGCGAGATATCGGTAGCATCGAGCTCGGAAAGCGTGCGGATCTGATCGCGGTCCGCACGGACGGTGTGCATGTGGCTCCGGCCTATGATCCCGTTGGCACGTTGGTCTACGCCACGCAGGCCCGCGACGTGGAGCACGTCTATGTGGACGGACGCCCGCTGGTTCGCAACGGTGAGCTGTTAACCCTCGACGCGGAGGCCATCGTCGCCGCCGCGCAGCGCCAGGGAAAACGGCTGATGAGTCGGGCAAAGCTGTAGTCCTCTGCCGCGCGCCACGAGCGCGTGGCATACTTGTGCCGTGGCGGTCCCGCTCCTGCCGGAAATCCCCCCGGAACTCGTCGTATTCGATCGACCGTCTAAGTGTCCCTATCTTCCGGACCGCATGGCGCGTCTTCCGTTGCGCCTCCCGGTGCGTCGGCTGGCGCGCAGCGAGCTGGATGAGCGGCTATCCTCCGGAGACCGTCGCCAGGGCGTGCTGCTGTACCGTCCAACCTGTCCCAGTTGTCATGCTTGTGAGCCGATCCGGGTAGACGCGCAGCAGTTCGAACCATCCCGCGTGCACCGTCGCATCGAACGCCGCGCTCACAAGAGCGTACGCATCGAGATTGGAGCGACGCGCGTCGACAGTACCCGAGTGGCCCTCTACAACGCGCATAAAGACGGGCGTGGGCTTTCGGATGGTCAGCCGCCCATCGACGCTGAGGGCTACCGGGACTTCCTGGTAGAGAGCTGCTGCGAGAGTTTCGAATTGCGATACTTCGTAGGTGACGAGTTGGTCGGGGTGGCCGTCACGGATCGCGGCGAAAACTCCCTGTCAGCGGTCTACTGTCATTTCGACCCGGCCTACGAAAGGCTTAGTCTTGGGACGCTCTCGATCCTGCAGCAGCTCGCGCTGTGTCGCCGCTGGTCATTGTCGTGGCTGTACCTGGGTCTCTACATCGCGGATTGCACGACCATGCGTTACAAGTCGAACTACCTGCCGCACGAGCGGTTCATTCATGGACGCTGGCGTCGCTTCCAAACCAAACAGGATCTGCAATCCGAGGCTGGCTAGGCCTTCTCCGCCGCTCGGGTCCGGAGCGTGGGCAAGAGGAAGAGGGCTGCAAGCAGCGCCAGTCCAACAAACACCGAAAAAAGACTCGACCAACCGTAGCGTTCGCTCATCCAAGGGACCAAAAGCCCCTGGAGCACCGCGCCCACTGAACCCATCCCGTTGACGAACCCCGTCGCCATGGCAGCGGCGTGACGACCTCCGGCATCCTGGGCTGCCGCCCCCGAGAGTAGGGCGTCCGGGCCGAAGAGCGCGCCGCCGATCAACGCCAACCCCAAGACGTTTGACCAAGTGCTGGTTGCCTCTAGCTGGGTGAACAGCACCACTGCGCAGGCAAGGGCAACTAGAGCGGCGGCTGCCAAGAGCGAGCGCGAAAAACGCCGCACACGGTCCGAGGCGATGCCGATCAGGACGACCCCGACGATGCCACCTATTTCGAAGGATGTGGAGACGTAGCCTGCTTGTTCCTCGCCGAAGCCGCGTGCTTTCGCCAAGAAGAACGGCAGCCAAAACAGAAGCGCATAGCGGATGAACTTGATGCAGAAGTAGCTGGCGCCGTAGCACCACAGCAGCGGGTGGCGCAGCATTTCTCGTTGAGCTGCGCGCCGCTGCGCAATGTCATCGCTTGTCGGGCTGTGCGAGGCGTCCGCGCTGCGCGTGCGTGACGGACCGGGCTTGAGCAAGAGGAATACCGCGGCTGCCACGATCACAAGCCCCAGCGCAGGACCAAAGAACGCCCAGCGCCAGCCGAAGCGCCCGAGCAAGAAGGCGGCCATGGCGGTCGCGACAATGCCCCCCACCTGGTAGCACGTCGCCCAGAACGCCATGACCGTGCCCCGGTTGTCCAAGGTGGTCCATTCCGCCATGGCGCGCGTCGTTCCGGGCCAGCCCGTGGACTGCGCGAAGCCGTTGATCAGGAAGAAGAGAACGAATAGCCCGGCCGCACTCGAAGCTCCAAAGGCGAGGCAACAGGCCGCCGACAGCAGCATGCCAAAGCTAACCAAGCGCCGGGCGCCGATGCGATCGCCCAGGTACCCGCTGCCGAACTGGCCGACGGAGTAGGCGACCAGGTACGCCGTGTCGATGAAACCCAGCACCTGGGTCGAAACGCCAAGGCTGTCGTGCAGCGTACTCTTGGCGACACTGAAGCCCTTGCGGCCAGTGTAGTACGTGCCGTACGCGGCCCAGGTGGTGACCCAAGCAACCCAGCGATCCCGGCGTTCGGACACAAGTCGCACGCTAACCGGGATTGTCAGCCGAACCAAGCCGCTACACGATCAAGCGCACGCCCCCGAGATCGGCCAGGTTGTGTGGGAAGCCGTCCCCCGGGCAGCCGATGAACATATAGTTCTTAGGAACATCGAGTCGACCACTGAGCTTGTCGATCAGCTCGGGGCCGAAGCTGCCCTGCACGGCAATGAAGTCGATGCGGATCTCCGGGAAGATCTCATCCAGGGTCTTCAGTTGGTCCGAAAGCTGCGCTGGAATGCGTGCTTCGTCCTGGTACACGTGCACGACGATCAACGTGTTGGTGTGCTCGTTGTCCAGCACGTATTCGATGGCTCGTCGCAGATTTGCAGGGCCATCTCCCCGGGTGAAGAACACCATGGCTTGGCTGTTGATCTCGGTGATTTTCCCCGTCGTCCATGCGTCGACGCCTTCGTTGATCTCCCGGACTTTGTCGTGGATCGCGCGTCCCATGTACAGCAAAGCCTGGAGGATCCGTACGCGCAAGAACATGATCCCGACTACGGTGATAGCGACCGCTAGGTAGATCAAAAAGATCAGGGCCTGCTCCGTGGACTTGATGATGTTGCCGACCAATCCCGCCGCTACCGCCAGGGTGGCGAGGATCACCGCTGGCCAGCTGGCGCGAGCCGAGCGCGGCAGTCGGCCTCGCTTGAGGGCAAGCAGCCGATTGCCAACGGCGAAGAGCAGCATGACGCCCAGAAACGAAATCGTATAGACGCCTGCCAGAGTGCCGACGTCGCCTTTGGTAATGAGAAGGATCGAGCAGCACAGCGCGAAGAAGGAAAAAATGATCCAATGCGGCGTACGGAAGCGTTGGTTTTCCCGAAGCAGCACCTGCGGCAAGCAACGATCGAGGCTCATGCGCCGCACCAGGCCGGTGACCCCGACGTAGCTAGTCAACACAGCGCCGGAGAGCACTAGGACCGCGTCGATGCTGACCCAAGTTGCGAGCCACGGTCCCACGGAGCGCTCGCCCATTTCGCTCAGGAGCGCCGTCTGATGACTCCCAAAGGCGGCCACGGGCAGCATGCCCAGCGCCAAGAGGCAGATCGTCGGGTTGAAGAAGAACACTGCCAACCACATATTGCGCAGCGTCTTGGGGAATACCCCTGGCTTCTGTTCCTCGATGAAGTTCGCTGAGCTTTCAAAGCCGCTGATGCCCAGCATTCCCGCAGCGAAACCGAAGAAGAGCGCTTTCTCGATGCCACCGCTCGGCGGCGAGCGCCAGTTTGCCGCCAAGGTCGCGAAACCGTCTTGGTAGACGTACACACCCGCCGCCCCCGTCAGCAAGATCAAGGTCGCCATGTGCACCACAAAGATGACCAAGGCCACGACGGCACTCTCGCTAATACCGACTACGTTGAGTACCGCAAAGAGGCCCAGCAACAGCACCGTGCCCAGCATCACAGGCACGACATGTGCCACGTGGTGTGCGTAGTGCAGCGCTTCGTTGGCACTGATCACGGCCGTCGCCACATAAGAGAGCAATGTCAAACATGCGGCGAGGGACGCTTTGCCCTTGCTGGTGGTGTTCAACAGAACGTTGTACGCGCCTCCGTTCAGCGGCAGGGCTGAACCGACCTCTTCGTAAATACGTCGGAAGATGTAGAGCACGATGCCCACCATCGCGAGCGCGATGGGGGCGTACACGCCCGCGGAGAGGGTGCAGAGCGCGGCGACGTAGAGGACGCTGGAGGTGATGTCGTTGCCGCAGATCGCCGTAGCGCGCCATGCACCCAGCTTGTGCGCTGGCGCAACATGGTGGCTGTGGCCAATGGACTGTGGACCGTGGTCCAGGTCCGTGATCTTCGTCGCGTGGCCCCAGCCCGCAAATTCCCAAGCGCCCCGGGGGGCGGAGAGCTCGTCGTGTTGCGGCCCGAACAACTCCCCATGACTGGCGTCGACGTCCGTTGCAGCTTCTTCCGGCGCGGACCGGTCTTGGGTGGACTCTTCCGCCGCGCCGTCTGTGCCCTCGGGGGTAGGCATTTTCGCGGGACGCTAGCGCCGTAGCGGCGGTCTCGCAATGTGGAGCGCACACTTGGTGCCGAGCGCACGTCGTGCAAAAAGCAGGGACTGTCATGCGCGTTGTGTCTCTAGCCTGCTCCAATACCGAGATCATATGCGCCCTCGGGTGCGCGTCGATGCTGGTCGGGGTCGACGCGCATAGCGACTACCCGGAGGCTGTAGTCCGATCACTGCCGCGAGTTGGGCCGGATCTCAGCATCGACGTCGAGCATGTCAAGGCGCTGCGACCGGATCTCGTGATCGCGTCGCTGACGGTTCCCGGGCACGAACGTATCGTTTCGCGCCTGCAGCAGGCTGGGCTGCGGTTCATTGCGCCGGAGCCTGTCAGCCTCGCCGATGTGCGCCGGGACATGCGGCTGATCGCCGATCAGCTTGGGGTGGCCGAGCGCGGCGAGGCGCTGGTTCAGGAGTTTGATACTGCGATGCGCGCGGACGACACGGCTGGCAAACATCGGCCTCGCATCCTGGTCGAATGGTGGCCGAAGCCAGTGATCGTCCCGGGTAGTCAGTCGTGGGTCTCCGAGATGATCACCCTTGCCGGGGGAGTGAACCCCTTTGCGCATCTAAACGTGAAGAGCGCGCCGGTTAGCGACGAGCAGGTTCGTGAAGCATGCCCGGAGGCAGTTGTGATCTCGTGGTGCGGTGTTCGCACCGAAAAATACCACCCACGCGTTGTTCGGCGGCGCCCGGGCTGGCAGGATCTGCCCGCGCTGACTCGGGACCGGATCGCGAAGATCCCCGAAGCCTACCTTGGCCGGCCCGGACCACGTCTCGCGCTGGGCCTACGCGACTTGCGCGCGGTCATTCGCGCGTGCAAGCCCTACTAAACCGACTCTGGCGGCTCGAAGCTACTCGATGTCTCGAGATTCGGCTTCTTCGATCTGAGCGAGGGCGGCGGCAAGGGCGTCCTTCGCACGTTCGAGGGAGGCCTTGTCTTCGTTCCACTTGCCGTGGGCCTTTTGAACCCGGCCCTTTTCGGTTTCGAGGCTGGCGCGCTCTTCGCTCAGCATGCCGCGGGTCGCGGCCAACTCGGCTTCCAGGGTCGCGATCTTTTCATCGCGTTCGCTAATGATGCCGCGGGCTTCGTCGCGTTCCGCAGTTCTCGCCGCCAGGTCCGCCTCCAGAGCCTCGATCTTGTCGTCGCGCTCTTGGATGGTTTGATTGGCGCTGTCCCGCTCCTCGGTTCGCTCCGAGAGCTCGGCGGTGAGTCCGGCGATCTTGGCGTCGCGGGTTGCTTCGCCCTCTTCCTTGCGCTGGGTCAGCTCTTCTAGTTCGTGCTGGGTAGCGCTCAGCTCCGCCTTGGTCGCGTCGTGGGCTTCAGTGAGCCGGGCTTCCGAAGCCTCTCGCTCCGAAGCGAGCTCCGCCTCGCGTGCGGATAGCCGACCGGCCGCCTCGCTGACGGCTTCTTCCATGGCCTGCTCGTGCTCGGCGCGCAGTCGGTTCATCGCGTCTTCGTTCGCGCGATGCAGGGCTGCCATCTTGGAGTCGTACTCCTTCTTCAGCTCGGCTTCCCTGCTGGAGATGGCATCGGCTTGGGCGGCTGCTGCCAGCTCCTGCGCCTCCGCGAGTGCTTCGGCCTTGTCTTCGGCCGCGGCCTCACGCGCTTGAGACAGCGCCTCTTCCTGTGCCTCTGCAGCCGCCGCTTCTGCGGCCCGCAAGTCGGCTATGCGCTTTTCTTCTGCCGCCTCCAGCGCTTCTTGGTGTGCGAGGCGCTGAGATGCTTCTCGGGCATCGCGCGTCGCTGATTGCTCTTCGTGCTGCTCTAGGGCCGCGGCCATCTCCTGGGACTTGGCTTCCAGGTCGCCTTGAAGTTTCTCGCCCCGGCGCTTGTAGTCGTCGGCGCGCTTGTTGGCCTGTTCCTTGTCGGCGCGCAGAGCCTCGATGGTCTTATTCGCGTCGAGAACCTGCTTCTCTTGCTCGATGATCTTGTCGTTTAGGTCGGTGCGTTCCCGCTCTAGCGCGATGTTGCTGTCCCGCAGCGCGATCAGCTCCTTGTCTTTGGAGGTCTGACCGTCGCGGAGGTCGAGTAGCTCTTTGTCTTTCTTGTTAAGCGCCTCGCGGAGATCTAGGAACTCACGGGCCGAGCCGCCACCTTTACCGCCGCCGGATCCCTTGGCTTTTGCCTCGTCTAGTTCGCGCTGAAGCTTTTGGACGACACTGTCCTTGGCGCTGCCTCTTGTGGCCGCGTCTTCTAGCTCGGCGATCTTGGCCTTGGCGCTGCGCAGCTCTGCTTCCAACTCCGAGGCCTTGTTTTTTGCCTGCCCGAGGTCTTCGCGTAGGCGCTGGGCCTCGGCGTTGCTTTCCGGACGCGGTGCGATGGATTCCTTCTTCGGCGGCACCGACGCGGGCGCTTCTTTGACGGCGTCCTCGGGTTCGGGTTCGGGTTCGGGTTCCGGTTCAGGCTCGGATTCCGGTTCGGGCGCTGGGGCCTCTGCCGCTTCGGGCGCGTCCATCAGAGCGTCGAAAGCCTGCTCCGTGAAGTCCGCGACCTCGTCGTCCACCGCCACGGGCGGCTCGCTTTCCAGCTGCCGCCCACCGCTGATGGTCTCCTCGTCGTCCAAGGGCTCTGCGTCGTCAATGACGATATCGTCATCGATAACGATCTCGGCTTCGCTCACCGGCGGCAGGGAGGTTCCCCCTTGGGGCAGCTCCACGAACTCCCGCGCACGCGCCATCAAGTCATCAAATGAGATGGGCTTGTGCACATAATCTTCGGCGTGGGTGCGGAGCCGTCGGTGTTGATCAAACGTCTCTTCGGTGGAGTCGCTGCTCATGATGATGAGCGGGACCGCTTTGAGAGCAGGATCGCGCTTCAACTTGTTGCACACCGAGAAACCGTTCATCCGGGGCAGCTCGATGGAGAGCAGGATGAGATCGGGGCGGTCAGACGCCGCCGTCTGGAGCCCAACGTTGGCATCGTCCACGAGCGTTGGATTACAGCCGAGCTGTTTCAGACCAGCATCAAGGACACCGGCAAACTCGGCGTCCGCTTCGAAAACCAGGACCTTGAGCGACATGGGGATCTGCTTAGAGGAGGGGGCGCGGGGGGCAAAAAAACGCGAAAATTCGCGGAGCGCGTACGATATCGGTCGTGTGCTTGAGGGTCAAAGCTTTCGACACGCCCTCAGTTCGTCGAGCTTTTGTGGCCGCTTCTGGCCTGAGCGGGTTTCCGCGGCCAAAGCGGACCCAGGTTTTGTTGGACGGCTGGCCCGGTCCGGAGGACGCACGAAGGGACCGTTTAGCCGGCGCCCCGGCGGTTCTTTTCTTCGTGACCGCTCACGCCCACCCGTGACTGCAACGCTTCTAGGACACGACGCAGGGGAACGTCCCTTGATGCGAGACCGACGAGCATGTGAAACAGCAAGTCCGCGGCTTCAGCGGCGACGCGTTGGTCTGTTTCGTCGTCGATGGCTCTGGCCAGTTCGTCGGCTTCTTCCCGGAGTTTTGCGCCGATTTTCGAAGGACCCGCGTCGAGCAAACTGCGCGTATAGCTGACGTTCGCGGCGCTGGATTTCCTCGCATAGATGGTGGCTTCCAGGGCTTGTAGCGTCAGCCGTGCGCGGGAATCGTCAGCGCTGTTCGGGGACAGGCGCCGAAAGAAGCAACTGGGTCGGCCCGTGTGACAACTCGGGCCTTCGGGCTCCACGAGCAACAGCAGCGCGTCCGCGTCGCAGTCGGTCCACACCTCCCGAACGACCAGGCGGTTGCCGCTCGTCTCTCCCTTTGTCCATAGCTGACCCCGGGAGCGGCTATAGAAGGTGGCGAGGCCGCTGCTGAGGGTCTGATCCAGCGCCAGCTGGTTCATCCACGCCACCATTCTTACCTCACCGCTCAGAGAATCCTGGGCAATTGCGGCCACAAGCCCCTGGTCATTGAATCGGACGTCCACGCGGGGAGACTAGCAGGGGCGGACCCCGAGGCGGCCGCAGGGAGTTGGGGGGTAGAACCCCCGTCGGCTCCGGGGTGCTTTGGGGGGGAGGCCCCCCGACCCCAGCGTGTTCCGGCCTTTTTCCGGTGCTTTTCCATTGGCCCAGTTCCTGCTCTTGCTTAGCTCGGGCGAATCTTGCCCTTTCTGCGCTCGAGAGGAACGAACCATGGCGAACATCCCCGCGAAGACCCGGCTCATCGGAGCTCTCGCTGTACCCTTCTTGGTCGGCCTAGGTGCCACGGCAACCACCGCGAGTTGCTCCAGCTCGTCCGACGACGAGGGCGGAACCGCTCTCGGCAAAGACGTCCAGAGCATCGCCTATCTGGTGCGGAAGCATACGGCCGTGGACGCGGACGGCACCGTGAACATCAACGTTGCCGGTGGCATGGGGCAGGTCATCGACTATCTGCGCTACGTGCCCGGTGGCCGCATCGAGGTAAAAAACCTCGTTACGGGTAACGTCGAGAACATTCTCGAAGACTTCCCGACCGCGGACGTCTCCAGCATGGAGATTTCCTACGATGCAAAGCGTGTCGTGTTCTCGATGAAGAAGAACGCAGACGACGACTTTCACATCTACGTCGCTGACTTGAAGCGAGTGGACGGCAAGTTCGCCATCCGTCAGCTGACCTTCGGCCCGGCCGACGACGTGTATCCCATCTTCGTTCCTGGTGGGAAAATCGCGTTCGTCACCAACCAGGGCTACACGGAGATGGGTACTCGAGCAGACGAGTACAACCATGCGCGCATCGTTTCGCAGATCGCTGTGATTACCGAAGGTGGTGGGGACGCAGACCGCCGCCTCTGTTCACAGAACCTGTCGCACACCATCAACCTGTTCCCCCTCAAGGACGGACGGGTTGGCTTCTCGCGCTGGGAGCACCTCGAAAACGTCAACGACGTGAAGGTGTTCGCCATGAACCCGGACTGCACGCAGATGGTTGCCATCGGCGGCCAGCACGGCAAGCCGGGCAACTCGTTGGTACAAATCAGCGAGAGCAACACCCCGAACGTGTTTTTGGCGATCACCACGACTCGCGAGAACACCATCCAGTCGGGTTCGCTCATTCGCATGGACGCGCGCTCCCCGGCGGATCCCTCCAAATTCTACGAAGAGGAACCCGTATTCGAGGTGCTCACACCTGCCGTCCCGCGCGGCATGGAGCCCTCCCCGGTGGGCCGCTACCGTTACCCCGCATCCCTGCCCGACGGCCGCATCCTGGTCTCCTGGGCCAGCGGCATGGTCAACGAGCAGAACGAGCTTTCGCTCACTCCCCCGGACTTCGGCCTGTACGTGTACGACCCGGAGACTCGGCAGAATCAGCTAGTCGTGAACTACGAGGATAGCTGGGAGATGTACGGTCGCGCCCTGACCCCGCGTCAGGAACCGCCGATCATCGCGTCGATTCAAGACACCTCGGACTCCACCGTCGCAACGACGCTCGGGTCCATCGACATCAAGCTGACTTCGCTGGCGAGCGTCCACGGACAGTCCGTGACCGGCGCTCAGTTCGACGGCACGCCCGTCGACGAGGCCCTCAAGCAAGCCGCCCGAGTGCGCATCATCGAGGGTTTTTCGAGTGAGGCGGCTCCCGGCACCCGCATGTTCGGCCTGACGATGGCCGAAGGCGCGGCGATGCTGGGCGAAGCCAAGGTGGAAGCCGACGGCTCTTGGCTCGCCAAAATCCCGCCGTACATCCCCGTGCATCTGCAGCCCATCGACCGCTACGGCATGTCGATCCGCAGTCAGACGACTTGGATCCAGGGCATGCCTGGTGAAGATCGCGTCTGCGGTGGCTGCCACGAAAGCCGCACAGAGGCCATCGTCTCGGGTGGCCAGCAGCTGACCCTCGCGGCGGGTCGTGGCGCCGAGGAAATGAACAAAGCGATCAGCGACCGGCTGGAGCTGCCTTGGTACGGCGCAGATGCCGCCTACAAGGCGAACGAGGTGCAGGAACTGCTGAACGCCAAGTGTGTCAGCTGCCACAACGAGTCCACCAACGGCAACGGCGCGCAGGAGTACTACACCATCACGATGAACGACCCACTCGGTGGCGCGGCGACTGCCTACCAGATCCCACGCATGGATCTGTCTTCGCGGCCCATCACGGTGGAGTACGACAACGAAATCAAGCCCTACGCTGCTTCCTACGTCAGCATCTTCTACCCCGAAGCGCTGCAGATGGAGATGGAAGACGCGACGGTTACCGGTGCACTCCCGCCCATCTGGGCCATCCCCAGCTCGGCACGTCAAAGCGCTTTGATCGAGAAGATCAACGCGGTGGCCGAGGACGACGGAAACGCAACGGCCTGGAAGCTTGGGGAAGCCTTCAGCGACCCAGGCATCAAGGGCGGCACGCGCTCGCTGCATCCTGAAAACGTCGGCGTCACGCTGACTCGCGAGGAACGCATGATGCTGATTCGCGCCATCGACATGGGCGGGCAGTATGAAGCGCGTCAAAACAACGGCTTCCAGGCTTATGGGAACGACCCCATCGGCGGGAAGCAGTACTGAGGCAGGACGGAAGAAGGAAAGACGAAGCCATGAAAAACAATAACAAAACCGCTTTCGTATCCCTCCTGGCTGGCGCCTCTCTGCTCGTCGCTGGAAGCGTAGCCGCGGACTCGAACGTCAAGAGCCGCTACAAGTCCCACGACGCATTGAGCCAGCATGAGAGCTCCCTAGAAGGCATCACTTCTATCGAGCAACTCAAGAGCATCGGCGCAGGCAATGTGGCGCCGACGGAAATCTGGCGACGCCTCGAACACGGCGAAAAAGTCGAGTGTTTGAACTGCATCCCGGTGGTTTCCAAGCTGCTCTTCGACGGGCACGCCAAGACCCGTGAAATCGCGGCTTGGTGGCTACGTCGGCGCATCTTGGGCGTGTTCGGTCCAGGTCAGGTTTACGAGACGACTCGCAACATGGCCACGGATATGAGCAAGACCGAGACCCAACGCGCCTACGCGGTGGATGCCTTGGGCGAATTCTTGGTGGGTGCCGGAGTGGCTCCCATCTCGACAGCGCTGACCAAGGACCCGTCCCCCATGGTACGCCAGAGCGCGGCGAAAGCACTGTGGCGGCTGAACAGCCAAGGTGCGAACGGCGAGCTTGCGCAGGCTGTGGGCGACAAGGACGAGTCCGTGCGGCTGGAGGCGCTCAAGGCCACCACGCGCATCCACGTGTTCACGGGAGTGGACGCCGTCGTTCAGCGGATCAGTGACGAGTCCCCCCGCGTCCGCAAGCGCGCGGCGGAGGCCCTGGGCGCCATGCGCGCAAAGGACGCCGTCGTCGGGCTTATTGCGCTGAGCTCTCCTGACAATGAGTCGGACGCCGACGTGCGCGCTGCGGCGGTGTGGGCTCTGGGTCAGATTGCGGATCCGGCGGCAAAAGACGCCGTTCAGGCCGCATTGAAAGACCCGAATGGCTTCGTGCGTGACGCGGCTAAGATCGCGTCACGGCGGATCTGATAGCGACAGTTCAGTAAAAGGGGCAGTGCAGCTCGGTCGGTCTCCGGTCGGGCTGCACTCTTTTGTTGGGCGGCGCAGGAGAAAGCCGCGGCAGCGCGATGCGCCTTGTCCCGCGCGAACACGCGAAGCCGCGGCTGGGCGATGCGCCTTGTCCCGCGCGAAGGCGATAAAAATTGTGACAGGTTCGAAACATGACTTTCGTCATGTTTCGGGCTAAAATCTTCGGAGAAATGTCGAGCTTTCCGCGCGTCGCGCTCTTCCTGTCCGCAGTCTCCGGTCTCGCGCTTTCTCCCGCTTGCACGCAGGAAGATCGCGGAGCCGAAAGCACCTTTTACGATCGCAAGATCGCTCCCATTCTGCAGGGCTCGTGCGTGGCCAGTCCCGCGCAGTCGTCCTGCCATACGACTGCGGACGATCGCGGCAACGCGCTCGGCAATCTCAATATGGTCAGCTACGAGACGCTCTCCAAGCGCACGGATCTACTGATCGACTACGGTCCCTATGGTGTGCCCGGACTGTTACTCAAGGCAGTGCCAGACTTCGAGATCCGGCTCACGTCTTGGGATAGCGAAGCGCTCACCATCACGACGGACATCGCGCACGTCGGCGGCTCGCTGCTCGACTTTACCAGCGTTAGCTACACGCAGCTGGATCGCTGGATCGAAAACGGCGCGGCGAAGAACAACGCCCAGCCCAAGGCATTGGAACCGGTGCTGACCAGCTGCAGCTCGACCCTTGGACTCGATCCGCTTTTCGATGCGAATGCAGACCCACCCTCCCCGGATTTCCAGCAGTTCTCCTCGCAGGTGAACACAGTTCTGACCACGAGCTGCGCTGCAGGTAACTGCCACGGCAACCCCTCGAACTCTCTCTACTTGACCTGCGGTGGGTCCCCGGAAGAAGTGCGCTGGAATTACTTCGCCGCGAGCGACTACATTTCCGTTGATGCCAACGCGAGTGAGATCATTCGCCGAGTGCTCTCCCCGTCTCAGGGCGGCACCTATCACGAGGGTGGCGCGGTGTTCCCGTCTGCCGAGGACCCCGGCTACAAGGCGTTGCTCAGCTGGGCACAGGCCAAGGGCGGCCCCACAAACGTGCCAACGAATCCGGGATTCGAGTTCTTCGCCAAGCGCGTCCAGCCGATGCTGGTCAAGCGCGGCTGCATGATGCTCGGTTGCCACTCGTCGTCCATCTTTCACGACTATCGATTGCGCGGCGGCAGTGGCGGGCACTTCGGACTGCCAGCGACGCGGCGCAACTACGAGCTTTCCGTGGAACAGATTTCTCTTGAGTCCCCGGATCCCGCCGCCAGTCGGCTGCTCAAGAAGAACCTCGCGCCAACCGCCCGCGGGATGCTGCATCGCGGCGGGTCGCTCTTTGCTGCGGGCGACGTGGCTCAGTGTGATCTCACGGCTGCGGAAACGGGTCCCCTCGACGATCAGAGTCCGTTCTGTGTCATCGTCGCGTGGATCGAAAAGGAGCGCGCGGAGCGCATGGCCGGCGCGCAGCCCCTTACTGGCATCGTCTACGTGCAGCGGCCGCCCGCCCCGGGCAAGGACACGCCGCAAGATTGGGACGTCTATGCCGGCGGCGCGGATCTGATGCTCGCCTCGGCGTCCATGGATGCGGCGGGCAACGTCACCGCGGGTGCCGGGTCCAGCTTGCTTGGGCAGTGTGGTTTGTCGCCAGCGAGCGCCGACGTGCGGCGCCCGGCAGTGTCTTGGGACGGTTCGAAGATCGCGTTCGCTGCCCGCACGTCAGCTAGCGATCCGTTCCGGGTATACGTCATCGACGGCGGCAACTGCGCTGCGGAGCCCACGATCAACGCCGCACCCACAGACGAATCCGGGGGAGCGATCCCGGACAACGGCGAGCTGGTCCACAATTTCGACCCGGCGTTCGCACCGGACGGCCGGATCGTCTTTGCCTCGACTCGGGGCAACATCAAGAACGTTGCGGCGTTTGGGTACGCCGGCCCCCAGCGCACCCCCGCGGATCCTTCGAAGCTCAACGCCAACTTGTACCTGCTCGAGTCCGGCAAAGTGCGGCAGCTCACCTTCGTGTTGAATCAGGAGATCTTGCCGTCCTTCATGTCGGACGGCCGCCTGATTTTCACGACCGAGAAGCGCACTCCGGACTTCTACCAGTTGGCCGGCCGGCGGCAGAACCTGGACGGCGGGGACTACCACCCGCTGATCGGGCAAAGGCAAACCCTCGGTTTCAACCAGTTCACCGACATCGTCGAGCTGTCCGACAAGAACCTCGTGGCAGTCGTCAGCGACAAGGGCGCCGCGCACGGCGCCGGCACGCTGGCGATCATCAACCGCAGCATCGGGGTGGACCAGCTCAGCTCCAATCCCGACGACTACTTGCAGGATCCCGGGGCAATCGACTGGCCAAATCCCGGGTTTTACCAAAAGGCAGTGCGCATCTTGGATCCCGCCGCCACGGGCAAGGCCGGACCCACCCAGGGCGCCTATCGCAACGTCTCGCCGCTACCAAACGCGATGATGCTCGTCAGCTACGCGCCGAATGTCGCGGACCTGACCACCTTCAGTGGCAAATTCGAGATCGTGCAAGTCGACTCCGTCAGCGGGCAGCGCACGCCGTTGATCGCCGACGGCAGCGCAGACTTGCTCTGGCCGGTCGGCGTCTTCGCCCGGCAGAACCACGGCGTGTTCAAGTCGCGCATCGACGAAGCCAACGGGGCGTCCACGGTTTACACCGACGCCGCGCGATCCGACCGCAGCCAAGTCACAGTCGTGGACATGCCCATGCTGGCTAGTTTGCTCTTCCAGAACACTCGAACGGGTCGCATCCTGCCGACACAGAACTACCCCGTGGAAATCTGGGAGAGCCTGCCTCCCGAAGCCGGGGTGAAGAGCTACGCCGACGGCGGCAGCTTTGTCGTCGACGACGCCTTCGGCAAGGTGTACGCGCGGCGCCGTTTGCGCGGGGTGGCAAACCAGGAAGGAGACGGCTCCGTCAAATTCGAAGTGCCGGGCGGAATGCCGCTGGTTTTGGCAACAAGCGTGCGCCTTTCCGGTGAGACCCAGGACGGATTTCACCATCAGCGCGAAGAGATGCAGTTCTATCCTGGCGAATGGGTGCGGCAGTCTTTCCGGCGCGATCTGTTTAACGGCATGTGCGCGGGGTGCCACGGGTCGGTCAGTGGCTATGAATCCGACATAGCAACCAACCCGGACATCCTGACCAAGGCGTCCAACGTGCAGGCGCGGAAGGTCAATCCCCTCGATCTCGTTGGCAAGAAACCCGGCGACCCCAAAGCGCCGCCGTTCCCGTGAGTTGCCGCCTCAAAAAAGGCGTCAGCCCACGATCGGGACAGGGGAGAAGCGCTAGGGTGAGCGCTCGACTGCCCCCAACAGCGGGGTTGGGCGGGGATGGGTGCGACACTCGCTTTTCCCGACCGGGGCTGACTCCACCAATGTAAGGCCGGATCGTCGCAGCGCCAGCCCTCGGATCTTCCGCGATTATTCCGGATCTGTCGCCGAGGGCCCAGCGCCGGGCTACCAAATGAATACGGCCGCGCGGTCTCGAGGACGACGCGGCCGCGGGGCTCAGAGACGAACGAGTGCGTCGCCTCCCTGGAAGCGCGGGACTAGATGCGTTCGATGATGGTCGCGATGCCCATGCCGCCACCAATGCACAAAGTGATCAGCGCGGTGCTCTTGTTGCTGCGCTCGAGTTCGTCGAGCGCCGTTCCGAGCAGGCAGGCCCCAGTGGCACCCAGCGGGTGGCCGAGGGCGATGGCGCCGCCATTGACGTTGACGCGGTCCGGGTCGATTTCCAAGCGACGGATGGTGTTGAGGGGAACAACCGCAAATGCTTCGTTGATCTCCCACAAGTCGATGTCCTTCACCGACATTCCGGCCTTCTTCAGCGCCAGCTCGCTCGCGGGCGTCGGCGCGGTCAGCATGATCACCGGCTCTGCGCCGTAGGTCGCCGTGGCGCGGATCCGCGCTCGCGGCTTGAGGCCGCTTTTTTTGACGTAGGCGTCCGAGGCCAGGAGCACCACAGCGGCGCCGTCGACGATCCCGCTCGAATTCCCGGCATGGTGCACATGCTCGATCGCCTTGATCTGCGGGTAGCGCTGGAGGGCGATTTGGTCGAGGGTCTCACCCTTGGGACCCATAGGAGCTGCGCCCATCATGGTGAACGCGGCTTCGAGTCCGCCCAAGCTCTCTAGGGTGGTCGTGGGCCGCGGGTGTTCGTCCCGGTCGAGGGCCACCGAACCGTCGTCCGCAAGCACGGGAAATAGGCTCTTGGCGAAGCGTTTCTCCTCGATGGCCCGGGCAGCGTTTTGTTGGCTCTTAAGAGCGAAAGCGTCCACGTCTTTTCGAGTCACGCCGTCCATGGTCGCGATCAAGTCGGCACTGATGCCCTGAGGCACCTGGAACACGCGCTCGCGCAGCTTGAGATTCAGCCCATCGATCATGGCTTCGTCCGAGCCCATGGGGACGCGCGACATGCTCTCGACGCCGCCGCCTACGACGAGGTCTTGTTGGCCGCTCATCACGCCCATGGCAGCGAAGTTGATGGCTTGCAGGCCAGAACCGCAAAACCGGTTCAGGCTCACTCCGGTCACCGTCTCCGGCCACTCGGCAGCGAGCACCGAGTTGCGGGCGATGCACGCGCCCTGTTCCTTGGCTTGCGACACGCAACCGATCACAACGTCGTCCACGTCGGCTTTCTCAAGGGAAAGCCGCTTGGCGAGTTGGTTCAAGGTCTGCGCCAGGAGCTCCTGGGGATGTATCGCGGAAAGCGCGCCCTTGCCGGGCTTGCCGCGGCCGCGCGGCGTACGAACTGCGTCGAGAATGAATGCCTCACCCATTGTCTTTCGTCTCCTCTAGGGGGTTTTGGGATGCCGGGAGGCTACCCCTATTTGCGCTCGCGTCGAGGGTGGTGGTTGCTCGATGGGCCAAAATTGGCGAGCACGTGCCTGTCGCCGTACACTTTGACCGTGCATCGCCTCGTTCGCATGCTCGTCTTCTGCCTTGGTTTCAGCGGGTTAGCTCTTGCCAGTCCCCGCCGTGGGGACGCGGAAGCTGCAAAAGCGCCGCCGGAAACTGCGAAAGCGCAGCCAAAAAAGCGCTATATCGTCGCGGCGATCGGCGATTCACTGACCGACAGCCGCGTGGGTGGCGGGAAATACCTGAAGGAACTGCGCAAGCGCTGCCCGCTGAGCCGCTTCGATGCCCATGGCGTCGGTGGGCAGCAGACACTGCATATGCGCTGGCGGATCGACGAGGTCCTGGCTCAGCGTCAGCGCATGCCGTCCGCGCGAGTTTCCTATTCGCATCTGCTCGTGCTCGGAGGAGTGAACGATTTATCGGCTGGCTCGGTGACCCACCCGCGCATCGCGCGTACCCAAGCGAATCTGGCCGCCATATACGCCCACGCACGCCGCCGCGGTCTGGAAGTCGTTGCGGTGACGCTCCCACCGTGGGGTCGGCTCTTTGGCGACTACGACAAGCGTGGCGCTGCGACGCACACCCTCAACGCTTGGATTGTCTCACGGAAGCTCAGCGGCCAGGTTGATGAGGTGGTGGACATCCACTCGCTACTCAGTTGCGCAGATCCAGACGAACTCTGTCCGACCTATCGACGCTTTCCGAGCGATCGCGTGCATTGGAATGGAGCGGGACACCGGGTGGTCGCCGACGCGCTGCACCGCGAGGCCTTTGCCGACTGCCTGTGACCGAGACGTCCGCTCAGCTGCCGAGCTTGCTGAGGGCGTCGCCGGTCAGGCGGAATAAGTTCCATTCGGGCAGCCGGGTTGCTCCGAGAGCCTCGTAGAAGTCGATGCCCAACTGATTCCAGGAGAGCACGGCCCACTCCATGCGTCCGTAACCGCGACGCAGGCAGATGCGAGCCAGTTCCGAGAGAAGTGCTTGTCCGACGCCGTGCCGCCGGTGCTGCTCAGGTACGAAGAGATCCTCCAGGTACAGACCAGGTTTGCCCCGCCAAGTGGAGTAGTTCTGAAAAAAGAGCGCCATGCCCGCAGGGGAACCCCCTCGCTCCGCGATCAGGCACTCGAAGGGTGGGGTTTCGCTGGAAAGCTGGGAGCGGATGCGCTCCGGCGTCGTTTCGACCGCCGCCGGTTCCTTCTCGTAGAGCGCCAGTTCGCACACGAATCGATGAATCAATTCGGCATCCGTGGCGGTGGCCGGGCGGATCAGCGTGCTCACTGAATCGTGACGGTCTTGCTCACGGTGATCGGTGAGCCAGAGAAGGGCGGCACGCGTGCGCTGCGCATGCGTGAAGCGATGCAACCGCCCGTGCGGGTACCAGCAAAGGGGGGGCCGTTGACCGTCGCGCTCGTGACGCGCCCACTGGTCGCAAAGGTGACGACCACCGTAGCCGTGCCAGACGGATCGCCTTCCTGCCGGCAACCGGACGCACTGCCGGCGGCCGCGTTGAGCGCCGAGCGCGCCGCGCCCGGGTCGAAGGGGCCTGCCAAGGGCACTTCTTTGGTTGGCTCTTCCGTCGGCTCCTTTGGCTCTTTGGGCTCCTTGGGGTCCGTCGGTTCTTTGGGTTCCTTGGGTTCCTTGGGTTCTTCTGTAGTGACGGGCTCTTTGGGGTTTTTCGGGTCGGTGTTGATCGGCCCCCCTGCTGTGCTCGTCACCGTTCCCGCCGCTCCCGCGGTTCCGGTCGGCTTTTCCGGCGCTGTCTCAGCGCTGGCGGTGAGTTCGGGATCGGGGGTCTGTGTTGGCTCCGGTTCGCCCGTGGGTTGGCTTGTCGTTTCGGTGGTTGTGGCCGTCGCCGTCGACGTGTTTGCCGTTGATGCGGAGCCGTCCGTCGGCTTTCGCCCCACCCAGAACACGACGGCGACGATGGCAGCGGCCGCCAAGAGCAGCCACAGCACAGGGGAACTCTTGGACTCCGGATCCGCGGCAGCCACCCGGGCGGGGGTCGAGCGTGATGTGCCACCCGTGCCGGATTTCTTTGGCGGCTCGCTGCCTCGGTCTGCTTCGGATTCATCCTCGGCCACCGGTGCGGAGACAAGGTCGATCGTGGGCGGGGAGAACGCGACGTCCGCGATCGGTCCGGCGCCCAATGTGAGCAGGGACTCATCGACTCGTTCGGAAGTATCTCGCTTGGGAACTGCAGGTTTCAGGCTGGTCGTGAGGGATCGCAGGTCCGGGGTCCCGCTGTCAGGCGCGCTGTCGGCGTCGTCTCCGGGGTCTGGCCGGAGCTGCTTGGGTTTGCCTGCGCCTGGCCGCGGTTTTGGCTTTGCCTTGGGCGGCGGCGGAGACTTCGCCTTTGGCTTCGCCTCCGACGCGATCATCTCCACATCTGCATCGCCCAGGGACATGGGGGCTGAGCTGACGGGCGCATCGGACTCCTCGACTTCGAAGGTCCCCGAGCCTTCGCTGCGGAAGGGGCCCACTTCGTCTTCCTCTTGCGGCGTTGCCTTATCGGTGGCTTTGGCGGCCTCGGGAGCCTCCGGTGGCGGCGCGACCTTCGGGCTACTCGGATCTGACGGGGGCGGAGCCAGCGTTGGGCGGCGCGTCTTGGCCTTCTTCAGCGCGGCCTGCAGGGCAGCGTCTGCGCCGCGCACTTCCATCCCAGTGCCCAGAAAACCGCCCGTGTCGTCGGGAACTAGCTTGGCCAGATCCGGGATCTCGGCGATGGGCAACCAATCGGGCATGCCTTCCCGCCAGACAATCGTTTCCTTGTCGATCTCCTGGCGCTCCAAGGCACGACGGATTTGAGTAGCCGTCAGCTCGCGATCGTCGTCCGCGCCAAAGCTGACCAACCAGAGCCCTTTGACGGGTGGGATCGTATTGCGTCCGCTCTTGATGACGAGCGGAATGGTCGGCGTGCCATCTTCCGGGCCGCCGTCGATCGCGCTCTCTTCAAGCGGCATGGGGCGTCCGCTGAGGGGCGTCGAGGCCAGTTCCACACCGTCGACAGTGATGTCGCTCTGGCACTGCTTGCAGCGCACCGTGACAACGCGCCCTTTTACTTTGCGCTCAAACAGCTCATCACTGAGCGCGAACTTTGCGTCGCACTCGCCGCACCGGACCCCATACGCCATAATCGCCCCGTCTATACGCGGACGGTCGCAATAGCGCCACCCACGAGTCTGGCCCACCCGGCGGGCCGGAGGGCACCTTAGTAAGTATTGGAAAGTATTATAATATTTTGGATGGATCCCTCGCCACGATCGCCGACAAATGGCGACCGCTTTGTGCGCCGTCCCGCCGAAACGAGAAAAAGCGGCCCGGATCGGAGACCGTGCAGCCGCCCACCGAATCGATGTCCTGGGGTTGCAGCCCCGCGCCCAGCAGTTGCGCGCGTATGGTTTTCTCCAGCGCAACGTGGGGCTTGGCCCAACGCGTCCAGTCGACGGCGTCTGCCTCCGGACAACACGCTTCGAGCGTCTGAGCCACGTCGGGTCCCACCTCAAAGGCCTCCAGGCCGATGTGGGGGCCAATCGCAGCAAGGATGCGACCGGGCCGCGGGGATCGCGCTCGAAGCGCTTCTAGGGTGACGACGGCGATGCCTTGCGCGACGCCCCGCCAACCCGCGTGGGCCGCCGCGACCCAGCCGCCCTCGGTGTCCGCAAACAGTATCGGCACGCAATCCGCGCTTCGGACGCCGCAAGCAACGCTCGGCGAAGCACTCATGAGCGCATCCCCCTCTTGCTGCAGTGTGGCACTCCGGCTAGCGGCTGCATCCACAGTGTGCACGACTGTGCCGTGGATCTGCGACAGGAACAGAAGCTTTTCCTGTTCAACCCCAAGGCATTCCGCTGCTCGCGCGATGTTCGCGTCTACGTTTGCGCTCTGATCGCCCGCGGCCACGCTAAAGGACAACGTCGCGTAGGGCCCCGGCGACACCCCCCCCGAACGGGTAAAGAAAGCGTGGCGAAAGCCCGCTTCGGAAAGGAGCGCGCTTTGGAGGAAGTCGGTGCCAGCCGTGAGCATGTGGTCCAGCCTACGCCGTTTCGACGCGGATCCGCCTGATCTTGCCCGCCATGCCTGGGAATTTTGAGGCGGATCCGGGGCATCTCCCAGGGAGTCGGCTGCATCGAGCCGTGCGGGACGTCCTTCCTCGTAGCGGGACGCAAGGTTTGCTATGAGCCATGCTTGATGCGACCAGCCGATCCGTTCATCGGCCGTGAGATCCTGGGAGGGCAGTTCCAAATCCTCCAAAAGATCGGAACCGGCGGCATGGGGTCAGTCTACAAGGCTGCCCAACCGGAGATGAACCGGATGGTTGCGATCAAGATCCTCCATCCAAAGCTGGCCGCACGCAAGGACCTGGTGTCGCGTTTTCGACGCGAGGCCCGGGCCATGAGTCAGCTCACCCATCCCAATACGGTGAAGGTGTTCATGTACGGCGAGCTGGAGGACGACGGTTCTCTGTACATCGTCATGGAGTTCCTGGAGGGACGGAACCTGAACCAGACCGTGCGCAAGGGCGGACCGCTTCCGCCCGACCGCGCGATCCCCGTGCTCGTGCAGTGCTGCGGTGCCTTACACGAAGCGCATCAAATGGGGATCGTGCACCGCGATCTCAAGCCCGAGAACATATTTCTGTCGGAACAACGCGGCATCAAGGACTATCCCAAGGTGCTCGATTTTGGTCTGGCGAAAGTGACGGAACGCCAGATGCGCCCGGGCTCCGTGATCCTCACCCAAGAGGGCATGGTCTTCGGCACGCCTGAGTTCATGTCGCCGGAACAAGCCCAGGGAAAGAACCTGGACGCCCGTAGCGACATCTATTCTCTTGCCGTCATCCTATACGAAGTGCTGACGGGCAAGCTTCCGTTCAACGCCAAGACACCCATGGAGTACATCCAGAAGCACGTGATGGAGCAGCCGATTTTGCTCAACCAACGCGTGCCGGGGAAGACGTTTCCTCCGGGGCTTGAAGCGGCCATCAACAAGGCGATCGCGAAGAAACCAGACGACCGGTTTCAGACGGCCGAGGAGTTCGCCGAGGCCCTGAAACCCTACGCCCACGCGACCGTCGACTCCACTCCGCAGCCACCTCCAGGTTCCATGCCCATGGCGTCCGCGCCGCAAATCTCGGCGCCGCAGCATTCGGTCCCAGACACGGCGCCCATGGCCGCCATGAGCGGCCCTGGGATTGGACTCCTGATCGGCGTCGCGGCGGCGTGTCTAGCCCTGGGTATCATCATCGCCATCGTGGTGATGAAACTTGTGATCCAGTGAGCACCGAGCCCCCCAAGGGCTCCTTTTCGCAGCCCCCCGACACAAAAACTGCCCAAGACGGGCCGATCGGCCGGGGACCAGCCGCCGAGGCCGGGGAAAAAGCCGTTGAAAACTGGCCGGATGACCCGAAGGTCGGCGAGCGTTGGAAAGTCGTGGTGCTCACTTGGTTCAAGCGCGTCGTGCTGGCCCTCGCCGTTCTTTCGGCGCTGGGCGCACTCACCGTGGCCGGGGTCGTTCGCTATTACGAATCGGACCTACCCAGTGTCGAGGAGCTAAAGCGGGGCTACGAGCCGCCCCAGGTGACTCGCGTCCTGGCGAGTGACGGAGCGCTGTTGGCGTCGCTGTTTACCGAGCGGCGTACCGTCGTCGCACTCTCTGATGTATCCGATCCTGCCAAGCTCGCGTTCCTGGCAGCTGAAGACGCACGCTTCTACGAGCACGAAGGCCTGAACTACCTGGGCATGTTGCGCGCACTCTGGGTGAACGTACGCGCGGGCAAGACAGTGCAGGGTGGGAGTACCATCACCCAGCAGGTCGTCAAGAACCTGCTCTTGGATCCCGAGCGCACCTACCGCAGAAAGATCCGCGAAACGATCCTGGCGCGGCGTCTCGAACAGCACCTCAGCAAAGACGAAATCTACAACCTGTACCTCAACCACATCTATCTCGGTCACGGGCGCTACGGTGTGGAGGAGGCGGCACGCTACTACTTTGGCAAGAAGGCCAAAGAACTCAACCTGGCCGAGGCCGCCCTGCTTGCGGGCATCGTGGCATCACCGGAACGCATGTCGCCTCGCAACGCCCCAGAGAAGGCGCTGCTGCGACGACGTTACGTACTCGACCAGATGCGCGAGAAGGGCTTCGTGACCGAGGAACTGCATGCAGCGTCGATCCGAGCTCCGCTGCGCCTTTCTCCCGCGGTGGACGCGGAGAGCGCGCTTTCGCCCGAGGTGGTTGCGCTGGTCAAGCGCACGTTGGAGGCGGCTGCGGGGCCAAGGGCGAAGAAGGGTGGGTTCGTGGTGCACACAACCATTGACCCGGGGCTTCAGGCGGCGGCGCGCAAAGCGGTGCGCGAGAATCTGGACGCCTACCAAAAGCGCCAGAAACTAGCGCCGCCGTTTACGCTGGAAAAACGGCGCCTGTGGGGCCCCGCATTTCAGGGACGCCCCAAGGCGCACCACATTTACGTTGGAAGCGTGCGCTCGTTCAACGACGACGCCAGCGTGATCGACGTTGAAGTTGGCGACGCGCTTGGACAAGTCCAACTGGCGAAGGAAGAACGATTCAATCCCAAGCACCTCAAACCCAGCGAATTCGTTGCGGTCGGAGCGTCGATTCGGGTGAGCGTCTTGGAAGAGCCCGTCGGAACTGAGCCGATGGCGCTGCGGCTGGAACTCGGTCCCCAGTCCGCCTTAGTGGCCATTGACCCACGCACTCGGCACGTGCGTGCCCTCGTCGGTAGCTATGAGGCGCTGCCGGGAGGACTGGACCGTGCGACGCGGGCCCTGCGCCAGCCGGGCTCTGCGTTCAAGCCCTTCGTATATGGCTATGCGCTCAAGTCGCGCCGTCTGACTCCGGCTTCAGTGTTGGAGTTACCCGCGCCCGGGGACGGCGTGGCCACCACGCGGCGTATCCGTCTGCGTGAAGCCCTTGCAAAGAGCGATAACGCTGCAGCCGAATACATCTTGGGTCGGGTGGGCGCACCGAACGTCGTGGAGCACGCCCGCGCCGTCGGTATCGACAGCAAACTGGGGGCCGACCTGAGTCTGGCGCTGGGCTCCTATGAGCTTCGTCCCATTGAGATCGCCAACGCGTATGCGACGCTTGCCAGCGGTGGCGAGTTTGCTCCGCCGATCCTGGTCACCAAGATCGTCGGTCCTGACGGCAAGGAAGTTGCGCTTCCGGAACGTCCACCTTCCCGGCGCGTCATGGACGAGTCGGAGGCGTATCTGACCACCAGTTTGATGCGTAGTGTGGTCACTGACGGGACCGGCAAACGTGCGCTCGCCGTCGGTCGCCCGGTGGTGGGCAAGACGGGCACGACCAATCGCGCCAAGGATGGATGGTTCGTTGGTTATTCGACGGATCTCGTTGCCGCGGTGTGGGTCGGCTATGACGACGCTCTGCCCCTTGGCTGGGGGGAATCCGGTGGCGTCACGGCGTTGCCCGCTTGGGTGCAGTTTATGAGGGACGCACACAAGGGCAAGCCGAGCACCGACTTCACTCGGCCCGCTGGGGTCGTGGTGTTGAAGATCGACCCGGAGAGCGGATTGCTTGCACCGCCCGGGCAAGAGGGCGCAATCGAAGAGGAATTCCTGGCTGGCACCGAGCCATCGGAAGTGGCGCAGCTCGACGCGGGCGTGGATGCGGCGCCGGATGCCGGAGCCCAGACGAGTGAGGCCGGAGTGGTTGCGGAAACGGTGGACCCAGAGGCTGAACAAGCGAATGCAGACGATGCAGGGGGCCCGGACGCAGGGGGTGCGCCGTCGACTTCGCATAGCGTTCCTGCCGAAGACTTGCCGCCGTTCTAGCCAGCGTTCAGCGCTTGGACGTGAGAGTACAGCTCAGTTCTTGTACGGCTTCCGCGCCGGGTTCCAGCGCCACCCTGGCAGCACCGGGATGGTCGCCGAAACGGGCAACGATGCGAGTCGAAATCTCCTCGTCGTCTGTCTCGATCATGGGCGCAGCCGCTTCCACCGCTTCGACGCAGAAGCGCTCTGGCCCCCACGTCCCACTCACCACCAGCCAGTCGTCCACGTCCGACAAGTCGCTTTGCTCCAGCTGGACGTCCAAAAAACGAGCGTCCAGGGCGATCGCCACCCGATACCCGCTGTGGCCCTTGCATGCGGCATCGCTGGCGGGGGTTAGGGTTTCCCAAGCAGCTAAGGGGCTGGCCGTGTTGGCTGACAGCGCATAGGCAGGCGAGTAGCGCGTTGGTGGCCTGGTGAGCGAGAACTGCACGATTCGGAATTCGTTGCCGCGCACACCGAGGACTTGGCCGTCCGCGCAGGACCCAGTGGACTGCTGCGGCAGACGAAAGAGCTGCCGCCCGCTGGCGGACAGGGAATGCACCCGTGGGTCGCAGGCATCTCCGGCATGCAGTGCAACCAAGCGTCCGTCGTTCGCCCGCGCCAAAGACAGCAGTTCGCCCTCCTCGCTGGTCGGCGCCGCCAGCATCTCCGCTGGACGCCCATCGCGAAGCAAGATGACGGTGCGGGCATCCTCTAGGGCGAGCGCCAGCTCGGTCGTGTTGTCCCGGGGACCCACCACGAAGTGCGCGCTGAAGCCGTCGGTACCTGCCAATGACATGAGATCGTCAGCGGGCTGGCTGCCGGGCGCCGAGCGTGCGGCAAACCAGTGCACCTGAGAGCTTCGCACTCTTGCGTCTGTGGCGAAGGGCGGGGAGAAGCGGAATGCCACCGGCCGTCGCAAGTGGGCTTGCAGCTCCGCGCCCTCTGCTTCAAGCAAGCGATCACTGCGCAGCCAATACGCCCGGGTCATTTCGAGGGGATCTGGCTCCATCTCCGCGCGGACGCCTTCAAGGGACCCACCTCGCAAAGCAACGCGCTTCGCGCCCAAGTCGAGCACATCCAGCTCTTCGTCCGTTCTGGGATCGAATCGCACCTGCGATAGTTTGACTGCCGGTGCAGCACGTGGTGCGCAGGACAGCCGTGGCAGCGCGGGCAGCGGGATCTCCGGCGGCTCCGCTGCTTCGGCGAGCAGCGGCGGCTGCTGCCTTTGGCTGCGCCAGCCGAGCCGGTACATTTGACCAAGGTCGCACCCGGCGTGGGAACAAGCTCGCGCCCGCAGGCCGCGCTTGCTCGGCCAAGGCGCGGCATTGCTGAAGTTGCGGCCGTAGTCGAGGCTCTGCCAAAGCTGTCCTTCTCGGTCGGCCGCGAGGACGCGAGCGGCGGCGCCCTGCAGGGAAACGAAGCTGTGTACCGACGGCGTGAAGCTGCCGTCGGCACTCAAGGTGAAGGCTTGGTTGCCGTAGTAGCCAACCAGGTTGCCGCGAGCGTCTACCTGAATCGAATCGGAAATCAGTCGAGGAGGTGTTTGCCGAAACAGCGCCGGGATTTTTCGATGGCCGTCATTAACAAAGGGCGTGAAGCGACCGCGCACCAGGTCGTACAAGCCGGGGTGCTTACCGGAGACGAGGGCGATGACATGGCCGTGCGGCCCCAAGGCAATCCGAGCCAGGTTGTCAGGGGTCAGACGGGTGGGGGGCTCGGGGCTCGAAGCGTCTTCGTCCGTCCCCTCGCTGCTCCGCGAGTCCTTATTCGCTGCGCGTACCTCGTTCCACTTGTCACGGTCGGTTCGCACACAAACCCGCACCTCTGAGGCAGAGGTTTCTCGGCAGCCCCCAGCAAATGCCAACGTGCCGCTACCGCCAGTTACGAAGTAACCGCTTGCGCCGAACGCCCGTTCCACCTGGGGCTCAGTCAGCAGTCCGGCCGCGGCAAAAAAGCCGTTGCGCCCGCGACAGGCGGCAACAACATCTTCTCCCTGCGGCAGCAGGCTGCACGCGGCGTCCGTTGGCAACACAGGTGAAGAAATGTTCTCGATCTCGCCACCGGGCAGTCGGACCTTGGCGACTTGGCCCTTGACCACGACGAGGGCAAGGGTGTCGCTGAGCGAAACGCCGTGGCGAACGGCCAAGTCGAGGGGCGTGTTGTTCGGGTCAGGCCACCGCGGGTCGCGATGGGTCGGTCTGGTGGGGCGAGTCGTGAAGCGAGCCAGGGATCCGTCCGGCTGGACTTGGTACGCATCGGACTCCGTCTCAAGCCATAGCGCTCCCGCTACGACACTGATGCGCGTCGGCACGCCACTGCTTTGCGTGGTCACGTTTTGCCACGCAGCATTCGTTTTGGCTGCGCGTGTCCAAATCAGACCGGGATGCGCAAGCGCGATGCCGCGGCCATCGGGCGCGGTCGCGACATCGTACATGGCGGGTACCGGCGGAGGTTTGCGCTGCAGCGTCTTCGGATCCAAGAACAGCACGCCTCCTGCTCCCAAGTTGACCAGCAGAAAGTTCGGCCCGAAGGCCAGTGCATGCACCGATTCGGAGAGGCTGACTTTTGGTTCGAGAGGTCCGAGAAACTGAGCGGCGCGATACAGCGCTTTGCCACCAAAGAACCAAAAGCCACCGCCGGCCCATGCCGGCGCGGGGCGGCCGCCGGCAAGGGGGCTTCGCGCCACGACGCCGGCGATCGCCCGACCATCGCGTGACACGCGGACACCATCGATCAAGACACCCTGCTCGAAGCCGAATCCCTCGGCCTGGGCCAGGGCCACGCGGGAAGGCACGATCTCCACGGGGCTCTGTGGGGCGACCTCCGCGCGCCGCACCGGCGGCATGGAAGCCGTGGCGGCGGGCCCCTGGGGATTCGACCGGGCGGCGCAGGCGATGGCAGCCGCCAGGGAAAGACATCCCAGCAAGAGTCTCTCCCTGCCCGCGCTAGCCATGCCCGCACTTTACAGCGCCGCTCGCTGGGGTAAAACGCCAGGCATGTCCAAGCTTCGCGTCGGTCTAGCTCTTTCCGCATTTGTGCTGATCTTTGGGTGCGAGGAGAAGAAGAGTGCCGCCCCCGTGTCGAGCGCTGAAACGCCCGCAGGCGCCGCGGTCGATCCGAACTTGGCGCAGGCAGTGGCCGCGGCTTCCGTTGGAGCGCCTGGTCAGCCAGTTCCCAAAGCCGAGGACGGTCCCCCAGAGATGGGTGTTTTTGCTCCCGGGAAGGCCGACGAGTTGCACAAGAAGGGGACGCCCCCGAAGATCGCGGTGGGCAGCAACGGCAGCGCTCCGCGTCAGTCGCTCAGCCTCGACTTGAAGGTGGGTACCAAACTGACTGGCAACGTCGTGCTCTCCATGCGAGCAGCTCGCCAGATGCTGCCCCCCATTGGCTTTGATCTCGCGATGGATGTCTTGAAGCCCAAGGAAGGCGAGTCCGCCACGAAGGTCGTGGCCAAAGTAACGGCTGCGCAGGTCGGCGAGATCCAAGGGCAAGCGATCCCGCCGGAGTTGCAGGCGCAGGTCGGCAAGCTCAAGGGCAGCAAGATCGAGCTCCAAGTGCTGCCAAGCGGAGCGATCAGCGACGCCCGCTACGAGCTGCCCAAAGGCGGGGATCCCAACCTGAATACGGTCCTACGCAACCTGGCGGAAACTCTCGGGGTTTCTGGCGTGGTGTACCCGAGCGAGCCCGTCGGCGCTGGGGCGTTCTGGTTGGTCACGTCCCGGGATTTTGCGGCCGGTGCCGACGTGATCAGCTACCGGATGATCAAACTCGACGCGATCAGCGAGGCTGGCTTGACGCTCAGCATGAGCACAAAGCGCTACAGCGCCACGGACAAACTGACCCTAGCGGGGCTACCCCCGGGCGATCTAAAGCTGGAGCAGTTCCAATCCGATGCCAGCGGCAAAGCGACGCTTCAGAGCGGCGCCTTGTTTCCGGCTGAGGGCGATCAGAACCAAAACCTGAACGCCGTTCTGGTTCCGAGCGACAACCCGCAGCAGCGCATGGCCGTTCAGTCGCAGGCATCTGCGACGCTCAAGTTTCCGAAACCCTGAGCGGCGCAGAGACGGGGTCGGTCGCGGCTAGAAGCCGAGATCTTTTTTGCGGTCCTCGGCGCCGGGCAGCGCGTCGCCCTTTTCGTTCACGACGGGAAGGCCCTTCGCACGGTCTGCGTTGATCTGCAGCCAATCGCTCTGGTCCTCCGGCAACTGCGTCTCGTCGAAAATGGCTTCAACGGGGCACTCTGGGACACACGCGCCGCAGTCGATGCACTCATCGGGGTCGATGTAGAGCATCTCGTCGTCACCGTGGAAGCAATCTACGGGGCAGACGGCGACGCAGTCGGTGAATCGGCAACCTTTGCAGTTCTCAATGACGACGAATGTCATCTCTCATGTCTCCTCGGCCGTCTGATGCGGCCCGTGTTCGAGGGCATCCTTGCACAACGCAGCGGGTTTTCGAACCCATTTATTGTTTGGCCATTTTCGGTTCTGGGCCCCATGTACTGAGGCCCGCGGACAGCGCTTAATGAAAACGTGATTCACTGAAAGGGCGAGGGGTCCCCGACGCCCTCTCGAACCACGACGGGGTCAGCGCCGCTGAGATCCACGACCGTAGTGGGCACGATGCCGCCGGCGCCCGCATCGAGTACCAGTCCGAGACCGGGAAACTCCGCGTCGATCTCCTGCGGATCCGGGTTTGGCTCCTGCCCACTGCGCGCAGCCGTGGTCGATATGATTGGCCGACCCAACTCACGCACCAGGGCGAGGGTCACCGGATGATTGGGAATTCGCACGCCGACGGTTTTGCGCGCCAAGTGCACCATTTTCGGCACTTCTCGCGTGGCTTCTAGAATGAAGCAGTAGGGGCCCGGCAGGAACTCCTTGAGCACACGATACACGTTATCGTGCATCACCGCGTAGCGCGCAACATCTGCGATGTCGCTGCATACGAACGCGAGCTTCTTGTCGGCGTCCAAGCCTCGGATCTTGTACAGGCGGTCGACCGCCTTCTTGTTGAAGAGATCACAGCCAAGGCCGTACACCGTGTCCGTGGGGTAGGCGATGACCTCGCCGGCTTCCAGCGCTTCGACGGCGCGGCGGATTTTTCGAGGCTCGGGGGGTTCTGCGTTGATTTCGACAAGCATGTGGGCGCGCTGCCCTTACTACGCTTTTTCGAGAAGCTCCAGCATCCGTACGCTTCGGGCTGGCATTGGTAGGTGCAGGGCACCAAGCTTGGCGCCGAATCCTTCCCCAGACAGCGCGTCCTCCGCGAATTTTGCACCTGCTGCGCTCACGGTGGCTTCCACCGGTGCTTGGCCGGGATTGATCACGAACAGCAGCCGTGCACGCCCCGCGTCGTTGCGATGCAAGGTGACGAAGACCTGCTCCGGCGTCGCGGCCAGGTGTGGCAGCGTCAGCGCGGCAGTAGCGGCCTCGAGGGCGCTGTGCAGTTCCTCGTCAGAGTCTCCGATGTGGCACGGAACGGAGCCGTGACCCGCGCGCAGGGGGCGCAGGTCACGCACAGCGGTAAACCGCTGATCGAAGGTTGGCAGAAACGGCCCCACGCTCATCGCTGCGCCCGCTCGGAGTGCATCTTCCAACGTCGCGCGGAGCTTCGGTTCCAGCGCGCCGCTGCAGGCGATGATCGTCCAGCCGGGGAGGGGGGCGACGTGCTTCAGGCAGTCTCCGCTGGCAAACCCGAAAGGAATGCGGGCAGCTTCGAGCTTCGCTTCGACACGACGGACGAAGCGCTCCGTATCGATGCTGACCGGGGCACCGAATCCGAGGTCGTCCTCGAAACAGGCCTCGGGTGCGCCGCCGCCAACTACTTGAAATAGCGCAGCGCTGAGGGGGCCGAAGGCGTGGCATACTCGCGCCAGACGACGCACCGAGCGTGGGATCACGATGCGCACCGCGATATCACGATGCAGTTCGCGCAGCCGCGTTCGCTCTACGGCTTCGAGTAGGACACGCCACCAGTCGCTGCTCTTGCGCAGGTTGCCGCGGACGTCGATGGGTGCGCCAATCCAACGGTCGCGGTCGACTGCCATATACGCGTTGAGCCCGGTCAATCCGTAGGCCAGGGCGCACAGGGTCGTGAAACTCTGATCCTCGGGGGTCAGTGGCGGAAAAAATGGCGGGAAGCCCGCCCCCAGCTCGCAGGCGAAGGCGGGGGTCGCGTGGGCATCGCACCGGGTACGCAGTTCCGAGGTTCTCTGGGCGATTTCCCGACGGCTGGGTGCCGAAGCCCCATGGTAGTAGTCCTGACCCAACAGCTCCACGACGCGGGACAGCCGCCCCGGGTCGAGGGGAGTGACTCCCTCGGACAACGGCAGATTGTGCGAGAAAGGGATGCCCTTGATGCCGTGCGCCTCCAGGGAGCGCCGCATGCGCAGGAACGACTCCGCCAGTAGGTGCTCCTGAAACTCGGCCCAGTCCAAATGCGGTGCCAGCTGGTCTCGGTGGGTCGCGTCGAAGCTCGTCGGCGGCTCGAGACGAGCAAAAGTGGCATCGGCGTCCCCGTATACGTGGCTGAGCTCTTTGACGGTGCTGTAGCGTTTCTTGAGGAAACGGCGAAACAAGGCCAGCGCGTCGGGATGGTAGTCCTGGTCATAGACGCCGTCGCGGAAGTACATGGCGCCTTCGTTGTCGACTTGGCACAGCACGATGGGACCATCGGGCCAGAGCTGGTCCGAGGTCTGCTCCGCGACGGCGCGATACCATTCATCGGTTTCGTCCAAGAAGGCCGTGCTGGCATAGCTGGGCACTGGGAAGGCCAACGGCGGCACCGGTAAGACGACGGGCTTTCCGTTGGGAGAACGCGCCTGGCAGTCGGGTTCCCAAAGCACACGCTCCGGAATGCCGAAGCCCGTGAGCTCTGCATTGATATGGGGTCCGGGCCTCAGAACCACGAACAGATCGAGCTCCTGACAGAGGGCGAGGAACGCACGCAAGTCCTTTTCGGGGGCGATGCGCCCAAAGTCGTAGCTGCCCTTCGAGAGCTCGTGCTCGGCCCACGGCACGTAAATATCCACCAGGCGAAAGCCGAGCTGTTTCACTGCTTCGAGCGCCGGACGCCAGTGGGCGACGGCCATGCGAAAATAGTGAACCGCGCCGGCCCACAGCGGCACGATCTGCGCTCCCAGGACCAAACCCTGGGGGCTGAGCGTTGGGTGCGCTTTGTCCTTGCGCCGGGGCGGGGCCATTTCCGGCGGGCACGTTAGCTCGAAATGTCAGCAGAGTCATTGGGCGTGCTGCGCGCTCTGTTGCGGATTGTCTCCTTGAAACTGCGGCAGAAAATCCGACAAAGTGTGGCGGTGCCGCGTGCGCGGCGACACCTGTCATGCTGGAAGCTCTGAAATATCTCGGACCGGCGCTGGGGGCGAAGGTTCCCGACGCCGGCACACTCTGGCTCGCCGGCCTTTACGTCGCGCTGGCCCTCGGCGGGGGCCTGCTGCTCGCGTCGCTGCTGCTTTTTGTATTGAAGCACTGGGCTAGCCGAACAGACACGCACGTCGATGACGCAATCGTCGACCTCATGCCGACGCCGCTGCGGCTCTTGGGTGCGTTGATTTGTGCGCGCTTCGTTTTGCCGCTGGTGGGGCTTCCGCCGCAGTACCGCAGTCCGCTTTCTCATGGGCTGCTGGTGCTCACGATCCTGGCCAGTGGCTGGGTACTCGTGAAGGCCGTGCGGGTGTTCGAAGAAGCCGCAAACCGTCGCTTCGAACACGCGGACGCCGAAGATCTTCGCGCGCGCGCAGTCCGGACGCAGGTCCGCGGTGTGCGCAACATCGCGGATTTTGTGGTGTTCGTGCTGACTCTGGGCTTTGCTCTGACCACCTTCGAGTCGGTTCGGCAGATCGGCAATGGCGTGTTGGCCTCGGCAGGGCTGGCCGGCATCATCTTGGGCTTTGCCGCTCAAAAGACCCTGGCTACTTTGCTTGCGGGAGTGCAGCTGACCTTGACCCAGCGCATTCGCGTGGATGACATCGTGATCATCGAAGGCGAGTGGGGCAGCATCGAAGAGATCCGTCTCACCTACGTCATTGTTCGGATATGGGACAAGCGCCGCTTGGTGGTGCCCGCCACCTACTTCATCGAGAAGCCCTTCGAGAACTGGACGCGTTCGTCCTCGGATTTGCTGGGCACCGTCAACCTTTGGCTCGACTACAGCGTTCCCGTTGACGACATTCGTGCGGAGTTAAAGCGCATTCTGGACGCGTCGGAGCATTGGGACGGGGAGGCCTGGGGTGTGGTGGTGACCGACGCCAACGAGCGCGCCATGCTGGTGCGCCCGCTCGTCAGCGCGAAGGATGCCAGTGCCCACTGGAACCTACGCTGCGAAGTGCGTGAAAAGCTCATCAGCTACGTGCAGCGGAATCACCCGGGAGCGCTGCCTCGCATTCGCGCCGACGTCGATCAGTCAGGCGCCTGAGCCTTCAGATCTTCTCGATACGATTCGAGCCGCTGGTCGTGCGGAATCCTGTCTTTTCGACTTTGCCGTCCCAGGTCTCCGTCGTCACGTCCTGAATATCCAAGAAGGTGACGCGGACCTCCTTGTCGCCGTCCACTTCCATGACGCTGACGCCGTGCGCGAAGCTCTTGTTGTACTTGTAGTGATTGTTCGAATCGAGCAGCACCTGGTCGAACTGCGGAACGATGGGCTTGAGGCCGAAGGTGCCGTCGGGGTCGAGACCATTGACCTGGGTCTCCGCGATCTCGCGCACCGGGCTGGAGCTGATGCCGGCCGTGACGTACTCCACGGCAACGGGCTCGCCGGGATTGGCGTAGTCCAGCTGCAGCTCCGAGGCGTAGAAGGCGTGGATGTCGCCGGTGATGGCGACCAGGTTCTTCACGCCCTTCAGAGCGGTGAGTATCTCTGCGCGCTCCGTACGGAAGCCGTCCCATTGGTCCACGGTGAAGTAGTAGACGCCTTTGAACAGGCTCGGCACCTGGAACGGGTTGAGATCGACCGCCATCTCGAGCAACTGAGTTTCATTGCCCCAAATCTTCCAGCTCGCGCTGGAGGCTTTCATGGCGTCCAGAAACCATTGTTTCTGCTCGGCGCCGAGCATGGTCGGCTTCACGAACGCCTCGATCCCGTCGAAGCCGTCCTTGCGTACGAAGTTGCGGCTGCCGATGGCGGAGTTCCCGAAACTCTTGCCGGCCTCGGAGTAGGTGGGCACCGTGTCGGGCGCCCCCGGAGGACGGTCTGCGCCCTTCGCTTTTTCGGGAATGACATGATCCGAGCGGTACGAGCGCTGGTCGGTCATGATCAGCTCGACGTGTTTGCCGTAGCGCAGGGTGCGATAGATCTTCAGGTCGTCGGGGAAGCTCGCAGCTTCGTCCCAAGTCACATCGGCAGGCATGAACTCAAACCAAGCTTGATTCGCGGCTTCCCGGCGTGCGGTGCTCTGCTCGGCGCCCTTCGTCTCGTTGAAATCCGTCGCGTAGTCTTGCCAACCATCGTTGGCGAACTCGTGGTCGTCCCAGATGCAGATGAAGGGGAACATCTGATGGGCCTTCTTGAGGAACTCGTCGGATCGGTACTGCTTGTAGAGCCCGCGATAGTCTTTCAAGGTCTTTGCAGCTTTGACGGCGGGCTTTGCGTCCGGCGCGGGCGTTGCCGGTTCGATCTCGATGCCGTCAGGGATCTCGATCTGGCGCTTGCCGCCGGTGAGCTGAAAGTCCGAGTCTCCGTTTGTCTCGTAGATGTAGTCCCCGAGGAACACGACAAAGTCGACAGGGTCCTCGGTTTCGAGCAGCGCGCGCCAGCTATGATAGTAGCGCCCAATGAAATCTTGGCAGGATGCGAACGCGAAGCGCACGTTCACGTCCTGGTCGTCGGTGGGAGCGGTCTTGGTCCGGCCGATGTCGCTTTGCACCTTCTCTGCGACGAAACGGTAGAAGAGCTGTGTATACGCAGCCAACCCCGTCGGCTTGATGCGCACGGTCCAGTCGCTGGCCTCGTCGACGGTCACTTGTCCGTCGGCTACCAACTTCGTGAAGGCTTCGTCCGTCGCGACCTGATACTTGACCACCACGGGACCGGAGCCCGCGTCCGGCACCGCACGGGTCCACAAGATCACGCTGTCTGGTTTCGGATCTCCAGAGGCAACACCCTGAGGAAATACCCGAAGGGTATCGACGGGATCCGTGCTGAAGCTGCCTAGACCACCGGTGTCCCCGCCGCCGTCGTCGTCGGAAGAGCAGCCCGCGGCGTACGGGACGGCGGATGCAGTGACGACAATGGCCTGCAGAAAGCTACGACGTGAGAAGTTCATGGCCCGGATCTAGCGCAAACTCGCGCGCAAGGCTCGTAACAGTTGAGGGGCGTCAGGTCCGTGGCTGGCCGACGCTCGTCAAGGTGTCGGCCAAGCTGATTTCCGGCGCAAATCCCGTGGCCTGCTGGAACGCCGTGGCATCGACGGTACAGGCGAACTTCAAGTAGTCGACGGCGCCCTTGGGCACCCGGGCAAATCCCAATCTGCCCCCGAAAATGCCGATCAAGGACTCGGGCAGGGGCACCCGCAGCGCGCCGGATTGCTCCACAACCACGTGCAAAGGGACTGGTTCGTGTCCGGCCACGTTGAACACCCCGCGCACACCCGGTTCCAGACTGGTACGGAGCGCGGTGACAAAGTCCTCTTCGTGCAAGACTTGATACAGAGGATCGAAACCTGCGACGGTGAACACTCGCCGCTGTCGCAGATACCTGCAAAATAGGTTTTCCGTGTTTGGCCCCAAGATGTTCACTGGGCGCAGCACGACGACTTCGCGATCGAGCTGCTTCCATAGCTGGGCCGAGGCGTACAAGTCGGCGGCGACGAGATCTTGGACTTCCGGATACGTCCGACCGGCCGCCGGCGGATGGTCTTCACTCAAGAACAACGGCTGGTCCGGAAGCGCGCCATAGATGGTGTGCCGACTGGGAAACACGATCTTCCGCACTCCCGCTGCCACAGCGACCTCGAAGACATGCACTGTGCCCTCGAAGTTGACGCGATGTCGCTCCTCGGAGGTTGCGTCTAGGCGGTGCAAACGCGCCAAGTGCACCACGCCCCAGGGCCGCACTCTGCGCAGCACATCGTCGAAGCCGCGTTTGCGCACGTCGACCCGGTGGTGCGTCACGGCCTCAGGTAGCCGAGCCGGGTTCTTGTCAACGGTATGCACCCGGTAGCCGGCGTCCAGCAGCCGTTGTGCCAAGAGTCGCCCACCGCCTCCGGCGCCTCCCGTGATGACAACGCTCTTTTCCATCAGAAAAACACCCCACTTCGCTGCTTGAGTCCCTGTGCGAGGAGCTCCGCGACAGCTCCCTCGACCTCTTCGATCATGGGCGAAAGCACTGTGTCGTCTTCGGTGCCCTTACCTTCGAAGTGCATAGGCTCTCCGAAATGGATATGCACTTTCGCGGGCAGTGGTAGCGGCAACAGCGTGGGCGTCAGTGGCGCGTAGGGTAGGCCCATCAGCTTCGCCAAGGGCGTCATGCGCGAGAAGCTCGGACACATCTCTTCTCCACCAATGAAACCGACGGGCACGATGGGAGTTTTGGTTTGCAGAGCGAGTCGCATGAAGCCCTGACCGAACCCCATGATCTTGTATCGGTCACGGAATACCTTGCCGCCCCCGCGCTCGCCCTCGGGGAATACCAACACCGCCGCCTGGTCTTCCTGCAAGAGCCGTCGGCAGTTCTCCGGAATGCCGATGAGTTGTCCCATGCGGCTCATCAGCACATTCACGTAGGCGGGACGTGCGAAGAAGCGTTCAATCATGGCCCGTACGAAGCGCGGCGGGTGGGCACGCAGCACCATGGCTGCGCAAATCAGCATGCCGTCGTAGGCGAGCTGGGCGCTGTGATTGCTGACCAAAAGAACGCGCCCGACTGGCACGCGCTCGATGCCGTGGCATTCCACGCGGAAATAGCGTTCATACATCCAGCGCACGAGCACCAGGACTCGCTTGGCCGCGGCGGGGGAAGCGCCCCAGCGGTCGTAGCCGAAGGCGTTGGGCTTGAGGTCCAACCGATCCACGGAGTCGTGGATTTCATCATCTACTAGCTGGTCTAGCGCGGTTTCCCAGCTGCGAAACGGTCGTGACACGTCCCCAGCATAGCCCCGGAGCCTCTCGCCTCGCTATGATCCCCCCATGCGCGGTTTTCATATGGGTGTGGCGGTAGGAGGGCTGCTCTTGCTCCAGGGCGCACGTGCTTCCGCCGACACGACCCTCCAGCTGTCCGGCGACGTTCCGCTCACTGGCCCGGATCACTTCTTCGTGGATTTCGACGTGCCCCCGGGGACGAAGGAAATCGAGGTCGCTCACGATGACTTGTCGGCAGAGAACATCCTAGACTTCGGAGTCAACGACACAAACGGCTTCCGCGGTTGGGGAGGTGGCAATAGCGAACCGGCCATCATCGGTGAGCTTGCGGCGAGTCGGTCTTACGTCGCTGGTGCAATCGGCGCCGGCACGTGGCGGGTCGTGATCGGCAAGGCGCTGATCAAGCAGACGCCTGCCAAGTATCAGCTCAGTATTACCTTGCGCGACATCGCGACTTTGGCCCCCCAACCCGAGCGTGCACCCTACACGCCCGTCGCGGCGCTCGAAGTGGGTTCACGATGGTACGCTGGAGACTTCCACGTGCACTCCGTCGAGAGCGGCGACGCTCGGCCTTCCTTGGACGAACTCGCCAGCTTTGCCCGGGGCCGCGGCTTGGATTTCGCCTTGGTCAGCGACCACAATACGCTAACGCAACTCGAATTCATCACAGATGCGCAAAGTAGGCATCCGAAGCTGCTGCTGTTGCCCGGCATGGAGTACACAACTTACGACGGCCACGCCAACGTGATCGGCGCCACGCAGTGGGTGGATCACAAGATCGGTCAGCCCGGTGTGACGATCCGGGGCGCGGTGGAGGCCTTTCGCGCCCAGGGCGCCATTGTTTCGTTGAACCATCCGACCCAAGATCTCGGTGATCTCTGCATTGGTTGTGCCTGGCAACATGATCTGGATCTCGGCTTGGTGGGTGCGGTCGAAGTGATGACAGGAACGCCGGCGACCCTCGATTACCTGCCAAAAGTGAAGGCTATCGACTACTGGGAAACGCTCCTGGATCAGGGCTACCATCTGCCCGCCATTGGCGGCAGCGATGATCACCGCGCCGGCGTCAACTTGACCGTATTGCAGAGCCCGATCGGCGACCCAACGACGCTGGTCTTTGCTGACGAACTCAGCGTGCAGGGCATCATCGACGGCGTGCGGAGCGGGCGCACCGTCGTCAAGCTTTGGGGGCCTGCCGAAGCCATGGCCGAGCTCAGTTCGAGCGTCGCGCCGCAAGGGGACACCGTCACCGCAACGACAACCATCTTCAGCGCGAAGATCAGTGGTGGCGCGGGTAAGTCCGTGCGCTTCGTCAAGAATGGCAAAGCGCTTGGGAAGGCACTGATCGCCTCGGATCCGTTCACACACACCTTAGAGGTGCAGGCGCCCGTCAGCGGCGAAGACCGCTACCGCGTCGAAGTCCTGGACGACAACGGTCGCCGTACGCTGACCAGCTATCTGTGGCTGGCCGCACCCGCTGTGGCTGATGCCGGCGCGGATGCCGGCGCGGACGCCGGCGGCACCGATGCCGGTGGGCAGAATACGGGCGCCACTGCCGCAGGTGGGGGCTGCGGCTGCACGCTGGCTCCTCAGGCGCGGCGGCTGGGCAGCCGTGGCCTTGTCTTCTTGCTCCCATTGTTGCTGTGGCGACGACGTCAGTGGCGTAAGCGAAAGCATGGCTGAGCTATTCGAATTCACGCAGGGTTCGGCGCCTCTCTTGGTCTCGATTCCTCATGATGGCACCGAGGTGCCAGCGGATCTCTTGGCGCGAATGACGCCCGAAGGCAGCAATCTGCCGGACACGGACTTTCACGTATCACGCCTCTACAGCTTTCTCGACGACCTCGGCGCCAGCCGGATCGTGGCGCGCGTCTCGCGCTACGTGGTCGACCTCAACCGTGACCCCACGGGCACGTCCCTATACCCCGGAGCGGATACAACCGGGCTCTGTCCCACCACCACGTTTGATCGGCAGGAAATCTACCGCCCGGGGCAGCAGCCCAGCGCCGACGAAGTGCAGCAGCGGGTGTCCGAGTTCTTCGTTCCCTATCATCTGCGGCTTCAAGAGGAGCTGGAGCGGCTAGTGGCGCGCCACCACTGCGCGGTGCTGTTCGACGCGCATAGTATTCGCTCACGAGTTCCCCGCTTCTTCGAGGGACTGTTACCGGATCTCAACCTGGGTACTGCCGCGGGACAGAGCGCAGATCCGGAAGTCGCTGCGCGCGCGTTCGCAGTGCTGCGTGACAACGATGCCGGCTACTCCGCCGTCAGGGATGGGCGCTTTCAAGGCGGGTACATCACGCGTCACTACGGCGCGCCCAGTCGAGGGATTTCGGCGCTCCAGTTGGAGCTGTCGCAGAAGAACTACATGGTCGAGACGCCTCCTTTCGAGTTCAGCGAGGAGCGCGCGGACCGCCTGCGTCCGACGCTGCGCCATTTGCTGCAAGTGTGCCGACAGTGGGCGGAGCAGAGGGCAGGCTCATGACCACCTATGCCTTCGACGCGCTGTGGCGGCCCACGGGCCTGATGCAACCTGCGTTCGTGAGCGTCGATGACGCCGGTGACATCAGTGCGCTCACGGACCAAAGGCCGTCACAAGATGGGGTGCATGATTGCGGCGGACTAGCGCTCGCGGGCGTTGCGAATCTGCACTCGCATGCGTTCCAGCGCTGCCTGGTGGGACGCACGGAGCGAGCCTCAGGTTCCACCGACAGCTTCTGGAGTTGGCGACGGGCCATGTACGAGTCTGTGGAGCGAATCGAGCCCGAGGACCTGGAAGCGATCGCCGCTTGGGTCTACGTGGAAATGCTCGAGGCGGGCTACACGGCCGTCGGCGAGTTTCACTACTTGCATCACGACCCCACCGGAGCCGCCTACGCAAGCCCCGCGGAGCTTTCTCTGCGGGTGCTATCGGCGGCGAAAATCGCTGGTATTGGCGCCACCATGCTGCCGGTTCTCTACCAGCACAGTGGTTTCGACGGCGCCCCGGCAACCCCGGGTCAGCGGCGCTTCGTCTGCAGTGTCGACGCGCTGCTCGATATCGTCAGTCAAGTGGCTACGGCGGCTGGGGGCGACCCGAATCTCGCCGTTGGCGTTGCTCCCCATAGCTTGCGCGCCGTGGGCTCCGTGGCGCTTTCTGATTTGCTCCAAGGCATCGGGGCCGCGTGTCCCGTGCACATCCACATCTCCGAGCAGCAGAAAGAGGTGCAGGATTGCCAGGCCGCCACGGGGCAAACCCCCGTTCATCGCCTCTTGTCACAGGCAGACGTGGATGCCCGTTTCTGTTTGGTGCATGCCACCCACGCCACGCCTGAAGAACTCCGCGCGCTCTCCAAGACCGGCGCGACGGTGGCGCTCTGTCCAACCACGGAAGCCAACCTTGGCGACGGGCTGCCGCCGATTCGAGAGTTGCTTGAGGGGCGCGTGGCCATCGGGATTGGGTCCGACAGTCAGGTTTGCGTGTGTCCTGCAGAGGAATTGCGCACGTTGGAGTACGGCCAACGTCTCCGGCACGAAAGGCGCAACGTGCTTGCCAGCCAGGAGCAAGTTTCCGTGGCCGCGCGGTTGCTTGGCGAAATCGGGCGTGGCGCCACCCGCTCGCTAGGGCGGCGCGTTGGCGAACTCGTCGTCGGAGCACGCGCGGACCTGATCGTCCTGGATCCGGAAGCGCCCGCGCTTGCTGGACTTGCGTATCCCCAGCAGCTCGACGCTTGGGTATTCGGCGCCCGCAAAGGCTGCGTGCGCGATGTCATGGTGGGTGGGAAATGGCTGGTGCACGCGGGCAAACACGCCGATCGCGAGGCAGTGTTTGCCGACTATGTGCGCAGCCTGAGGCGTATTCTGTAACGGTGCTCGCGGCCGCAGCAATGACCGGTTTATGCTTGTGCTTTCCGAGTCATGTCGGACGAAACCAAAGATCCATTCGGCTGGGTGGGAGCCACCCTGGACGAGAAGTACCGCATCGACGAACTGGTCGGCGAAGGTGGTTTTTCGGTCGTCTACCGTGCCCATCATTTGGGATTCTCTGAGCACGTTGCCGTCAAGTGTTTGCGCGTGCCGGATTCTCTTGAGGGCAAGCAGCGCGATCGTTTCTACGAAAGCTTCATGGAAGAAGGCCGACTGCTGCACAAGCTCAGTCGGGCGACTACGGGCATCGTGCAGGCGCTGGACGTTGGCGCTGCGGATTCGCCGAGCGGGATCTGGACGCCCTATCTGGTGTTGGAATGGCTCGACGGCAAGAGCCTGGAGCAAGACCTTGAAGAGCGCGAGCAATTCAGTCGTGGTGGTCGACCGCTGACCGAAGCCATCGAGTTGTTGGACCCTGTGGCGCGTGCGCTTCGCATCGCGCACGATCAGGGCATCGCGCATCGCGACATCAAGCCGGCCAATTTGTTTCTGACGGAGGTGGGCGGACAGACCACCATGAAGGTGCTCGATTTCGGCATCGCCAAGGTGCTCGATGAAGCTACAGGCACCAGCAACGTTTTCGAGAGCACTGGCAACCACCTGCAGGCTTTCACCGCGCCCTATGGGGCGCCCGAGCAATTCAGTCGTCGCTACGGCGCCACCGGGCCCTGGACGGACGTATTTGCACTCGCTCTGGTGCTGGTGGAAGTGGTCTCGGGAAAACGGGCACTGATCGGCACCGACGTTGCAGAGTTGTTTGTTGCCTCCGCGGATCCGAATCACCGCCCCACCTTGAAGGCAATGGGGTGCACAGACGCGCCCGAGGCCCTGGATGAGGTCTTGCTGCGCGCCCTTGCGGTCGAACCAAAGCAGCGCCAGCGCAGCGTGCGCGACCTTTGGAACGAGGTCGTTGCAGCAGCGGGACTCTCGGATCTGGCGAGTCCCAACAGCAATCGCACCGCGCTTGATTCTGGAACGAGGGAGCCGCTCGAGTTCGAAGTCGAGTCCGACGGTACCAAACCCGTTGTGGGTCCGAAGTCCCTGGCGGACATGGAGCGCCAGCCGGCGCCGACGGAGCTCTCGAGCAGCACCCAGCTGCCGGTGGACTCTTCTGAGCGCGTCGAGCCCAAGCCACAGGCGATGAGTCTTGTGACGATCGCTGTGGTCGGCATCGGAGCTGCTCTGCTCGGAATCGCGATTGTGCTACTGACAGCGGTCGTCTTGGAGGAACCCAAGTCGGTGGCCGTGGCTTCTGCGCCAAAGCCTAGCAGCAGCGCAGCGCCCGCTCCGAGTGCCGCGGCGTCGACGTTGCCAGCGCCGCCTACGGAGACCATTCTGAGCAGTACGCCCCCTCGCAAAGTCAGCGGGGGAAAGGTTCCAAACGACGAACGCTGGTTGGACGAATTCCGAGTCCAGCGGCTGGAAGGCGCCGTTGGCAAGTCTTTGGCAGAATCCCAGGCCCTCTGTGCTGGCTCAGGTCTGAGTCTATGTACCGAAGCGCAGTGGGCGCGGGCGTGTGAACAGTATCCAGACTTCGGGCGGGTCTCGGCATGGACACTTTCCGCGCACCCCGCGGGATTCGTAGTCCGGGGCGGCGCGAGCTGCGCGGTGCGGGCCGTCGCGCTCGGAACTCAAGGCACGCCGGACCGCGTCGCGCTGTGCTGCGGGCGCGAGGTTGCGCTCCGTAGCAGCAACATGAATCGGACTTGGCTCAAGGCGACGGCCAAGCGACTCGTGGGCGTGGAAGCCACCCTAAATCGCCGCGACATGTCGCAGTTCGGTTCCCTCGTATCGGAAATGGTGGACGTCGATGACAAGTTGCTCCGTCGCGAGGAGTTGCGCGCGCAGCTTGACGAGAGCTTTACGACTTCTCCGAATCAGTGGTTCGTGATCGATACCTGCGGTGTTTCCGTGAAGGCTCCAGAAAAGAAGCCCAACGGCCCAACGCGTTTGAATCCGAAGGCACCGAAGCGATTTCGGGAGAACGCAGCGTGGATCGCCGAATGCGAAGAGCTTCGCTATCGCAACAATACGTTCACGTCGGCTGCGGTTGAATATGTCTTCGGCGGTAGCGGGCGGTTGCAATCCGTGCGCGACGTGAAGCCGGCTCGCGCGGTCAAAACTCAGTGATGTTGCTGCTTTGACAGGTCGGCCCGAGCGCTTGCTGGGCAGCGTGGAGACCCGGCCAAAGCGCGGGACCAACTTGCTTCATCACGCGCTCCGCGTCCGCGGCGTCATCGCGGCGTCATCGCGGCGTCACCCGTTTTTCCCTCTCGACGCCGTGGCGATTGCCATTTGCCTCGTTCGCCTTCCATGATGAGCGCGTGATGCTGTTGGCAACCCGCGCGCAGCTCGGGGCGTTGGTATTGCTCGCCTTGGCCTGCGCACCCACAAGACCTGCGGAAGATGGCCGCCCACCCATTGCCACGGGCAGCGCGCATCGTCCGGCGCCGGGCGCGTATCCCGAGCGCCAGGCGACTGGGCCCCCGTCGCCCGCAACGAGGGCGCCGCTCGCAGTCGAGCACGGCAAAGCAACCTACTATTCTGATCGACTCGCCGGGCGTTCCACGGCCAGCGGAGAACCCTATGCTCCCGCGCGGCTGACGGCAGCGCACAAGAAGCTGCCCTTTGGCACCCTAGTTCGGGTGGTGCGAGTCGACACGGGACACCGCGTGGAAGTTGTGATCAACGATCGTGGCCCCTTCGCAGGCGCCGAACGCATCATCGATGTTTCGGGCGCGGCCGCCAAGCAGCTGGATATGCTTCGCGCCGGAGTCGTGCCGGTGCGCGTCGAGATCTTGAAGTACGGCTCTGGGCGGCGTCAGCGCTAGCCTGTCAGACGCTGGGCTTCTCTACTCAGACGCCAGGCTGCCTCAGGTGCAGTGCCCCCACTTCAAGATCAATCGGGACTTCACGAATCGCGCACTGATCCCCACCAGGCCCGGCGCATACGCCACCTTGTCCAGTACCGAGAGCGCCTGCTGGTGCGTCAACTGGCCGTTGGGGATGCGCAGATCGAGGGCGGCCTGGCGCACCACGTCCGTGGCCTTGGTTTCGCCCAATGCTGGCGCGAGCAGTTCAACCAGTTCGGCCCGTGTAACTGGGGCATCTGAGCCAGGGTCGGAAGGGTCGTTCACTGATACATATCCGTCCCCACCCTACTCACTCGGGAAACGCAAGGACCACAGTGGTCGTGTTGTGGAAGCCGGACATGTCGCCCGCCGCCAATGCGATTTCCCCGTAGGTCTCGAAGCCTGCCAGGGGAACATCGCCGAGCGCCTGCGACACTTGGTTCACAGCGGCGTGAAAGCGATCGCCCAGGATCAGATTCCTGCAGATGCAGTCGAATACGAGCGCACCGGCGACCTTGCCGCCGCCCAGACTCGCCCGTGCCCGCTCTGCCGCAGCTCGAGCGCTGTCGATCTGTTCTTCGGGTTCGCTTTCGGTGATGCGTATTTCCGCGCCCTGGGGGATCCCACAGGCGAAGGAAAGGGAGCCGTCTGCCCCTCGACCCAGCGGCGCACGGATCTTTAGGTCTTTGCCAGCAGCGAGGCCCGCCTCGTAGCGAAGCAAGAAGCCGCCGATGTCCGCGTCCACGAGACCTGCGGGGTCCACCCCGCGCTTTCTTGCGGCGCTTTTGGTGTGTTCCGCCCAGACTTCCCAGGCCGGACGCCCATTGATCTCGTGCACCACGGAGCCGGACGCCTTGGTGACGGTCAGGGGTTCGGAGAGGGGTCGGTGACCATGGCAGACTCCAACGCCCAAGGGCACCTTTGTGAACAACTTGACGAGCACGACTGCGTCAGCCGCCACGCGAGTGCCCACTCCGACGTGTGTGGTCTTCATTGCGAGGTCATCGCCTGCCGCGCCCCCCGCCAGCGGCACGCCATCCCCGAGCATGGTTGCGGCAATCAGTACGGCCTCTTCTCCGCTTCCGGTCAGGGGGTCCAGCAGCATGATGGCGGTGACGGAAGGGAAGCCGGATTCCGTTGCCGGCAGTGAGCTCAGTGCCGTGCTCACCGCAGCTTCTGGGTTAGCAGCCAAGCCAGTTCCAATGCCGGCATGGGCGACGACGTCTCCTGCGACGGCAAAAGCAGTGACGGCGCCCTTCGCATCCCTCACCTCGGTGAACTCTCCGGCGGTACTTGCACCCACGACACATGCCTGAGGGAAGGCGGCGCTCGTGATGCTAAGCACTTGCTCAAGGGGTTGTTTGGTGGAGGCGAAAACGCAAACCAGCGCGGGGCTGGCGTCACCGAGCCCCTTGCGCAGATCCGCAGCGAGTGTGTTCGCGGCGTCCTCCGCAGATCCATCCGCAAGTGCGGTTGCGACGAGTAAACTCATTCTGGGTCCTTCCGCGCCCGGTTTGACTTAGCGCTACCCAATGAAGAGGTTGGGCAATTCAATACTAGCGGCAACGCTCTGGAAACCTTGAGCACAAAGCGCTGGCGTGATTCACCCACTCACACGTACATCGAGACCCAGCTCTCTAATGCGCGAGGCGAACGCCTCCAAAAACTGCAGCGGAAGCGGTTGCAGGGCCGGTGCTTCGGGTTGGTGAGACGGGCGCGCGGTCGTATACAAAAGCACGCCGCGAAGGGGGACTGCGTCCTGCACCAAGCCGCGGAGTGCATCCAGGTAGGCGTCTTGCTCGTCCTTCGTCGGTTCGGCACCGTGCCACTGGAACAGGCAAGTTTGCACCCACGTCGGGCACAGGCTCGCTGCCGCGCGCAGCTTGTTCAGGTGCTCCTGAGGCGATGCCTGACAGGAATTGATTCGCCGTGCGCCCTGCTCGGTAGCGCTGTCGAGCTTGAACCAAACCTCGCCACCCATGCCACTCAGCCGCTCAAGGGCGGTCCGTACCCTTGGAAGGTGTAGCAGGGAGCCGTTGGTGATCAGCACCACCGGTAGTTTTCCCAAGAGCCCGAAGTCTCCGAGTACAGCAGCGACCGTCTCAAGCGCGGCGTCCAGTTCGAGGCAACTCGTTGGCTCCCCGTTGCCGGAGAACGCGACGTCCCGCAGATTGCGCGCGCCCTCCGGCACCCGCTCCGCCATGAAATCGCCGTGCAGCACAGCGTCGAACATCTGGCGCAACTCGGTTTCGAGCAGTTTGAGATCGGCCGGCGGCGCCTTGCCGAATACCAGGCCCGGCACCTGGCAGTACACGCAGCGCCAGTTGCAGGCGTTGTTCGGGTTCAGGTTGACGCCGATACTGACTCCACCGGCGCGGCGAGAGACCACCGGATACACGTAAGTCAGCTCTACGGAATTACGATCGTGGTCCACAACCGAGAGTTCGTGTTTGCCGCTCCGGCTCATGGTTTGGAGGCTAAGGCCCGCGCGCTCTGGCTCCAAGGGGCCGACGCCTGTGCACGGCGATCTGCCGTGACAGAATCATGACGCGCCAGGTCGCCTGCGCCATGATACCCGCGGCCTTACTTTGACCCCCGAAACGAAGCGGCTGGCGGCAAAAGCGCTGATTGGTTCCCTGGGTTGGAAGGCCGGCGGCACCCCTCCGACCGCGAAAAAAGCGGTCATCATCGCGGCGCCTCACACCTCGAACCTCGACGGCGTGCTGCTGGTTTCTTTCGCCTGGAATTTCGGAGTCGATATCCAATGGATGGTCAAGGACAGCGTCATGTCCACGCCGTTACTCGGCCGCTTCGTCCGGAATGTCGGCGGTGTGGCGATCGACCGGAGCAAGAGCAAAGACGTCGTCGGCGCGATGGTACAGGCGATGCAAGAACGCGATGAGCTCCTGCTCGTGGTCTCGCCGCCTGGCACGCGCAGTTTGCGCGAGCATTGGAAGAGCGGTTTCTACTACATCGCGCAGCGAGCGGGTGTCCCGCTGGTCTGCAGCTATCTCGACTACGCCAAAAAGGAAGGTGGATTCGGTCCGACCATTCCGGTCACGGGCAATATCAAAGCGGATATGGATCGGCTGCGCGAATTCTACCGCGACGTGACCGCGCGATATCCCGAGCAAGTGACTCCGGTGCGCCTCGCTTCCGAAGAGCAACGCAGCGAGACCCCCACGCGCTAAGGGCGCGCTTCTGGCTCTTCGGTGAGCCCGTCGCCGAGGGAAGCGTGCACAAGCACCCAGCGCCCATCGAGCCTTCTCAGTTTGGCTTGGAAGCGGTGCCGGCCGCGATGTAGATCGCCGGCTTGGGACTCGCTGATGCCGAGCTCCCCCGCTACGGTCGCGCTGTCCCCGTCCAACCGCAGGCTCAGCCCCTCCAGGCTCGCCACCGCCTGGGGACGCCGGCGGATCCAGGCGCGAAGTGCCGACAGGAGCGCGGCCTGCTCCAGGCTGTGCGCGCCCACCAAATCCACTCGGGTCGCGCCGGTCGTCCACTGGGCGATCGCCGTGGCAGCTGCCTGTTCTCGCTCCGGCACGCCGCGTCCCGGGGCAGCACTTAGCTGATCCGCGGTGTCTCGAAGCGTTGCTTCTAGTCGCGCCGACGGAGAACGCAACAGCCACGCGCCGCCGAGCGCCGCAGCCACAGCAACGACCAGTGTGAGCCCAGCCCGTCGGGTCATGCCTCGAGTCTAACCCGGTTGCGCCGGATCCTTCGCCGTCGACGGGGTTGACTCCGTTTTGGACCTGCTTACGTTAGGACAACGTTCGAAACGCTTGTTGGGCCACGCCCGCAAGCGCCGGATACGACACTAGCTGCGTCGGTGACACTACCGACGCCCAGGAGGATACCATGTTGAGCCTATGGAACGGTTTCGATGACCTATTGCGTTTTGACGATGTCTTTCGTGGCATGGCCCCTCGCGCAGCCAAGGGCGAGGTGGAATTCGTGCCGGCCGTCGACATCAAAGAAGACGAGTCAGGCTACCAGATCACCGCAGAGCTCGCGGGCATGCGCGTGGAGGACGTGAACGTCGAAGTCGACGGAAATGTGCTCACGATTTCTGGGGAGCGGAGCTTCGAAAAGAAGGACGACAAGGAGGGCTACCACCGAGTCGAGCGCCGCTACGGTTCCTTCAGCCGTCGCTTTTTCCTGCCGGATTCCGTGGACGGATCCAAGATCGACGCTGGAATGCGAGACGGCTTGCTTCGCATCACCGTGCCGAAAGCCGAAGCGACGAAGGCTCGGAAGATCGCCGTCCGCGCCCCTGACTGACCGATAGAGTCCGCCTCTGGCGCGGGGGGAGAAATCGCGCCCCCCGGCGTAGGAGGCAGGACAAAGGCGCCGGGAGCAATGCGTGAGCCTCCAGAACCGCGCATTTTTTCCGGCGTCGCGACACCAAAAACACCCCGGGCCCCATAGGCCCACCATTGGAGCCCGGGGTGCGTCGCACTTTTTCGCAAGGAACAGGAAGACCTGTCGCCGCGTCGCGTAAGATGCGCACACGGGTTTGAGCCGCGGGAAGGTGCTTTCAAGTGCGAAAACTGCAGAGGAAATTCCGGCGTGGGTTCGCGCTGCTGTCAGTGTCCGTCGGGCTGATCACGGGCGCCGCCAATGCCCAGGCCCCCACCCGGGTGGGGGAAGGCAGCACGAACGGGTGGGCGAAAAAGGCGCCGGATGTGGAGGGCGCCGTGCGCTCCGGCAAGCCGGTGGTGGTGGAAGTGTTCGTTCCGCTTTGCTCCGACCAAAAGGGTGGCAAGTGTGGAAAGCACAAGGGAGCCGGGGAGCCTGAGAACCTAGAGGACAATCTCTACTGGGGTGCGGTCTGGGGAGCGCGTCGCTACCTCGACCGTAGCTGGCTCGGATGGAAGAAGGTCGAGCAGTCCGCCGGAAGTGGGTCTGTGCTCGAACGCGTCGTGCTGTCCCGCGATGTGAGCGGTTCACGCTGGGGCACAACGGGTCGAGTCGAGCAGATTGTGGTGCTGCACGCGTACCATGGTGACGCGGGCCGGGAAGCATTCGACGCGTTTAGGGACCGCGCTCGTAGCGGCGGTTCCGTCAGCTTCAGCGGCGGCGGTGGCGCCCGTTCTGAAGCGGTGTCTGTCGTCGGTTTCATGGGTCGGAATCCGCTGCTCAAGAATGGTCAGGTCCCGCGCAAGTCGGATTTGGCCGAAGCCAGCGAAAGCCCCAGCGCCATCCCGAGTTTCTCAATCGCGGCCTTTTCCCGTGAGACTTTCGGCGCCTGGTTGGCGCAAACTGGTTCGCCGATCTTGCTTGCGCCCCGTGGACCCGTCGCGTCGGAAGCCTACGTACTGCACGAGGTGTTGAAGAGCATCGGGGAGAACGAACACACCTGGCGGATATGGCAGGAAGCGGCGGATGTTTACGTCAAGTTCCACCGCGTCCCGCGGGAACTCGCGAAAGTCTACTGGGCTCCCTTCATACCCAAGAGCTTCGGCGCCGGGGCCCCCAAGTCCGATTAGGATTGCCCGGGGCGAAGCGGCATGCGCTCGCTCCGGTTCTCGGCGCAGTCGTTCAACCCGCCGTTCTGCGGCTACTTCGGATCCTTCGGCGGCGGGAGGTCGGGGCGTTGCTGCCAGGTGCAGCGTGTGCCCTCGCAGTGCTCCACGTAGGTGACGCGATGCCCGCACCCGACGACGCCCTTCTTCTTGGCGTTATTGGTGTAGTGGTGCACCGTGATCTTGCCCTGGGGGCATTTGAGATCTTCAGAGGCGCGCTGGCGCACCCACTCGTGGGACTGGTTCGTATGCACCACGCAACCGAAGGCGGCGGCGCCGACTAGGACAAGCAATACTCGCATGGTTCTAGGGTAGCGTTTTTCGGGACGATTCAGCTCCGCAAGTAGGGCAAGGTAGGGAAGGATCACACCTCAGGCTGCGTACAGGGAGTCGGCAGCCGTGACCCTGCGCTGCCGCAATCAGTGCATTTTCAAGCACTTGGGAGCCGACCCCATGACTGACTGGACCATTTCCGACCCATCCATGCGCTGGGCATCCGAGCGCCGCAACCATCGGCGGGTTCCCCTTGAGGCGACTGCCGCGGTGCATCTGGACGAAGAAGCTGCGCCGGTTTCGTGTGTGGATCTGTCGGTCGGGGGGCTGCTCCTGGACAGCGCCGCGCCGCCTCCCTTGGGGAAGCGCGTGAGCATTGAGCTTCAATTTGGCGATGACCTCAGCGTCAAAACCGAGGCGGAGGTCGTCCGTGCCGAGGGATCACGCATCGGATTGCGGTTTCTACGCTTGGAGCCCCGAGCCCTTGGCGCACTGCTGGAAAAGATCGCGGAGTCTTGAATTGCTCTGCTGCACGCCGTAGGACTACGGCGTGCGCATTCGTTTCGCGGAGCCCGGAGACGAAGAACAAGACGCCCGCAACAAGCTCTTGAGTCAGATGGACGTGTGCGTCGCTCGAGTCCTTGAGTGCACGGACCTTTCACGGGGAGTCCCGCCTCAGCTCAGCGCCGCCTTTGACGCATTAGAGCCCGGTCTCGTCCTGTTCACTGTCGACGGCAAGAGTGGGACCGAGCTTTGCGTCTCGTCCAGAGGTCGTCGCGAACTGGACGGCCTTGTGCAGCTCTTGTGTCAGAAAGCCGAAGTTGCTGGCATTCCGCTACAAGGCTACGCGAAACCCATGCGCACCGCGGACGCCTTGGCTCGTGCGCGGAAAGCTACGGGTTGTGATCTAGATGGAGCGCGCGTGCGTGCCGGTTTTGGCCGCGGGCACTTGCTTGAGATTTCTGTTCTGGCGGAAAGCATCCCAAGCGTAGATCACGACGCGAGCGTCGAGGCCGCTGAATGCCTGGTGGAGTCCATCCTCGGCGAACGCGTCTTGGACCATTGGGTGCGGGCCGTACATTGTGGCCCCCTACCCAAACGCAAGGCACTCAAAGTGCTTCAGGAAGGACCCGCCCCGTCGCCGACGCTTCCTCTCGACGCGCTGTCTTCCACGGTCAGCGCGGCGATCGAAGGGCTTGTGGCTGGGCTTCCCGAAGTGCCGCTTTCCCGCAGCAAGCAGGATTCCGGCTGGACGATGTTCGAAGTGGAGCCGGAGCTCGCCAGCGACTACTGGGGGCAAGACGACGTGGCGGTCGCGACGACCATGGTGCCCGAGTTGCTTAAGTGTTTCTTGGAGCGCGCGCCCTTCTCATCGTTGCGGTTTTCTCGCCATGGCGAAACGTTCGCCTACTTGAAAGTAGAAGCCGTCGGAGACTCTGTGGCGCGACTGAAAGCACGTCAGGTATTGGAGGATGCCATCGGCTCGGCGCTTGGTCCTGGCAGCGGGTGTGTGATCGGCAACGGCCTGGGAATTCGATACTTCTACATCGACCTCGCACTCGAAGATGTCACGCGCGCCGTGCCAATCTTGCGCTCCGTGTGCGAAGCGCAGTTGGATACCCCGCGCGCTTGGCTCTTGTTCTGCGACAGTCAATTCGTAGAAGAATGGGTTGGCATGCATCGAGACAGCCCGCCCCCTCCGCTGCAAGGCAGGCCTGTGCGCGTTCCGCGCGTCGGCGCCTAGGCGTGAAGGCGCCGCGAAGACGGCAGTGCGACGGCTTCCGCGTCTTAAGAAGCACTGGGGCAACGCGCGTCCAACACTTCAGCCAAAGACGCCAGCTCGGGGATGTCGCTCAGTCGCGTCAGGGCTTCGCGTACTTTTTCGATCGTCGGGGACACAAACGGCAAGAAATGGGGATTGTTGCGCTTTTTCTCGATGAATACGAAGCGGCCAGCGTCTTTTAGCTTGCGCTGCACTGTGACCATGTCGAATTCACGGCCGACCCTTGCGCGGCCTGAGGCGTCAAGCTTCGCGTGCGCGGCGAACTCGTCCAAGCGCTCTTCCACAAATCCTCGTGTGAAGGCCTGATAGCTGTCGCTCAGCAGTGCGACCAGATCGTAGACACGCGGACCGAGCAGCGCATCTTGAAAGTCAATCCAGACCAGTTCGGGCTGTTTGGTTCCGGCTCGGACCATCAGGTTGCGGCTTTGGTAGTCGCGATGCACAAAGTGGCGCGGCCAGCTCGCGATCGTTGCGGCGAGGTAGTCGCGCGCTTCCGCAAAGGTCTGCGCCTGAGCCGCGGTTAGATGCGTGCCCCGTGCTTCTAGAGCCCACTCTCGGAAGTGATCCACTTCCCATCGCAGCAGGTCTTCGTCAAACGCCCTGCTGCGAACCACGCTGTCCGTGGGTAGCGGGTCCAGTACACGCTGGGCCTCGGCTAAGTCGCGCACCGCGCTCTGATAGAGGGCTTTTCGCTGCTCTGGGTGCTGCTGCAGATAGTTGGCGAGGGTGTCGTCGCCTAGGTCTTCCACCAGAATGAGCCCTTCGTGACACGCTTCGCCCAGCAATCGGGGCACGCGCACGCCGCGCTCTTGCAGCAGCGCTCGAACTTCCAGGAACGGCCATACGGTGCGCTTCCCATTGGATTTGTCGATTTCGTCGGACCGATTGGCATCCGGCACGAACATCGCGACCGCCCGCTCCCCAGAGGGTAGCTCGACCCGGAAGAACTCTCGGGTGGACGCGCCGCCGGGCATCGGGGAGATCCGCAGCGGCCCCTCCGTACCTGCCATCTTCTGTACGATCGCTTCCAGGCGTTCGGTCGGTGCTTCCATCTATTTCTGGGGCTGCTTCTACCCCGATGGGCTGGGCTGGGGTAGACGATTTCGCCGCGATGACTCTGCGACCCTTGGGCGAAGCTTGGATCCCGCTGCTGCTTCGAGCCGCGGACCGCTGGCGCGCGGATACCGGGCTGGACGGACCGGATCCGGATTCCTTGTCCAAGATCGCCCCGCTACTCGATCGCGTGGCAACCTGGACTGCCCGCGTGGATCTGACGGCCGCACGTGACGCCGAATCTCTCGTCGAGCTGTACCTCCTCGACGCTCTGCCTTTGAGCGCGTTCCTTTCGCCGGACACGACAAGCGTCGTCGACGTGGGCAGTGGTGGGGGCGCTCCAGGACTCACTTTGGCACTTCTCCGCCCTGCGATACACGTCACTCTGGTGGAACCGCGCGCCAAGCGCGTGGCCTTCTTGCGAACGAGTGCCACGGAGCTCGACTGCGCGAACGTGGAGGTCCGACGCGCGCGAAGCGAAGAGCTGCCGCCGAATGCCTATCAAGATGCGATGAGCCGCGCGACTTTCGCGCCCGAGCAATGGCTTGGTGAAGGCGCGCGCATCGCGAGCCGTGGCGTTTGGGTCTTCTTGGCGGCGGCCGAACCCCCGGAGCGACCCGGCTTTCGGGTGGAGCACGACGTGGAGTACGTTTTGCCTTTCAGCGGAGCCCCGCGCCGAGCCGTTGGTTTCATCCGGGATGATGCAACACGTTAGGGGCTGCCTCGCTCACCAAGTCCGCCAGGCCCCGGATGGCTCTGCAGCCAGCTCGGCGCGCCAGGGTGATCCATCCGTTGACGGCGTGGCGTCCCAGAAGCTCCCCCGGTACCGTTGCGCAGCTTGCGGCGCGCGGATCACCGCCGCCGAATACCTGTTCGCGCCGAACGGGGCCGGTCCAGAGCGTGCGTTCACCAATCCCGAAGGCGTGATCTGTGAGATCACCTGTTTCACCGCGGCCTGGGGCCTGGTGTTCAGCGCCAGCGCCGAAAGCCTGCACACATGGTTTGCCGGCTATCTTTGGCGCATCGCGTCGTGTCAGAGCTGCCACATTCACATGGGATGGCGCTTCGAAGCGGACTCGGGGCAAGAGCCCCCTTGGTTTTTTGGGCTGCTGAGCCGCCGAATCGTCCCAGGGGCCGACTGAAATCGCCGGGTGGGGAGACATCGGGCCAGCCTCCCGTACCATTCGTGGTGCGTGTGACTCGACGGAGCGCACTAGGACCTGCCAGGTCGCAGGAAAAATCGGAGATTTGCCGCGGTTTTTGCCGCGGCAATCCTGGCACGCCCGCTGCATCCAATTCTACCAAGGGAGTCCCCGCATCCAGCACCGGCATCATTCTGAATCTGGCAAGATCCCACAACGTCTATCCTTGTCTCACCAAAGGAGTCTTCTTCCCATGAAGCGTAACGTTCTCATCGCATCCGCCCTCGCTCTCGGGCTCGCCATTCCCCTCGGAGCCTCCGCGAAATTCGAGAGTGCTGGAGATGAAGACGTGCGCTTTCTCGCCCTAGGTCCTGCCGGGATGAAGATCAACGGGAAGGCCTCGGATCTGACTGCCAGCGAGAGTGGCGGAAAACTCAAGATCAAGGTTCCCGTTGATGACCTGAAGACCGGCATTGGTTTGCGCGACAAACATCTAAAGAAGTATATCAAGTCGGATACGCACAAGACGGCGGTGCTTGAAGTGGACCGCAGCAAGCTCAAGCTTCCCGGCGACAAGAAGACCGTCACCGGAAGTGCAACGGGCAGTCTAACGCTAGCCGGCGTGACCAAGCCGTTGAAGATCACCTACAAAGCAAAGCGAACTGGCAGCGATTTTCATGTGCAAGGCCGCGCCACTGTCGACATCCGCCATCACGACATCGAGGTGCCTTGCTACCTCGGCGTGTGTGTCGACCCCGAGATCAAGCTCAAGGTAAAGTTCAAGCTTCGCGACAAGTAACGGCAACTAACAGCGCCTGATGCGCAGCAACTGATTGACGCAGCCGCACTTGTAGGAAAAAGTCAGGCCGATGAGTTTTCGCTGCTTGGCCAAGAGCTTCGTGCGTCTTGGGCCGCCGCTCGCCGCGCTGGTCGTGTTTGCTGCGCTTTTCACTTGGGCAGAGCCAGCCAGTGCATATACGTGGATGATCCGCCACGGCTACGGCGGCTGCAACGTTTGCCACGCGGACCCATCCGGCGGTGAGTTGTTGACCGCGTATGGCCGGACCCAGGGCGATCTGATCTTGCGCATGCGTTATGGCAAGGACAACCTGTCCGCCCAATCGAGCGCCACGGAGTCCGAAAGCACGGACTCTTTTGACGACTTCGACGACTTCGACTCCGAGCCCAAAGGCAAAGAGGCTGGCGACGACGATGTGAGCAAGGCCAAGGCCGGCAAGACTGATGTCGAGGACCTAGACGAAACGGACGCAGCTGACGGCGACAAGAAGAAGAAAAAGAAGAAGAAGAAGAAGACGCCCGATGAAGCCGCGTCCGACGAGGAACTCAGCGCCTCGGACAGCGACAACCCCGGAACGGGATTCCTCTGGGGTCTGATTGATCTACCGGACGCGCTGCTACTGAGTGGCAGCTATCGGCACGTCTCGCTGTTGAAGGGCGGGGAGTTTCGAAACTTCCCGATGCAGGCGGACTTGTACGGGCAGCTGACCCTCGGCAGCATTCGTATCGGAGGGAGTGTCGGTGCTGCGCGGGTCCCCGCCGGATCGCCCCACGCGCGCGGAGCGCAGATCACATCGAACCAGGGCGAGGAGTTCAACGCGATCTCCCGTACGCATTGGGTTGGTTTCGACTTCGGGAAGAGTCGCCAAGTGACTCTGCGCGCGGGTCGATTGAATCTGCCCTTCGGAGTGCGCATTCCGGAGCACGTGATGTGGGTGCGGGAGGTCACGCGCACGGACCGCGAGAGTGACCAACACCACGGCGCGTCAATTTCCTATAATGGCTCGCTCTTTCGCGGCGAAGCTATGCTCGTCGCCGGCAACTATCAGGTGAACCCGGACCGCTACCGCGAGCGCGGGTACAGCATGTATGTGGAGACTCTGGTCACGGAGCCCTTTGCTACTGGCGTGAGCAGTTTGATGACCTTTTCCGCAGCGGATGTCATCACTCTCGAAGAAGAGTCCACCGCACGGGGCACTCACGGCGTCTTCTTTCGGGTCAAAGTGTCGGAGCCCGTCGTGCTCTTGTTCGAAGCGGATGCGCTGCACAAGTCTCGAAGGGAACTCGGCTATGTGGCCTTCACGCAATTGGACTACGAGCCAGTGCAAGGCTTGCACCTGGGAGCGACCGGCGAAATTTTGGACAAGGGCTACAAACCCGAAGAGAGCAGCGTGCCCGGCATCGACGTGCCGCGGGTCGCGGGAACTGGAAAGCCACGCCTTGGCGGATGGCTGACCGTGGACTGGTTTTTCCTGCCGCAGTTAGAGTTGCGGGTGGACGCCGTCCTTCGCCAAGAAGATCCGTTTTTGTTGATGGGGCAGCTACATGTCTACTTGTAAACGAACCATTCGCGTCGCTCTGCTGGCCATTGGCGTGACGCTGCTTGCTGGTTCGGTCGCGGCATCGCCATCGTACCCCACGGAGATCCTCGACGCCCTCGAGATGGATTGCGCGGCGCCGTGCACGGTGTGCCATCAGGACACGACTGGCGGAGCTGGCACCGCGACCAAAGCTTTTGCCGATGCGCTCATCGACAACGGTCTAGAGGGTGAGGCTGCAAGCACCGTCAAGACCGCTCTAGACGCCCTCGACGCCGCCGGAACGGACAGTGATGGCGACGGCGTGGGTGACGTTGAAGAGCTACGCCAAGGTCGGGATCCGAACCTCGCAGGCGATGCCTCGATTTGCGGCCCGCAGTATGGCTGCGGCGCGCGCATTGCTAATCCAAACGCACGGTTGGATCCAGACGCCACGCTCCTCGCCCTTTGCGTGGCGAGCGTGCTCCTCCTGGGTTCACGGCGCCGACGACGCACTCGGCGCTAGCCGAGCCGTAGCCCGGCGTTTGCTAGTCCGTAGAGGCGTCGCCGACGCTTCCGCCGGTGCCGCCCGTCGCGCCGCCAGTGCCGCCGGTTGCGCCGCCGGTGCCGCCCGTCGCGCCGCCGGTGCCGCCGGTTGCGCCGCCGGTGCCGCCCGTCGCGCCGCCGGTGCCGCCTGTCGCGCCGCCGGTACCGCCGGTTGCGCCGCCGGTGCCGCCGGTTGCGCCGCCGCTGCCCGCGGTTCCACCGCCGCTGCCCGCGGTTCCACCGCCGCTGCCCGCGGTTCCACCGCCGCTGCCTCCCGCAGAGGCGTCACTGTCGCCCGCAGAGATCTCGCTCCGATCGACATCCGTGATCAAAGCGCAGCCCAATGGGGCAACGAGCAAGCAACTGAAAGCAAAGAACCGCATCGCAGTGCGCATTTTGTCATTACTCCGTTTGAAGACTCAGTCTGTACTGGCGTCACTGCCCGCGTCCGAGCCAGCGTCGGTCCCGCTCGTGCCACCGGTTGCGCCGCCAGTGCCGCCCGTCGCGCCGCCAGCGCCGCCCGTGCCACCCGTTGCACCGCCAGTGCCGCCAGTGCCGCCCGTTGCGCCGCCGGTGCCGCCCGCCGCGCCACCGGTGCCGCCCGTCGCGCCAGCGGTGCCGCCCGTTGCGCCGCCGGTGCCGCCCGTTGCGCCGCCGGTGCCGCCGGTTGCGCCGCCGGTGCCGCCGGTTGCGCCGCCGGAGCCCGCTGCCCCGTCGGTGCCGGCGTCAGCGCCTGCCGCGCCACCGGAGCCAGCGTCCGTGCCCGCAGAACCACCGGAGCCCGAAGCGCCACCCGAACCGCTGGCGCCCGATGTCCCGCCGGAGCCACTTGAGCCCGAGAACCCAC
>CALMUT010000227.1 GCA_937872925.1 uncultured Myxococcales bacterium | reverse complement strand
TGCAGCGGCGGTTTGAGTATCCCCATCTCCACCAGCGGCCACACGCCGTGGGTGTGACCGGAGTCAAAGCACTCGAGCTCCGGTTTCACGCCCGCCTCGTTCATGACCGAGAGCAGCTTGATGATCTTCTCGTAGGTATTCGAGAACACCATGTCGAAGACGAACTCTTTGCGCTTCTTGCTGTACTTCGAATAGTTCATCGTGCCCATGTTCAGGGCGGCGATCTCGGGCTGCGACTCACGGATGTAGGTGCATTGCTCGCTCACATCGTCGGACATGGTGCCCGTGGAGTAGTTCAAGATGATCGGCGAGCGCTTGCGCACTTCCGTCTTGATCCGCGCGAAAACTTCCGGCGAAAACGTGGGGGATCCGTCGTCGTTGCGGGCATGGATGTGCGTCACCGAAGCGCCTGCTTCGTAGGCACGCCGCGCCTCCTCGCCGATCTCTTCGGGCGTGTACGGAATGCCCGCGCACTGCGATCGATTCGCCAGCACTCCCGTCAACGCGCAGGTGATCACACAGATGTCCGGATCTCTCGTTTGCATGTTCAAACTCCTAGCTGCCACTTTCGGGCAGTTCTGCCACCAGTGCCCGCACGCGGCGGGCCAATCGCGTCAAGATACGTCGCAACGCGCGCGCGTCGCTCTCGGAGAGCTCCGACAGCACCTGTCGGAAGATCGTCACCGGTTCGATGGCGATGCTCGAAGCCAAGCGTCGCCCGCGCGCCGTGAGCGCGATGTGCACCACGCGGCGGTCCGCGTCGGAGCGTTTGCGCTCCACCCAGCCCTCCCGTGCCATGCGATCGATGATGCCGGTCACGGTCGAGTTGCGCGCGCGGATCTTCCACGACAGCTCGGACAAGCTCAGCTTGCCGACAGGCTCCAGCATCTTGATCACCGCCAGCTGCGGCCCGGTCAGTCCGTGCCGCCCCGCCAGGCCCTTCGTGATGCGCCGACTCTCGGTGTAGAGGTACACGATCGCCTCCACGATGGCGTCCACGTCTTCGGGCGCGTCCGCAAGGCTGTCGACCGATCCGGACGGCCCGGCTTGGGGATCCTTCGCCTCATCTGAGGTCGGCTGTTCGTTGGGTCGGGCCACGAGATGTTTCGTGTACGAAGTATCTCGCTCCGGGCCCCGGGTCAATCGCGCCTGGGCGCATTGCTGACCGCCGGCATTTATTGGCGAAGATGCGCCCCGCGCCGGGAGAAATTGACGCCGCCGCCACGCGCGTTCCCACTGGGGCGCATGTCGGTATTGGAGCGGGGAGCGCGCGCGTTGGTCCATGTCACGGGCGCCATGCTGGCGCTGCGCCGCGCCCAGGCGCGCTTGCGCGGCAACCTCGCCGCGACGCGCCCTGGGGCGCATGTCGCAGAAGGCAACAAGCGCGCTGAGACGCGCGGCGCAGTGAGCGGTGGGACTTCCGCTTCTGGCGACGGCGCGGCACCTAAGCGTCGCAACATCTTGTTCATCACCGTCGACCAGCAACGCTACGACGCCCTGGGCGTCAACGGGGGCAAGGTCGCGCGCACGCCGTGCATCGATGCTTTGGCCAGGTCAGGCATCGTCTACCGCCGCGCCCACGTCCAGAACGTCGTTTGCATGCCGGCGCGCTCCACGATGCTCACGGGACAGCACCCGCGCACCCACGGCGTGATCGCCAACGGCATTTGCCTGCCGGACGCGGCACCCAGCGTCGCCGAAGATCTCGCGCGTGTCGGCTACCGCACGGCGCTGATCGGCAAAGCGCACTTCGATCCACATCTCGATCCCACCCTGCGCTACAAAGAAAACCACGTGGCGGCGACGGGCCTGCAGGGACGCTGGCACGGCTTCGAACACCTCGAGCTCGCCACCCACGGCCCCATCGGTGGCCATCACTACGCGGATTTCATCCGTCGGGCGCATCCGGAGCGCATCAGCGGATTTGCGTCAGTGCTCACCGGCGCTGGCGGCGGTGACACGGGCGCGCCAGAAGTCGCCAAAAACCCGATCCCCCGCGAGCTGTATCACACGGATTGGGTCGCAGATCGCACCCTGGCCTGGCTGCGCGAGCAATCCGCCGACCCGCCGTGGTTTTGCTGGATGAGCTTTCCGGATCCCCACCATCCCTTCGATCCGCCCTACGACGAAGTGGAGAAGCGCATCGACTGGCGAGAGCTGTCCTTGCCCGAAGGACGCCCGCCGCGGGAACGCATCGAGGAATTCTTGGAGAAGAAACCCGCGCACTGGCTGGCATGGTGGCAGGGCCGCTTCACCAATCCAGAGGGCGGCCCGACGGCGGTGCGCCCTGGTCAGCTCTCAGACGACGCCGTGCGCGAGATGAACGCGATGATCCACGTCGAGAACGAACTGATCGACGAAGCTGTGGCGCGGGTGCTGGGGTACCTGGTCGAATGCGGCGCCGATGCAAACACGGACATCTTCTACACTTCCGATCACGGCGAGCTGCAAGGCGATCACGGGCTGTTCTTCAAGGGGCCCTATCACGTCACTTCGCTGCTCCAGATCCCAATGATTTGGCGCCCAGCGCCGAGCGCCCAGATCCCAGCAACCAGCATCGAGGCGCCCGTGGGCCACGTCGACCTGGCGCCAACCTTCGCGCAGATCGCCGGCCTGGACGTGCCCGAGAGCATGCAGGGCACGCCCCTGCCGACATCCAGCGGCGCGAGTCGCGAGCGGGTGATCACGACCTTCGACAGCCAGTTCGCCGCAGTGGGCATGCACCTGGAGACGATCTACCGCGACGGCTACATCTGCACGCGCTACCTGCGCTCCACCCGCGACCAAGGCGGCCAGTTTCGCCTGTATTGGTCCATCTGGGGACGCGGCTGCGAGATCCCCCGCTACTCCGGCAGCGAAGGCGAGCTCTACGATCTGCGAGCCGATCCCCACCAATGGCACAACCGCTTCGACGATCCGAGCTGCCGCCCGCGCCGCGACGAACTGCTCGCCGATCTGAACGAACATCTGCCGACGCCGCATCCCGTCGCACTCCCCGTCGCAGCGCCGACCTAAGCGATCATCGACTTGAAGCATGAACTTGCTACGATTTTCAATTCTGGCCGGCTTGGTGTTGCTCCTCGGATGCGCAGAAGACGACGCAAAGCCCACAACGGCGTCAACGGGAGGCAGTAGCGGAAGTGGCGGCTCTGGAGCGGCAACGGCTGGCGCTGGCGGCTCTGCAGGCGGAGGAATGAATTGCGATGTGGGCGGCGCGCACATCGAGGTCACGCTTGACCCCAACCCCATTGATCACGGGTTGGCTCCGGAGTGGGACACGATTGGCGTCATCACAAAGTCCGCGAAGAACGAACTTACCGTCGACACCTGCGCGCCCAACTCAGGTTGCTCGCCCTCGTTCACGAAGGTGTCGATCCAGGCGCCGGGACTGGAGGTTCTGTTTCCGCTAGGCGCGTTTGTCCGCTTGCACGTTGCTACATCCACCTATAACAACGGCCTCCACGCGACGACGTTCGGAGTTCGCAACGTGCCCACCTGGAGCGGCGCGGCCAATCCGGTGTCCACGACAGACCGCTGGTACCTATTGACGAGCGAGCAATCCCTGGAGCACCCGGATGCTCCGTTCGAAGTCTCGTCCAGCGCGCTCCCGTGCCCAGGCCCGCTGCAAGGCGGCAAGGGAAAGCTGTACGATGTGATCTTCACGGATCCCGGCGGCGGTTCCACCAAGCTTGCCCACAATCAAGCTGCGACACTCATGCTCGGCGGACAATCATGGAACGTACAGGTGCTGCGCGCGTACGAAAGCTACAACCTTGACCGAGAGAATGCGTTCAGCTGGTACGCTGAATCGATTGAGTAGCAGTTCAAGTGCACGCAATTCCGGCCCCAACCGGTTCCCTTTCTCGACGGCATGCCGTGGGCTGCGATGCTGCTATGATTCGATGATGCGGGCGGGGTTCGTGCTGTTGGTGCTCTTGCCGGCGATGCTTGCGGCCTGCGGTGTTGTGCAAGATACCGACGACCTGGTGGACGCATCGCCGGTCGACGCGCGCGTCCCGTCCGTGCCGACGCTCGAGGCCGGAATGGCCGGCAGTGGCGGGCGGCTCGACGGGTCGGCTTCCCAGGACAGCGGGCTCGATGCTTCCTCCGACAACGATGCAGATGCTGGCGCCTCCGATGCAGCTATGCCCGATGATGCAGTCGCCGATGCGGTCACCGACGGCGTCGACACTGGGCACGACGCCGTAGCGTGTCCCGCGGCGTCGTCCTGCGACAAGAACACGCTGTGGTCCCTCGCCCCCGGCAAGTACTTCTGCTCCTGGGTTTCCACCCCGTGCACCTATGGTTGTCGACAAATCGGTGAGGTCGCTGCTTGTGCACCGAGTTGGGATCCGGGGCCGTGCTCCCAGGCAGGCGTGACCGGTTGTGCCTACCGCTACGACACCCTGTGCTTCAACCAAGCCGCGCAGGCCTGCGCGTGCGCTGGCTGTGGCACGTCAAGCTGCAACCTGCAGCCGCACCACAAGGGCAAACTAAACCTCCCTTCAAAGTTCCCGAAAATGCCAGGCGCCGGCGCCCCCGCCTCCGCCGCCGCGCCGCCATTGGACGCTGCGCCGCCATTGGACACTGCGCCGCTCCCCGACGCCACGCCACCCCCCGACGCCGCGCCACCCGGCGCCGCGCCACCCATCGACGCCGGACTGTATTACTGGTCGGTCAGTTGCACGCCCTAGAGCCCCTCCGCTAAACGCCCTGACGACCACGGCGCTCGCGTCAATTGCCCACGATCTGCACGACGACTTCCCGGGTGCGGGGGCGGTTGTCGAAGTCGCACAGCAAGATCTGCTGCCAGGTTCCGAGCACCAGCTGGCCGTCTTTGACCGGCACGGAAATGGACGGGCCCAAGAGTGCCGCGCGCACGTGGGCGTAGCCGTTGCCGTCCCCCCAGCGAGCGTCGTGGGCGTAGTGCGCGTCTTGGGGCGCGAGGCGCTCGATGGCCGCGCGCAAATCCGACACGGCGCCGGACTCGAACTCGATGGTCGTGATGGACGCCGTAGAGCCCGCGACGTGCACAACCGCGATGCCGTCGCGCACGCCGCTCTTGTGAACGAGCGCAGCCACGGGCTGGGTGATGTCGAGCAAGTCCGTTTGGGCCGTGGTCTCGCGGTGAACGCTAGCGCTGTGGACGATCATGGATCGAGCGTACACGCCCTCGGGGCGACCGCTCGTGCCTCGGGTGCCCGCGCGCATGGCAATACGGCTTTCCGAGCGCTGCTTGAACGGCTGCCAGTTTCGGACATCTCTTTCCGGCGTGTGTGCCAGCGCCCCCCATGCTGTGCCACCAGCCCCGGCCTCAAGGCGCTTATCCCCGCACAATTCCCATAGCTGGGCGCTCCGCGCCTTGTGGCACGCCCGTCGCAACGTCGCCGCGCATGAGACACGTCATCACACTCTCGGCACTCTTCCTGGTCGCCTGCGGCGGCTCCGTCGACAACGACAATCCCGGCGCAGCGGGCAGCGGCAACAGCGCGGGCAGCGGCAACTCGGCAGGATCCGGCGCCTTCAGCGGCAGCGGCGGCGGCAGCGGCGCCGTCAGTGGTAGCGGTGGTGGCGGCGGCAGCGGCGCCGTTGCGGGCAGTGCGGGTGCGGGAACGGGCGGCGGCGTCGCCGGGTCCGGCGGCTACGGCGGCGGTTGTTGCGCCAATGATCTCGAATGTCCCCAGTGGTTCGAAGGTGAGCCCGAAGACGAGCCCTACCCGGGTGGCGAAAACGTGTGCGTGAACGGCAACTGCATCCCCAGCGCGCCCCCGGGACGCTGCTGGCGTGACAGCGACTGCGGCCCGGGCGTGAGCTGCGAAGGCGAGTTTGTCTGCGGCTGCCTCGCCGACTGCGCTGCGGCGGACCAACTTGGCTGGTGCGGCGCGCCGCCGCCACCTCCGCCAGGTCCCTACTGCTGCAACACCGACTTCGACTGTGGCGATTTTCAATACGTTCCGTGCGTCAACAACGTGTGCAAGCAGCCCGTGCCCGCCGCGTGCTGGACGGACGCGGAATGCCCGTCGAACAAGAAGTGCGTGGGTGCCTCGGTCTGTCCTTGCTTAGCGCTGTGCTCCGTCGAAGACCACCCCGGTAAGTGCCTGTAACCGGTACAACGAATGGCGCGCGGCTAGCGCCCTGAGACGCCGGTCGCGGCGCCCACTGCGACGCTACGGCTTGGCGCCACCAGCGCGCATCGTCTTCAGCTCTTCAAGATTCGCCTGGGCACGCGGATCCGACGGGTCGATCTCCAGCGCCTTGTTGAAGGCCTTTTCCGCGCCGGCATAGTCCTGCTTGCGCGCTTTGCTAGTGCCGAGATTGATCCACGCTGAACCGAGCTTCGGGTCTTTCTTCAACGCTTGCTCGAATAGCCCGATGGCCTTGTTGAGATCGCCCTTTTGCTGGTGGGCGTAGCCCAGGTTGGACAGGAAGGTGGCGCGCTCCGGCGCCAGGCGCACCGCTTCTTCCAGCTGTGGCAGGGCCTTGTCGAATTGCGACAAGCTGAGCAGCGCCGTGCCCAAATCGCCGCGGGCGCGTGCGTCTTTGGGCGCCAGCATTACGGCGCGCTCGTAGGCACGCACGGCGTCGGTGACACGCCCGCGCATCATGTACGCCGTGCCTAGATTCGTCAGGCGCGCGGCATTGTCCGGATCGAGCTCCGCAGCGCGACGGAATCCCTCTAAAGCGGCTTCACTCTTGCCCGTGGCCAGGTGCGCCACGCCCAGGGCCGAATGCGCCTCGGGATCAAAGGGCGAGAGTTGCACGCCGCGTTTGAGAGACGCCAGCGCCGCCTCCGCGCGGCCCAAGATCAACTCGAGCCGGCCCCGTTCCACATGCAAAGGCCCGAAATCCGCGTCGAGCTTCTCCGCGCTGGCAAGTTCCGCCAGCAGCCGCTTGATCTTCGGGTCCTTCGGCGCAGACGCATAGTCGGTCACCACCCCGGATTGCGCCAAACCCACGCGCACGAGTCCCACTCGCGGCGCGGGATCCTTGGGAGCCAAGGCCCTGGCGCGAGCGAACTGCTTCTTCGCTTCTGCTAGTTGGTCCTTTTCGAGCGCCAGATCTGCTGCGTAGAGCGCGCGATCCGCCGCGTCGCCGCTACCCCGAGCGAGACCGCCAAGCACCGTGCCGGGTTTCTTGGGCGGCGGCTTGGGGGCCGGCACTGCCGGCGCCGCCCCGGATGCGCCCCCGGTCGCTGTCGGCGCCGGGGCCGGACACTTGCCATCAGGACCCGGCACACAGGGCGGCACGCCCTGCATCGCTGGGTTTGTTTCTGGGTTCGGCGCCGGTGGCGCGTACAGCTCCGGCGGCGGCACCGAGCCCGGCCCCGCCTGAGCGTTGCCCGCAGTCGTGGGCGGTCCGGGATCCGCCGCGCACCCCAGGGCCAGCAACCCAACGCAGACCCATGCCGCACTGAGCCGCGGTGAAACCGTCCCGCAATGCGGCGCGCGCTGGGGAGAACACAGCGGGCGCAGCGTCATGGCGCTGCGTCGTGGCTGACGCTGTGCTCTTGCCCATCGAAACGCAGGCGCGCGTCTTTTTCTTCAACCACCGTGGACAGCACAACAGGTCGCTTCCACACCCGTACCAACGCCTTCAGCGTCTCTTTGGCGTAGTCGGCGCGCAGGTCCACGCCGCGATGCTGGTGGCTCAACAGGAGCTCCCCGCGATTCTCGAAGTTCGCGTCTTCCACTGCGATCACTGGATTGCCGAAGTTCGTCAGCTGGAACAAGAGCTTCTCCCGCACTTCCTGAAACTGCCGGCTCTGGATTTCGAAACGCTCGTTCCGGTTCGACCAGCCATAGCTGAACATATTGCTCTGGCGCGCAAAATCTTCGGTCAAGAACTCGTCGATGAACGTGACGTCTGTGTACAGGGCGCGCACTTCAAAGATCTTCTGCTTGCCCAAGCCCAGACGCAAATCCCAGTTGCGCTTCTGGTCGAGGTCGTTGCACTCCTCCCACTCGCGCCCGAACTGGCCCTTGTCCCAGCGTTCTTCGATGTTGCGGAACAGCTCCACGCCCAGTTTGTACGGATTGAGCCGTCCGCCCGAGGTGCTCATCACGCCGGCGTTGTTTTCCGCGTAGTCGATGATGTCCGTGGTGTCCGCCACGCTCTGGGTCATCAGTCGCGAGTGCCAAAAACTAGCCCAGCCCTCGTTCATGATCTTCGTCTGCATTTGCGGCGCGAAGTAGTAGCCCTCTTCCCGGATGATCCCGAGGATGACCCGCTCCCAGCGCTCTAGGGGCGCATTCTCCAGTAAGAACAGCAGCACGTCCTGCGTCGGTTCCACGGGGAATTTCTTCTGCTGTTCCCGCGCGTCCAAGATGCGCTGCTTCTGCTCCGCGAGGAACTCCTCGGGATTGATGAAGTCTTCCATGTAGTCCTTGGCGCGCATGCGCGGCACCGTGACTTCACTGGGCTCCTCATCCACAACTTCGTCACGCCGACGCACCATGAAGCGGGAGTACGGATCGATCAGGTTCTCTAAAGAGAGGCACACGTCAATGAACTCTTCCACCCGTGCAATGCCGTGGCGATCCACGATGCGCCGCACCGCGGAGCCGTGATTGGCCATCACGTCGACCCATTTGCGATTGGGGCGATAGTCCTGACGCCCAACCGGATCCACCACCCCGCCGCCGCCGTCCAAGTCCGTTGCGCGGAACGCAAAGTTGTTCTTGAAGAAATCCACGTGCCCATAGACGTGGCACATCACGAGCTTCTGATCCGTGAAGCTGTTGCCCTCCAGCAGGTACGCAAAGGACGGATTGTTGTTGATGACCATCTCGTAAATCTTCGAGAGACCGTATTCGTAGCTCTTGCTCAGGCGCTCGTACTCCATGCCGAAGCGCCAGTGGGGGTAGCGGTTGGGGAACCCGCCGTAGGCCGCCACTTCGTTCATCTGATCGTAGGTCAGCATCTCGAAGATGGTCGGGAAGAAATCCAGACCACTGTCCGCCGCGATCTTTTCGATGCGCTCTTGTTCCACGCGCAAGTAGCGCGGTAGCGAAGTCTTGATGGCAAACTGCGGCATGGCTCCTAGAACTCTCGCTTTCCAAACGCGGTCATTTGCCCTTGCCTAAGAAGTCTTTGATGCTGCCAACGATGGCATCGCGATCTCGGATCTCGCTGGTGATGACGCGTTCGTCGGCGCCGAAGTGCTCTTTCAAGTCCTTGATAAACTGACCCGAGCCATACGGACTCTCCACCTGGCCATAGGAAAAGACGTTCACTTTCTGCAACATGTCGCTCTTGAGCAACTCAATGCAGGTCAGGGTGTCGTCCATGCTCCAGTTGTCGCCGTCTGAGAAATGAAACGGATAGATGTTCCATTCATCAGGTGGGTAGTGCTGGCTGATCAGCTCCGCACACAGCTTGTAGGCGCTGCTGATCATGGTGCCGCCGGATTCACGGGTTGAAAAGAAGGTATCCCGGTCCACCTCGCGCGCAACCGCGTCGTGAATGATGTAGCGACTCTCCAAGCCCTTATATTGGCGCTGAAGCCAGGTATCGATCCAAAAGCTCTCGATGCGCACGATCTCTTTTTGCTCGTCACCCATCGAACCGGACACATCCATCATGTAGATGATGACGGCATTGGCCACGGGCTCTTGGTCCTCTTTCCACGAGCGGTAGCGGCGATCATCCGGATGCGGCACGACCAGCGGGCGCGCAGGATTGTAGATGCCGCTGGCGATGGAGCGCTTGAGCGCTTCGCGATAGGTGCGCCGGAAATGCCGCAAGGACTCGGGCCCGACTCGGCGGATCCCGGTGTAGCGATCTTTCGCACTGACGATGCGACTCTTGCCTCGATTCTCGATCGCCGGTAGCTCCAGCTCCTCGCCGAGAATGTCCGCCAGCTCGTCCAGAGTCACGTCCACCTCGAGCACGTGCTCGCCGGCGTCTTTGCCCGCCTGCCCTTGGCCGTCGCCCTCTTTCTCTTCGCCACCGATGGGGTCGCCGGGCTCGCCGTCGCCCTGCCCCACCCCGCCTTGCTGCTTCTCTCCGAAGGTGAAGCGCGGGATGTCGATCTGCGGGATCGGAATACTGACCAGGTCCTTGCCCTTGCGACCCAGCATCTCGCCCTGGGAAATGTATTTGCGCAGGTTCTTACGGATCTTTCCGCGCACGATGTTGCGGAAGCGCGAGTGGTCCTGGTCGATCTTCAAGCTCATCCGTTGCTGGCCATTGTTTCACATCGCGGGCAGGCTTTCGAGCACGGCTTTTGCTGGCGTTTCACTCCTTGGCCGCGCTTTTTGAACGGACGGCGTTTTCGCTGGCCCCCCCCGCCCCACCAGAAGTGCCTGTCCGCAGCGCCACGGCTTGGTGTATAGGCCTCGCCGTGGCACCCGGATCGCATTTGCTTTCGTTCCGTTGCACGAGCTGCGGCAACTGCTGCAAAGAGCCCCTCTTGCCACTGACGGACGCGGACCTGCGCGGCATCGTCAAACGCACCGGCGACCGCCCCCGGGATATCGTGCGCTGGGTCAGCCGCCACGAGATTGACCTCGACGAGCCCGAGGCCTTTGCCGTCCTGCGGGCCGGTCGCCGCCTCATGGTGCTCTCCCACAACAAGAACGGCTGCCGCTACCTCGGCAAGGACGACCGCTGCACCATCTACAGCGCGCGCCCCCTGGGCTGCCGCGTCTTCCCCTTCGACGCCAGCTTCAAGAAGAACGGCGAGCTCCGGCGCCTGAAATTGATCCCCGCCGCCGAATGCCTCTACGAGATGGACGGCGACAACAGCGTCGACCACATCCGCAAGGGCCACGAGACCTTCGACCGCCAAACGGACCGCTATCACGAGCGAGTCGCCGACTGGAACCACACGCAACTCCAGCGCAAACGCAAAGGCCTCAGCGCCGAGTTGCCAAAGGCCTTCTTCGAATTCCTAGGTTTCTGATTTTTGGGCCGCGCCGCGGTGCGGCTTACAGCTTCAGTCCCGCGCTTCTGCCGCAGATGGTGCCGGACAGGTCGTTGCCCGATTGGCCCAACTCGACGATGCACGCGGCGGCGCTGTAGGGCTTGGGTGGATCGTAGACGGTGCCTTCGATGCTCAGCGCGTCGCTCTTCATGACCAATGCCGTGGTCGCAGTGGGCTGCACGGCGAGGGTGCCGACTTGGGTCAGCGTGCCGTCGATGACAACGTCGTAGTTTTCGTCGGGTTCATCGTCGCGCGAAAGATAGTGACAAGCGGAAAACTCGTAAGTGAGCGAAAGCTCCGAGGCACCTTGCACGGCGTTGGAGGTGGCTTCGCCGAAAACGCGCGCAGAACCGCCCTGGGGACACGGCGTGGTTTCGTCGTGACTGCCGACAGGTTTGCCTTGCAGCGTGAGGTTGAAGACTAGCTTCGTGGTTTCGCGCAGGGCGCGCAGGGCGTTTGCGTCTTGGCACTCCTGTTCGCAGGGCGGCGCCGGGTCGGCTTCGCCGGGATCCCCACAGGCCGTGACCAGTAGCAGCAGCGCCGGCAGCGTGAGCTGGGTGCGCGCCCGGAAGCGCAGGGGTGCGAGTCGCCGTTGTTTCGTAGAACGATGTTCGGAGGAGCGTTCCATTTCGCGCACCATGCTCAGAAGCCTCCTTCCACGCCCAGGCTGGGAATGGTGATGGGACCGATCTCTTCGGCCTCGCAACCTGCCAGAGTGCATTCGCTCGTCACGGCTTCCTTGGACAAGGTTGCGTTCATCCACTCCGCAACGCCAGAGATCCACACGGTTTCCGAGAGTTGCCAGCGCTTTTCGATGCGCAAGTCCGCACGAATAAACGGCGGCAGGCGGGTAACGCTCGGGTCGTTGGGATCCGGGGACTGTGGCAAACCGGTGTAAAACACGAAGCGCGTGCCGGCACGCCAACGGTTTCCGAGATCGTAGGCGGCCGCGGCGTTGAAGACGTGGGTGCGATCAAAAGACGCGATGTACTTGCGCCGACCGAAGCTGCGTGTGGAGCGCGACAAAGTGTACGAGACGAAGCCGCCGAATTTCTTGGTGAGCTTGCGCTTGAGGTACAGCTCGAGACCGTAGGCGGCGCCCAGGGTTCGGACTTCCAGCGCACTGGCGAAGGAGCTTCCGCCGCGACTGTCCGCGGCTTGTCCGCCGCCGCCGCTACGATCCGGTCCAATGGTGCCCGGTACAAAGCGCGGTACGCCGCATAGGGGCGGACTGTCTGGCGTGGCTCCGAAGTCTCCGCCCAGGGAATCGCTGGGGTACGCGCCCGGAGCGCAACCCCGAGACAGCGGTGGATTCACGCCCAGCGGATCGCTCATGTTGAAGAACGAGTTCTGAAACACGGTGCTCGTGAACGTCGTAGAGTCGCCCAGATCCAGTTCCAAGCCGATGCTCTCCTGCACCGCGCGCTGCAGTCCGTCGCGCAGCCCGCCGGGTTGGAAGCCAGGCACGGGCACGACAAACGCCGGCGGCTGGTGCGCGATACCGAAGGCGGTGAGCAAGTGCAAACGTTCCGTGATGCGCGCGCGAGTGCCCAGGCGCGGCTCGAGGCCCACCGCGCTGGCGCCATCGGAACCGTATAGATCGACGCGCATGCCCGGAGTGACTTCGAAGGCCTCGTCAGCGCTGATCACCGTGTCGCCGCGCACGCCCAAGGCTAGGTCCGTGCGCGACGGAAAGTTCGCGGCGGCGCGCTGTGCCGACGGGGACAGCCCGTCAGAACCGAGTTCGATGCTATAGGTCTCGAGTTGCAGGTCCGTGCCGGCGCGTAACAGCACCTGTTCGTCGACGCGGTGCGAAAGCTCGGTGCGCGCACCGGCCAAGCGACTGACCACGGCGCGGTCCTGCTGCACCGTGGAGCGATCGATGCCGAAGGTGAATGCCGTACGCATCTTGCCACCTCCAGCAAAGCGACGGTCGTAGCGCAAGTCGACGCGATGGAACTCGGTTTGGAACAGCGTGAGCGTCTCGCCCTGGGTGCGCTGGCCCAGAAAGTCAAAGGAGCCGAAGGTGAACACGCCCAGGCGGTCCCGCGGCGTGACGTCGTAGCTGGTACGCAGTTGGTAGTCCCAGTACTCCAGGTTCGTCTCCGGCGAGAGCAGCGACAGCAGATAGGCGGCGAAGGAATAGCGCCCCCCGACGAGGGCGATGCCCTTGCCGTCAGCGAAGGGCGCTTCGACCATGGCGCCGGCGTCGAAGAGCCGCAGATTGTATTCGCCGCGCCAGCGGGGCACCGGCTCGGTGGTTTCCCCTGCAACAATGCCGCCGGCGAAGCGCCCGAATCGCGCCGGATAACCGCCAGGGTACAGATCGACGCGGTCGATGAGGCCCGGGTGCACGACCGAGGGGCCGATGCCGACGTGAAACAACAGCGGCACGCGGATCCCGTCCAGGAAGTAGCCAGCGTTGCCCGGCGGCGCGCCGCGGATGAAGAAAAAGGGCAACCCTGAAACGATAGGTGTGACACCAGGCATGGCTTCGATGGCGCGGAAGGGATCGCCAAAGGTGCCTGGGATCTGACGCACTTCCGCCCGGGACAGCGTGACGGTGCGCGACGGTTCGCCGCGCTCACCTTCGACGGTGACTTCGAGGACGGCCGGCGTGGGTGGCGTCTTGGGCGGTTGGCTCGTTGCAGGGTCGGTCGGCCCCGCGAGGTCAGTGGGCTCGGGCTCTGCGGCGACGGGCTCGGGCTGTCGGAACAACAGCTCGACCTTGATCTTCGCAGCGACGGCTTTGCCGTTGCGCGTAGCGGGTTCGAAGCGCCAGCTGCGAACGGCTTGGACCGCGACACTGGAAAACGGTTCCGTCGCAGCATCGGCGACGGCTTCCGTGACCATGCCGATTTCGTCGACCACCAACGTGACGACCACGCGCGCGTCTCCGCTCGCGCCCTCGGGGTACGCCACGTCCGGCGAGCCGATCAGCTTCGGCGCAACCACGACCGGGGCAGGCACCGGCTGTGCTGGAGCTGGCGCGGGTGCTGCGGGGGGTTCCGGCGCCGGTTGGGCCGCCACGTCGTTCGCGGCGCAACACAGCGCCACGGCGACAGCCCCCCATGCTTTGCCCGGCCGCGCCATGCGCCGATCAGTGGCGCATCCGCAGCCCAATCGCGCCAGGCATTTCTTGGGGCGACTTTTTATTTGACACTTCGTCAGATAATAGTTATTTGACACTTCGTCAGCAAATGGCCCGCCCCGCAGAACCCGAAAAACGCCAGGAATTGGCTCGCGACGCCGTCGCGGTGCTCGCACGCCTGGGCATGAGTACGCCGATGACCCGGTTGGCCGACGAGCTCGGGATCAAGCGCCCCACGCTGCACTATCACTTCCCTTCCAGGGCCCACATCGTGGAGACGGCTCTGGAAGAGCTGCTCACGGATCAAGCCGTGTACGTGATGGAGCGCGTCAATCAGCACACGCACCCCATCGATCGGCTGTTCGCGCAGATCTGCGCTGTGCACACCTTCCACCACGGGCGCGAAGACCGCATCGTCTTTCTGAGCCAAGCCATCGCCGCCAGTGGCGAGCGCATGCAAGAGATCATTGACGTTGGCAATCGAGTCTTCGAGGCCAACCGCCGCGCCGCCGTCGAACTGCTCAAGCAGGGGATCTGCGAGGGCACCGTTGTGGATTGTGACGCAGAGTCCTTGGTCAACGTGATCCGCGCGCTGACCGACGGCCTGATGGTGCAACGCATGATGACGGACGTAGATCTCTCGCCCGTGCACGAATTCTTGTGGACCCATTTGCTGGGCCCACTCAAACGCTGTCCGGAGAAACAAGCATGACCAACGCATTCCCAGAAACAGGCAAGTCCCGCGACGAAGTCCTCGCCGCCCTCACCCAAAGCCGCAGCAAGGATTTAAAGAGCGATGGCCGCGCCTTTGCGTTTGTCTACGATCCCGGCGAAGAAGCTCGGGAGCTGGCGCGTACGGCGTTTGCCGCCTGCATGCCCATCAACGGCCTCGACCCAACGGTGTACCCCTCGGCGCGCACCTTGGAAAACGCCGTGGTCAAGGCATGCTTGGAACTGATGCACGCGCCGGAGGGCGCCGTAGGCACCGCGACGGCCGGCGGCACCGAGAGCGTGATGCTTGCCGTAAAGACCGCGAGAGACTTCGCGCGAAAGACCCGCGAGATCAAGAGTCCCAAGATGCTGCTGCCCATCACGGCGCATGCGTGCTTCCACAAGGCCGCGCATTACTTCGGCGTCGAGATCGTCAGCGTGGACGTAGATCCAAAGACATTCCGCGCAGACGTTGAAGACGCGAAGCGCAAAATGTCCGCAGACGTGATCCTCGTCGTCGGCTCCGCGCCGAGCTACGCCCACGGCGTCATCGACGACATCACGAGCCTGGCGGCCCTGGCCCAGGAGCACGGCAGCTTGATGCACGTGGACGCCTGTGTTGGCGGCTGCGTCCTGCCCTTCCTCCGCGACAACGGCGTCGCAGGCCCGGACTTCGATTTTGGCATCGAGGGTGTGACGAGCATCTCCATGGACCTGCACAAATACGGCTTCGCGCCCAAGGGGATCTCAGTGCTGCTGCAGCGTCGCCGGGAGCTGCGCGACGCGCAGTACTACACCTGCGCTACGTGGACGGGATACTCGATCATCAACTCCACCACTCTGGGCAGCAAGAGCGTGGCCGCGATGGGCGCCGCGTATTCCTTGATTCAGCATTTGGGCAAAGCTGGCTATCGCGAGCGCGCGACGCGCATGTGGGACGCGACGCAGGCCCTCGTGAAGATGATCGACGCCACCGACGGCATCGAGATGGTCGGTCGCCCGGACATGAACTTGTTTGCGTTCACGACGACGGAAGGCGACGTATTCACCTTGGCGGATCGGTTGACCGCCAAAGGCTGGCTGGTGCAGGCCACGTATCAGTTCGGACCGTCCCCGGCGCACATCCACTTGACCCTGGACCCGGAAAACGCCCGCCGCGCGGACGCTTTGGCCAAAGACATCGTGGCGTGCGTGCAGGATCTGCCTCCGACTCAAACGGCGCCCGAAGGCGTGGTCGCGTTCTTGAGCAACTTGGCAGAAAACAGCGCCGGCGTGGACACCGCCGCCGTCGTCAAAGAGATGGGCCTGGGCTCTGGCACGATGCCGGACGAGGCGGCGCCGCTGCACCGCATCATGAATGCGATGACGCCGCTACAGCGCGAAAAGCTGCTGGTGCTCTTCGTGGGGGAGCTGTTCACATGATTGCGCGGGCACTTTCCTTTGCGAAACAAGTCAAGCGCGTGCGAGCCAAAGGCGCACAGGGCGCGCCACTGCGCATTGCCTATGGGCGGATCTTCCACGAAGCCTGCGCCGACTCGCCGCTGCTGACGACCCAAGAAGACTTCCTGCGCATGCATGCCCTGGAAGGAGCGGAACTCGCCGAAGCCACGACGCTCAGCGGCTCCGAGCTGAAGGGCTACCTGCCCCACGCCGAGCTGACGGGCTTTGTGCAAGCAGCACGGGTCATGGGCAATGTCGAAGCCGTGCCCCTGGCGTCCTATATGGCCGTGCCGAACGGTCCCGTCACCGAAGAGTGCTTTGACTGGCTTCTGAATGGGCTCCTGACGCGCTTGGAAGCCGCGGGCGAGCTGGACGGTGTGTACCTCGCGCTTCACGGCAGCATGGAAGTCGTGGGGCTGAGGGAAGCTCCCGAAGCCGTGATCTTGCGCCGGGTGCGGGAGCTGGTCGGGCCGGAGGTGCAAATTGCCGTTAGCTACGATCTGCACGCGAATCTGAGTGCCGGACTACTGGAACCTGCAGACGTGCTGATCGCCTACCGCTCCAATCCGCACTGGGATCTGGCGCCAACCGGCTTCCGGGCGGGTTCGCGGCTGATCCGTAGCCTGCGCGGCGAGATCACGCCGGTACATGCGTGGCGCAAGCTGCCCATGGTGCTCGGAGGAGGAACGACCATCGACTTCCTGGCGCCCATGCGGGGCGTGTTCCGCTTCATGAAGCAGCTCGAGCGCCGTCCCGGCGTGGTTTCCGCCAGCTTGTTCATGGTGCATCCCTTCACTTCGGCGAACAACCTAGGTTGGGCCGTGCACGTGAGCACCGACGACGACGCCGACTTGGCGGAACGCCTGGCCGACGAACTGGCCGAGCGCGTATGGAGCGAAAAGGACGTCGCGCTGCCGCCGATGCGCAGCATTGATGCTTCCCTGGACGAAGTCGCCAGCGGACGCGCGCGCAAACTTGGCCCGGTGACCCTCGTGGACGTCGACGACATCGTCGGCGCTGGCGCCCCCGGCGGCAATACGCGCTTCGTGCAAGCCCTGGCCAAGCACGACCGTGGACTCACCGCCTTAGTGCCTGTGCACGATCCAGAGCTCGTAGCCGAGCTATGGCGTGTGCCCCTGAACACCACGACTCGCGTCACCCTGCGTGGCACCCCCGGCTACGCGCAACCCGAAGTCACGCTGGATGTGACGGTGGTCGCCCGTCACGATGGCGAATTCGGACGGCGCCTGCGGCTGGACAGTGGACGTTTGCATCTTTCCGTGGGCGACCGCTCGCCGCTGCCGATCCACCCCAAGTTCTGGCGGCAACTCGGGCTCAATCCTCGCCAGGCCGACCTGATCGTGCAGAAGAACTTTTTCCACTACCGCATGTTCTACCTGACCTTGTCCTTCACCCACATTCCCGTGCAGAGCGCCGGCGCGAGCGATTTCCGGCGCCTGTCGCAACGCTCCTACGCGGTGCCCGTGCACCCGGTCGCGAAAGTCACGGACTGGCGCACCCACGAGCTCGCGTTACGCCAGGCAGAGCGCATGTCACCGAAGGCCGACATGCCCTCGGCGGCAATGCCGCTGTAGCGATGCGCGCTCTGCAAGGCGCGAGGGCGGCGTGATCGGCTCAGCCGCCTAGCTTTTTTGCTACGCCCGTCAGATCCACGCCGGTGGCGGCGCGGATCTGCTCGGAAGCGCCGATGGCTTTGCGTGCAAAATCGCTGCCGTCACCACTGGTAGGCAAGATCGTCAGCTTGCCGATGGTGAGGCTGTGGTGCGCGCCGGAAATATGGCTGAGCATCGGCAGCAGGTTCTGCAGCGCCAGCACATCCCGGGCTGCTGCGCCGCCACTGCGATACGCGGCAACAAGTTCATGCAGCGCTTTGGCCTCGGCGCGACCGCGTTCGAGGGTGTCCGCCGCGTCGCCGCGGGCTTTTTCTTCCGCGGCGCGTTGGCTCGCGACCGCGGGCTGCACCACGTCGGCGTCAAGGCGACGCTTTTCCTGGAGGGCGCGCGCCTTCTGACGCTCAATCTCTGCGCTGACCTGCGCCAGCTGAGCAGTCACCTCACCTCGGGCTTCCTGAATCATGGCTTCCCGACGACTTGTGGCATCTGCCAAGCGCTTTGCGGTCTCCGCTTGAGCGATCGAGAGATCAGCGGTCACCTTGGCAACTTCCGAAGCCGCCCAGTTGGTCGCCTGTTGCACGTTGGCGTCTGCGCGGGCCTCGGCCTCGGCCACCGCCTGCTCCATGTTGAGCTTGGCGCCTCGGATACGGCCGATACTCGCCAGGTAGTTCACTTCGTCGGTGACGTTCTGGATCTTGAGGGTGTCGAGCACTAGGCCCATACGGCTCATGTCGTGTTCGGCCTCCTCCAGCAGCTTGGACGCGAAGCGCATCTTGTCTTCGTTCAACTCTTCCGGCGTCAGGCTAGCGAGAACGCCGCGCAAGTTGCCTTCCAGCGTCTCCTTGGCGACGTAGTAAATCTCCTCGCGAGTGCGACCCAAGAAGCGCTCTACGGCGTTGGCCAACAGCGGCTCTTCGCCCGGCAGCTTCACGTTCGCCACGCCCTGGATCGTCAAGGGAATGCCTCCCTTGGAGAAAGCACCGCTCACGTTCACCATCACGGTGAACATGCTCAGATCCATCACTTCTACCTGTTCGATCAAGGGCCGCCGCAAGCGACGACCACCGCGCACAAAGCTGTAAGCGACATTGCGGCCCTCCAGCTGCCGGGTGCTGCCGCTGAAGATCAAAGCTTCGTTGGGCGTGGCCACCCAGAGCAGCTTCTTGACCATGACGTAGAGCGCACCCACAACGACGACCGCGGTGGCGGCCAGTACGAATATGACCTCCATTAGCGGCCTCCCTTCGCCGCGTTGCCGCGCAAGAGGTGATTCATATCCACGCCGATGGCATCGCCGGTTTCCTTCAGCACCTGACTGACTGCTGCCGGAAAGCTGGCGACTGCTCCGGTGAAGCTGGCGCCGTCCCCGCCATCGACCACCGCCAGGTCGTTGATCTTGGCGCGGGTGACTCGGGTCACCGCCGCCTCCACCAGGGGCTTGAGGTGCTGCAACACGTAGAGGTCGCGTCCGTCAGCGCCGGCATTCTGCCATTCTTGAGAGACGAGCTGCAGCGCCTGGGCCGCCGCTTTGCCACTCTCCACCGTTGGCGCGGCCCGTCCGCGTGCCTGGGCTTCCGCCGCAAAACGCTCGGCCTCGGCAGGCAGATAGACGTCCACTTCCAAACGCAGTTTCTCTAGCTCTGCACGCACCCGCTGGAGCTCTTGCTCGGCCTCGGCGCGGGCCGTCTCCGCCGCCACAGCGGCTTCGTTTTCCACCGCTTTGGCGTCAGCTTCGAGCTTTGCCAGGTTCGCGCGCAGCTCGTTGCGCTTGGTCAGTACCTGCGCTTCGGCCTGCTTCTGCGCGCCTTCCGCGCGCTGGCGTGCGCTTGCCTGCGCCTCGGCCACGGCCTGCTTGGCTTCGTTTTCCGCGTTCTGCGCGTCGCGGATCATGCGTGCGATGCGGGCGCGGCCCAGATTATTCAGATAGCCCTGCTCGTCGCTGACGCTCTGGATCTTGAGCACGTCTAGCTCGAGCCCGAGCTTGTCAAAATCGTCCTTGGCGTTGCGCATCAAGGTCTGTGCGAATTTGAGCCGGTCTTCGTTGACTTCTTCCGGAGTCAGTTCCGCGACCACTTCGCGCAGCACGCCTTCCAACGTCTGCTGGGCCACGGCGCCGATTTGCCGCGGCGTCATCGACAGAGAGCGCTCGATGGCGTTGCTGACGTAGCGGGTGTCGCTGGATACCTTCACGTTGCTGATGGCGTGCACGGTCAAAGGAATGCCGCCTTGGGAGTAGGCGTTCTGCACCTCGACCTGCACCGGGATGAGACGCATGTCCATACGGTTCACCTCTTCCAAAAGCGGCACGCGGAAGCCGCGGCCGCCGTGCAGCACTTTGAAACCCACTGTCGAGCCGTCGCTGAGCTTGTGCTTGCGACCGCTGATGACCACGATTTCGTTCGGTTTACAGATCACCAAAAACCGCGAAATGATGAAGACGAGCAGGGCGACGACGACGACAACGCCGATCGCTCCACTGAGAATCATCACAGCAGTCTCTGGGTCCACACCCAAGTCCGGTATTTCGCTCCCCATGATGGCCGCGAGGATAGGCGAGCGTTCCGAGCATTGCCACGGAAAGTCCCCGCAGCGACCAATGCGCCGAGATCCCTGGAAAATCGAGCCGAGTTATCGAGGGATCTACAGCAAGACGGAAGGACGGAAGGACGCCTGGGAGGTGAGTCGGCGTCGCCGCTCAGCCCGACTTGGGCGGTAGCTTGGGCGGCAGGAACTCCACGGGCGCCTTCGAAACGCGCGCCGTGCTGCCTTCCAAGGACTCGATCATCACGAGTTCTCCGTCGGCAAGGTCCTCTTCGTCCGTCGTCGCTAGGAGATCAATGGTCTGTCCGCGCAGCTCGATGCGCACCTTGCCCCGGGACTCTTTGCTCACGGGCAAGAGCACGCGACCCACTTGTCCCACGGCGTCCCGGGAGCTGGCAGCGCTCGACGTCTCCGCCCGGGACAGCGCGCGGAAGGTCATTGAAGCAAGCAGTCCCGAGGCAATGCCCATGGCCAAAGCAATAAAGGGCGTCGTCCAGGGGCTGGCCCAGCGGAACACGTGCAACAGCGTGCCGACCATGCCGAAAGCCAGCAGTCCGAAGGTCCAAAACCGCACCGACAGCAGGATGGGCAGGAAGCCCGCGTCGCCATGGGCCACGTGGCCGTGGTCCCCGTCCGCGTCCGCATCGACATCCATGTCCGCGTCGATGTCGATGTCCGCGTCCACGTCCATCTCGACGTCGCCCTTGCCCGCGAACAGCAACTGCACGGCGATGACGCCCACGCCAATGACTAGTGCCGCTAAGTAGATGATCCCCACGTCGCAGCCATCCTAGCGCAACTGACGAGCGCGCGGGCAGGCAATGCCGCACGCACAAAAAGACGACGCCGCGCGCCCGTCCAGCGGGCCCGCGGCGTTTCCGTCGGTTCCCTGCCTACTTGTCGCAGGGCGCGGCGCCGGCCGCGTGCTTGCAGTGATCAGAGGTCTTGGAGTCCGCGAGGCCCAAATGCTGGACCACGCAGCTGCGTCGCGTGCCGTTGAACTTCCCCGTGAAGTCGTTCTTGCAGTCGTCCGCGTTGGCGAAGTGACCGGTGGCGCCGAAGCCGCACTTGGTCTCGTAGGAAGCGCAGAATGCTTGTGCTGCGTTTCCGGCGCCTCCTGCACCCGCGTTGCCCGCCGAACCTGCACTGCCCGCGCTGCCCGCGCTGCCGGCCGTACCGCCGCCGCCCGCGCTGCCCGCCGTGCCGGCCGTGCCGCCGCCGCCCGCGCTGCCTGCAGTGCCTGCGGAGCCGCCGCCAGTGCCGCCGCCGCCAGTGCCACCGCCGCCGGTCGCGCCGCTGCCAGTGGCACCACCGCTGCCGCCACCGTCATCGTCGCTGCCACAGCCGATCATGCCGACCGAACAGGTCAACGCCACGAATCCCAACGCCTTCACAACTTTCAAGTTCATGTCGATTCTTCCTATTTGGATGCGGGCTGCTGCCGCGCGTGGATCACCAAGACCAAGGATCCCAAGGGTAGCACGACTTTCTTGTCGGAAATCAAGTTGCTGGCTGGCCTTTCTAGCCGGAACAGAATCCGAGAGAAGCGCGCCAAGCCCCGCGACGAACTGCGGAGAATAAACGCCGATCCCGCTCCAGGGGTGCTTGGCATTTCCGAGCTCCCGGACGAATCACAAAAACGAACGGACGGCCCCCACGCTCGTGTGGAGGCCGTCCGCCCATCGAGGCTGCGGTCCCGACGATTCAGTCGGTGCCGGCGTCGCCAGGAGCGCCGCTGCTGCCAGCCGAGCCTGCACTGCCAGCCGAGCCCGCGCTGCCAGCCGAGCCCGCGCTGCCAGCCGAGCCCGCGCTGCCCGAAGAGCCCGCCGTGCCGCCGCCGCCCGATGCGCCCGCGGTACCACCGCTGCCCGAGCTTCCGCCCGTGCCGCCGGTCGCGCCGGTGCCGCTCGTGCCGCCCGTGGCTTTTTTGTCGTCATCGTCGCTGCTGCAGCCAGTCATGGCGACGGTGGATGTGAGTGCAATGAAACTAAGAGTCTTGAGTAACTTTAAGGACATATAGGCCTCCAATCGTGATGGAAGGCTAGCACCCCGAAACTGCCTGAAAAGTCTGATCCGAATGTCACACCCCAGCCGGGGCCTGGCGCTGACGTAACGGAAGCCTTGAGGCGGCACGCGACTTCTATAAGAGTCCCAAACGTGCTGATCCGACCCCGAAGAAACCGCGTGAGCGCCGGCCGTAGGGCTCTCGTGAATGAAACCACTCTCTCCGCGTCCAACTTGATCCTGCCCTTGTTCGTGCAGGAGGGCGACGGCCAGACGCCCATCAAGAGCATGCCAGGGCATGCGCGTCTCGGCATCACGCACCTCGTGGCACTCGCACGGCGAGCCTTCGAGGCTGGGGTGCCCGGCGTGGCGCTCTTTCCGGCCATCGACGACGCGTTGAAAAACCCCCGGGGCACCGAAAGCGAAAACCCGGAAGGCTTGTTGCAGCGCGCCGTGCGTGCGTTGAAGACCGCGCTCCCAGAGTTGGTCGTGATCACCGATGTGGCACTCGACCCGTATTCATCGGACGGCCACGATGGCTATCTTGTCGACGGGCGCATCGACAACGACGAGACCCTACCGCTGCTCGCGAAGATGGCCGTGGCACAAGCCAAAGCGGGCGCCGACATGGTCGCGCCCAGCGATATGATGGACGGTCGCGTCGGCGTGATGCGCCGGGCGCTTGACGAAGCGGGCTTCACCGACGTGGGGATCTTGAGCTACTGCGTGAAGTACGCATCGGCTTTCTACGGGCCTTTTCGGGACGCTTTGGACTCCGCTCCTCGGGCCGGCGATAAAAAGACGTATCAGATGAATCCCGCCAACTTGCGGGAGTGTCTGCGAGAGATCGAGCTGGACGAAGCCGAGGGTGCGGACATCCTGATGGTCAAGCCCGGCTTGCCGTATATGGACGTCGTGCGTTTCGTGCGGGAGCACAGCAAGCTGCCCGTGGCCGTCTATCACGTGAGTGGTGAGTTCGCGATGCTCAAGGCCGCGGCACAGAACGGCTGGCTCGACTACGACCGATGCTTGCTAGAAAGCCTGCTCGGCCTGCGCCGCGCCGGCGCCGACATCATCTTCACCTACGGCGCGCTGGAAGCCGCCGAGTTGTTGGCAAAACACGCCTAGCCCGCGACGCCTTCGAGATCCGTGCTGAGGAACACCTCATGCACTTCGAGCACGCTCGGCCCGGCAAACATTTCTTTGGGCGCCCGATTCTTGTGCGCTTCGGCAAAGGCCGGACTCTTGGTCCAAGCTTCAAAGTCGTCGAAGCTGCGCCACCAGGTTTTCACCTCGTAGTAGCCCTGCTTTTCCGGATCCGGCACAAAGCCGCCGGCTTCGTGATCGAACTTCATGGGTTGGGGACGATGCACTTCGTTGCGCACAAAGCCCGGCGACTGGTCGACGAGGTGCACCCGCTTCTTGAAGCGGTCTTCGAAGTCGATTTCATGGCCTTCTGCCACGGGAATACGGTTCGTTACGACGATCACAGCTGGCCTCCTGTACGGACCGCAGCATGGCGGTCCGGCGGCGGATAGTCCCCATTGCGTGGAAACGGGCTCGGGTGTCCCGAAGCGTCGTCGCAGGCTAGACTGAGCTCGCCGTGCCCATCAACATGCACCAGCTCCCGCCCCTAGACACCATCCCGCCTTTCGCAGAGCTCGAGTACGTTGAGCCGTACACCGAGTCGGCCCTGGAGCACTGGCGCACCGTCGGTGACCCCCTGGCAGACACCGTGGTGCGGGAGCTCGCGGCCGCGGGCCCACTCACGAACATCTTCGACCTGCTCGGCGCCGTGCGTGCGCGCGCCGCGAGTGGCGATGAAAACTGCGCCGCGTTTCTAAGACACACCAATGACGCGCCGCCCTGGGCAGACTTTGACGCCATGGTTCCCGGGCAACGGCTCATCGCCACCTACGGCCCCTTCATGGGGGTGTCCTTGCTGTCGGGTTCTTTGGTCGGCGGCGCCGTCTTCCAAAAGATGGCGCTAGTGACTGCCATGACGGGCATGCTGTCGGGCAGCGCGACCCAACGGCTCTCGGAAACCATGGCGATGGTGCTACGCATGGCGTTCCCGGACGAGATTCGTCCGGGTGGTAAGGCCCACGAAACCCTTGCCCGGGTGCGGCTACTACATGCGGGGATCCGCCGACACCTACTGGATACCGGGCGCTTCTCTCACCCGCGAGAAGTGCCCATCAACCAGCAAGATCTGGCGATCACCCTGGCGTTGTTCGGCTACCTCAACATCCGCAGTCTGAGCAAGCTGGGGATTGCCCTGCGCCGCACAGAGATCGATGGCTTCCTCCTGCTGTGGCGCTATGCGGGATACGTGCTCGGGATCGCGCCCGATCTCTTGCCTCACAGCATCGAGGAGCAGCAGGCGTTTTTCCTCTCGTCCTGCAAGCACCAGGCGAAACCGGACAAGCTCAGCGTGCAGACGAAAGGTGTCTTGGACGATGTTGCCAAAACCCTTACCCGGCGAACCCGACCTGCCTACCCAACGGTCCGCACCTTCCTGCATCAGGTGACCCGGCACTTGAGCGGCAACGACTACGTCACAGGCATGCAGATCGACGATCTGGGCGACTACTGGGCGCTTGAGGCATTCCGCGGGCTAGGGCGCGGCTTCTCCTTCACGCGCCACTTCGTTCCCGGTGGCGAGGCCGCGTTGCACAAACTAGGGGCCCGCGAGTTTTCCCGCGTGCTGCGGCGACAAGCCAAACACAAGGCGCCCGGCTACCGCGTGCAAGAAAACCCTCGAACCTTGTACGCCGGCAAACAGCCCGGCGGGTGAGGCAGACGTGCAGCGCGAGCCTGAGCGTTGGGCGATCACATCACTACTCTGTCACGCCGATGCCGATGGCACGGCGCGCTGCGGCGTATTTCTCCGAGACGGAAAACGGGATCAGATCCCGCACGCGCCGGGCAGCTGAGAGCCCTCCCACGGTGCGTCCGTCCACTGCAAGCATGCGCGCCGCGGCCGTGATGTCGCCACACGCCAACAACCCCGCGCGACACGCGGCCATCTCGACGCTGCGCGTCCATGCGCTCAGGTCAAAGCGACCATCCCGAGCCTGAAGTGCCTGCACGGCGTCGCCCAATCGTCCCCGCTCCGCCGGGCCGAGTTTGGCCGCGAGCGCGTCGTGCAGTGCAAGTCCGCTAGACGACAGACTAGACGGCAGCACCTGTGCGATCGCTGCAAGTACCAGCGCCTTGAACTCCGGCGCGCTCGGGTAGAAGGTGAGCAGCCGCGCCGTGAGCTGTTGGGCCGTGAGGGAGCGCGCGATGGTGAATGCAAGCTCCGGGACGGATCGGCCGCTCAGCAGGGACTTGCCGAGCAAAGCCGTGGGCGCCTGCAGTGGCAGCGCCACAATCCCTCCAGGCAGATCTTCCGGCTGCGCGTATACCGCGGGCACGGGCAGGCCCAATACAGCGCACACCCAGCCAACCGTGCGCACAGCGGTCAGCGTGCTCTTGTCCACCTCGTGGCGCTCGACTTGCCCCAAGTCCGGTAGCATTTTGGCGGCGCGCAGTTGGTCCAAGCGGAGCGCGATGGCAGCGGGCGCGATGGCGTGCACGATGTTCGAAACGACCACGTCGTGGTCCGCCACGTGCAGTTCCGTCCAACCCGAGGGTGTCAACGCCGCTTGTGGGCGTGAAGTCGTTTCCGGGGCAAAGCGTCGATACACCTCTTGCTCTGCTTGTTCTGCTTCGCCAAGGTGTACCAACACTGCGCAGGCCGCGTAGCTGCGGTCCAAATCCCCCAGGCCGGTGGCGATCCGATGCAACTCTCGGAAGGTGGCTGGACGCGTTGGCCCCCAGGTGGCTGCATTGGCGAGACAGCGCGCGGCCAGTTCCGGCGCGTCCGTCTGCTCCAGCAAGGAAGCCAGTCGCGCGCGGGCCTCGACATTCTCCGGGTCGAGCACGATCAGCCGATCCAAAGTCAAGATCGCGCTGTGCACATCCTTCAGACGCTCGACGTGCACGCCGGCCAGCTTGTCGAGGAGCGCACATTCGGCGAGGCTCTGACCACGACCCGCCAGGCGCTCTAGTTGGCGCTCATAGGCCTGCGCCACCCCCAGCCAGTCGGCGTTCTTCAGCAACACCGCTTCGATCGCCTCGAAGGCGCCCGGGGTCGAAGGGTCATCGGCAATGGCGGCTTCGTACAAGGCAACGGCGCGCGCAACGTCCTCGGTGCGCCGCGCGCACATGCCCGCGGCCGCGGTGAACGACCGCGCGCGATCCCGAGGACTTTGGATCGTCTCAGTGAGCGCGACCTTCGCGTCCACGGCCTCGCGCCAGCGACCGGCCGCCTCGAGACTCGCTTGCAACCGTTCCAACAAGCGCGGTTCTCGCGGACGCAACTCCAACGCCTGTTGCAAAGCTTCCGCCGTCGCGTGCAACGACTCATCGGCGATGGACCACAACAACTCGGCGCGCTCGTCATCGGTTTCAGCACGCGCAAGCAAGCGCCGTCTGAGCGCCGCGGCAGTCGCCCCGTCCGCCGCGGAGCGCGCCAGCTCGATACGCCGTCGCAGTGCGGTTTGGTGATCCGGAAAGATCGCGAGGGCGCGGTCGAGCAAGCTCGCCGCCTGCGCCTTTTCACCGCGGTCGGCTTCAATACTGGCCAGGCATACCAGCACTTCCGCACGCCTCGGGCTGTGCTCCGAAGCCAACAGCGAATCCGCAAAGAAGTAGGACTGGTGCGCGCGGGCAAGATCACCGCGTTCGAGGTGCTGCGCGCCTTCGGCGATGGCAGCTTCCACCGCAGGATCTTCGACGGGCTCTAGTCGACGTACCTTGTCACCGAGTCCCAATTGCTCGAAGTCGGCCTCACTGAGCCGCCCACTGCCGGCGCGCGCGAGCACAACGTAACCGGCTTCGCCCGGGGCGTGCGCTTCGAATCCGGCGGCAAGCGCCCGCGCCATAGGATCGATGGCCGGCAGGCTCACGAGTGAGGGGAGTTCTGCTTCAGCACAGCGTTTGAGCCAGAGCGCCGCTGCGTCGGGCTGTGCCGGCGGATCCAGTACGAGGAGAATGCGCATGCCGTACGTGTAGCCGAGCCCGCACGCGATGACGACCGGGCAGTGTCCCACACGCGCCGAATATTCGGCGCAGTTCCTTGGGCGCTACGAATACGGCACGGGTGGGAACGGGCACCGTTGACGCGCGTCGGTCAACGGTCGCAGCATATGGGTTGGCATGGCCGATTCTTGCCTCCAGTGTGGCAACGCTATCGATGTCGAACGGTTCTGTTCGGTATGCGGCGCAGAACAGATCGCCGCCGCACCCGGCGATGATCCCTTCATCGGCAAGGTCATTGCCGAGCGCTATCAGGTTTTAGAGCTGATCAATTCCGGGGGCATGGGCCGGGTGTATCGCGGCGTGCAGCGGGTGCTCGACCGCTCCGTTGCCATCAAGTGCATCCACCCTGAACTCATTAGCGACGAAGAGATCGGCGTGCGCTTCCTCGAAGAGGCGCGCGTCGCAAGTCGCCTGAACCATCCGAACATCGTCAGCATCTACGACTTCGGACGCGCGTCGGCGGCGGACGGCGGATACCCATTTCTCGTCATGGAGCATCTGAGCGGTCCGGACCTGGATCAAGTGCTGCATTCCGAGGGCGTGCTTCCAGTGGAACATGCCCTGGATGTCGTGGAGCAAACCTTGGGCGCGCTGGCAGAAGCCCACGACCACGGCATCGCCCACCGGGACATCAAGCCGGGCAATCTGATGCTCGAACGTCGGCGTCGCGGCGGCTACCACGTCAAGATCATCGACTTCGGGATCGCGCGCTTGCGCGATCGGCGTCGACTCACCCGTGTCGGAACCGTCGTGGGCACGCCGCAGTACATGCCGCCGGAAAAGCTTCGAGGCGAGGAGCCGGGTGCCGCGGCGGATCTATTTGCGGTGAGCGTCTTGCTCTACGAAATGCTGACGGGGCGACAGCCATTTCCCGGCCCCACCGGGATGGATGTGGTGCGACAGCAGTTGGAGGGGCGCGACCTCGATCCGCGACTCGCTGCGCCCCAGCGGGCGATCCCAGACAATGTCGCCCACGCCTGCATCCGCGGGCTCAGCCTGGACCCCGCGGATCGATTTCCTGACGCTCTGGCCATGGCGGCGGCGATCGGGGATCCGGCCAAATTATCGGCGCGCCGTGCCTCTCGCCTGCCGGGGAGCCCCGCGCCGTCGGATCTGCAGCTGACACGCGCGCTCTCCCAGGCAACTCGTCGCGAACGGCAGACCGTCAACTCCGAAGAGACTGCCGAAGACGATCGCGCGCTTGAGAGTCGCACGCCATGGGCCGCACAATTGCTGGAATGCAAACGGCCATTTCTGGTGTGGGGTCGCGCCGGAGTCGGTCGCTCCTGGTTGCTGCGCCAAGTGGCCGCCGCCTACGAGCGACGCGGCAGCGCCAGCGTCAGCATCTCAGCGCCAGCTCCGCCCCTGGACGAGATCGGCTACGGCGCGCTTCGCCAGACCATCACGCAGCTGGCCGGCTGGCGCGATAGCGCCGACCGCCACGGCGTCAAATCCGACAGCATTCGCAGCGCGCTAGAAACAGTGTTCGCCGCAGATCTCCCGGTCGGCATCGACCCGGCGGGGGCCCGCGCCGGCGCCAGTCGAGCGCTGCGCTGGGCCGCGAAGCTGGCCGTGGAATCAAGCGACCCGGGCAAACTCGTGCTCCTGGTCGACGACCTGGACCAATTTGACGGCGCATCCTTTGTCGCCGTGGCCGACCTGATCGTCGGCGAAAAGATCCCTGGTCTCACGCTCATCTGCAGCGCGAGTTCCGCCCTCGAAGACAAGCTCGGACCCGGGATCCTTCGGCAGGAACTGCGGGGCTGGTCACGGGACCTCGCGGTGGAACGCCTCGGAGAGCAACGGGGCTTGTTGCAACGGAGCGACGACGACATCGAACCGCTGTACGTCGAGCAACTGATCGCGAGCTTCGAAGACGACTCTTGGTCGGCGCCGGTCACCTTGACCGAGGCGGTGGAGCAACGCCTGCGGATGCTTCCCCCAGATGCCCTCTGCACGTTGCAGGCCCTCGCCGTCTGCGGCCCGAGTTCGATCGGAGTCCTTTCCCAAATGGTAGAGCGGGCCGACGATGTGAACACCAGCTTGCTCCCGCTGAGCGAGCTGGGTCTGGTTTCCGTCAGCGACGGCGAAGCCCGGTTTAGCCACGAGTTCATCGGCCGAGCGACCCTTCGCCTCGCCCCGGCTGGCGCCATCGCCGCAGTCCACGAGAAAGCCGCGGCAAGTGCCGCAGAGTTCGGAGTCGGTGTAGAACTGCAGGCGTATCACGCGCTGCGGGGCCGGCCGGGCTTCGAAGCCTTTCTGATGGTCGAGGAAAGCACGCGCCTACGGCGGGGCCGGGGCGATACACATTCAGCAATCTGCGTACTGGAAGACGGCATCGAAGCCGCCCGCACCCTCATGCTTCGCGACGAAGACGAAATGGCCAAGAGCGGCTGGCTAGTGTTCGGTCGCAAGCTTGGGGCCCTGCTACGCGAAGCCGGCCGCCTGCGGGACGCTGCGCAAGTCTTGAGCGACACACTGGATCTCACCGCGGCGAGCTCGTCGGCACGCGCCCACATGCTTGAGCAGCTTGCCGGAATCGCGAAGAGCGAAGGCCGCGCGGTCGAAAACGAAATCCTGACGCGCGAAGCCCTCCGTATCGCCGACGTAGTCGGTGAGCACACGCTGGCGCTACGACTCCGCGGCGAAGCCAGACCGCCGGCCCCAACACGCTCGGCGACAATCCCTCGGTCATCACATCGCCAGGACACGTCGCAACCCCGAGTTCTTGTCGTCGAGGACGACTTCCCCTTGGCGAGGGCTCTCGAAAGGTGGCTGCGACGGCGTGGCACCTCGCCAACGATTTGCCACTCGGTTGCCGAGGCGCAAGCACTACCAGGTGGCTTTGCGTGCGGTATTTTCGACGTCTTGCTACCCGACGGCTCCGGCCTCGCGCTCGCGGAGCAGCTCATGTCGGAAAGAAAGGTCGACGCCGCAGTGTTCTTCACTTCGTCCGAGGAGGCGAGTGTCGCTGCCGTCGCGGGATCCCTTGGTGCGTTAGTCCGAAAATCCGCGGGCGTGCTTGAGCTTGAGGCGGTCGTTGACGCGGCGCTGCAGAGCGCAGCGAGGAGCTCGGACCGACCGAGTCGCGCGAGCCCGGCCAACGAAGCAAGCGCGACCGAGCAAGTCAGTTAAGTCTTCAGGGCGCTCGAGCCTCCAAGCCAGGCGGCCCCGGGCACGATCAGTCTTCACTAGACCAATCGAAGAATACAGCGGGGCCACCCCCGAGGCGATTGCCGGCGGCAAGGCCAATACCGGCTTTGGTGCGCGCGCCGTTCGCCCACATCCAGTCGACTTCCAGCTCCGCGTCGCTGCGTCCAGCGCTCGGCGGACGCGCAGTCGTCACAATACGCGTCTTGCCACTCTTGCTGTTTCGCTCCGCTTCCAGGTTGCGGACTTGCCCATACCCCCGACGCACGTCCTCTGGGTCGGACCAGGCATTGATGCGGTCTAGGAACAGGTTGTGCGGCAGGTTCACCGCCATGTAGCTGAGCAGGATCACGTCGTATTGCCGGGGGATCTGGGCCGCGACGCTCGCGGGCAGATCCGGTTGACTCGTCCACTTTACGCGCCCGGCGTTGTACACCGGCAGCATGTCCCACAGGTCGGCATTGCCAGCGCCGTTGACCTTGCTCACAGGCTTGCCAATAGGTCCTTCTAGATAGAGGCGCACGGTGTCGCCCCCGGCACTGGCCTTGGAAATGTCGCGCATGGCGGCAACTTCCGCTTGGCGCAGTAGATGCGTCTCCATGCGACCACGCGGACTGCGGTCGTCAAAGACGATGCGACTCTTCTTGCCCTTGGCGATGGGATGGAGCTTGCCCCCCAAGCTCATGGCACCGCCCGTCAGGGGCAACTCCCCGCGGATCTCCGGTGCGGCAAGGCCGGGCCGAAGCTTGACGACCAACTTGCCGTGCGCGTGCAGCTCAAAGGGTGGCTTCTGGATCTTCGCGGTATTCGGAATGGACAGAACCATGTCGGTACCGCCGGCAATGCTGTCGGCGGGCGGCGGCTTGGGCGGCGGCGGCTGATGGACCGCGCCCGTCTTGACGGCTTCGGGGACTGGCAGCTTGCCGAGGCTCACCCCCGCTTCACCGAGAACCAGCATGTCGCCGAGATGGGTGTCTTCGGGCCAGTGCGCTCGGTCGTAGCGATCCGGCATCTTCAGATCGAGCTTCCGCACGGTCACCGCAACCTTGCGTCGGGCCCCGCTTAGATCACCGCGGACTTCGATCCGACTGGTGAGTGCCGCTCGGGGCGCGTCAGGTTTGCCCAAGGTGCTGCTGCCAAAGAGCAGCCAGTCCTTGGCGTTGAGCGAGAGTTCAATGCCGCGCGGTCGCAAGTCCTTCCAGGCCACTCTGCCGCTGACGTCAAGGGAGCGTTTCGCCTTCTCGATGTCCCGCTCCTCGAGGGACAGACGCTCGATGCGCAGTGCGTCGGCGCTGCTAACAATGGCCAGCTCAACCTTGTGGTAGCGGCGCTTCGAGTTTGGGATCGACGCGCTCCCCTTCTTGATACGCAGATCTCCGCGCAGGATGCCTTGCGCCAGGCGCCGCAGCTTGCCTTTGGCAGCAAGCTGCAGCTCGGCATCCATATTCCAATGCAAATCTCCCGTGAGCTTTAAGGCTTTTCCGTCGAGCGCGCTGCTCGGGATCAGGCTCGCAAGGGGGACCGCGCTGGCACGCGCGCTGGCCTGGATCGCGAGCTGACGTTGTTCATCTTCGGGAGTCTGTAGCAGCGCGATCAGCTCTGGCCGCGGCGCTTCGATGCGTAGCTGGACGGGGTTATCGCCTCCCCGGGGCGCGCCCACTCCGAGGCGCAGCCGCAGTGCGTCAGCCTGGGCGTTCAGCCGCAAATCGACGCGGCCCGGGCTGCCATTCAGGGTGACAAACTCGTCCAAAGACACAGCGCCGTTGACGAGTGGCTCTTTCACCGTGCCCGTGAGCGCCATGCGACCGGAGATCTCACCCGGGACTAGGATCAGCTTCTTCCGTAGTGACGCATACTTCGCGACTCGCTGTCGCACCACGGTGAGCTCTGCGTCAAGGGCAGGATCTCCGAGTTTCTTCTCCCGCAGCGTCTGGATCAGGTTCTTGCCGGCGACTCCCACGGTCCCGTGCAGCGCGACGGCGTCGAGTCCTGCCGCGCGTAGCTTCAGGTCGAACTTCGTTTCTGCGGCGCCGACGTCCAGCTGGGTCTTCAGATCGAGCGGGCCGAGCTCACCCTTGTGAACGCCATCCGCCGAGAGCACCAATCGTCCCTGGAGATCGCGGCGCGTGCCACTCAAGTCCGCGCGCAGGTTCAAGTTGCCCGACAGCCCCGGTCGCCGGATCGGCGCTGGTAGCGACTGAAGCGCCGGCGGCTTTACGGAAATACCCGCCGTCCACGCCACGTCCGTGCCGCTTGCGGAGCGAGTCAGGTCCGCCCCGATGTCGCCGTCCACGAGCTTTGCTTTGCGATGGTCGAGCCACGCGCCAAGCTCGGCCTTGACCTTGGAGCCCGTCGGCGTGGGTGTCACGCTGCCGTGGAGCGCCAGACGCTGGTGTCCACCGGCGTCGGCGAGCAAGGGCAGCTCTGTATCGAGATCCAACGCGAAACTGCCCCTCGGCTTCGCCGCCGTGCCGTCGAATTTGGCGTGCGCTTCGACATTTGCGTCGGGGTACTTCATCAGCTTGAGCGCAACCGAATCGGGCAGCACGTCGCGTAGACTCGACAGGTTGCGTCGTGGCAGGTCCAGTGTGACGCGGAGCGCGCCGTGCTGCCGCAAGCGCCGGCGCGCCACATCGAGGGGCAAATTGGCGTCGAGGGAAAGCACGTCGCTCTCAGCGCCACTCCCGTCGCGACGAACCGCCTTGACGGACACCTCCGCTCCCCTTGCACCGATCTTTCCGTCGACGCGAGTGACCAGCGCAGCACGGCGCGTGCCGGCCCGGTCGGGTCTGGACGTCACGCTGAGGGACAGCTTTGCTTTCGGGCTTTCTTTGGTGCCACTGACTTGGACTCGGCCGTTGATCCGACCGTCATAACCCTGGAGGTTCTTACCCCGCAGGCGCGCCAAAGACGCCAGGCCGACATTGTTCAAGCGCACATCGCCGGAAAACCCAGCCAACGCAAACTTCTGCTTGCCCTCGGCATCGGGCGCGCCCTTGTTCAAGTTGGCTGCGCCGCGGACGTGGATGCTGCCACCGAAGGCGCGCACCGTGGCCTGTTTCACCTCGGCGTCGAGCTTTTCATTCAGATTGCCTGACACCAGAAGATGCGTCTCGTCCTCCAGGAGCACGATCTTGCCGGGTGGGATCTTGGTCTTGATTTGGATCCCCGCCGCGGAGAGCGCCGCAAGCGCCCTGCCCACGTCTCCAGAAGGCCGCAGGTTCAGCAAAAGCTCCCGGGTGGCGATGACGAAGCTGCCATCAGCGCGTAATTTCTGCCCCAAGCCGTCGATAGACAGGGACGTGATCTTCACGGTGCCGCGCTCGTAGCGACCGCGCAGCTTGATGCCGTCGATGATGATGCCTTTGACCGTCAAGCGTTCGACGCTCAGCTCGACGTCGGCGTCGATGCGCTCTTTTTTGATCTCGCTGCCCTTGATCTGAAGCGACAGCTTCTTCACGGTGATGGGAGGCGCGCTCGAGTGGACGAGTTTGACGCTTTCGATTTCGTCGCCTTCGAGCGTGAGATCGTAGCTCGGCCGCTCGATTTTCGACACGTCCACGCTACCGGATAGCTTCAGCGTGCCACCGGCAGACTGCACGTCAACGGCCACGGAAAGCGCCGCAGGCGGCCCGCCCACCTTGGCCTGGAGAGAAAGGTCCGAGGCAAGCAACTCCTTGCCCAGCAGCACGTTGAGCTTGTCTTTCCGCAAGCTCAGACCGGCGACGACCGCGCTCTGATCGCCGGTCAGGGCACCGGACTCGGCGCTACCGCTGAGCTTCAGCGAGTCGAGCAGCGCCAGGCCTGCCCCAAGCTTTTCCAAAGTCGCCGAAAGACTGCCCGGGGCTACCTCCAGATCGACGCCGTTGAAGGCCACTGGCGTCGAAAACGCCGGCTTGTCCTTTCGCGTCAGGGCAAGCTTCGCAGCCGTGCGTTTCACGCTGACAGTGCCCGACCCCTGTACGATATCGATCTGTAGCGCCGACTGAAAGTCCGCCACCGAGAGCGTCGTGCCTTGATTCTTTCGTTCAAGACCGAAGGCGATCTTCTCCAGGGTCAGGGCGACAGTCTTGTCGTCTGGCACTGCCGTGGCGTGACCGGCAAGGGAGACTCCGCTGACGTTGAGGGAGGAGCCGTCGAGCTTTTCCAGAGTGAGCCCCACGTCAGCAACGTCGATCTGCCCAACCGAAATCCGCCGAGACTTCTTCTTGCTAGACGTGGTCTTCGGCTTGGGCGGCGTCTTCTTGAACAACGTACCAAGATTGGTTCCCCCAGCTTCAACTTCGGTGAGGGCAAGTCGGACGCCATGCAGTCTCAGGTGCTCCACGGCGATCTCGCCACTGAGCAACTTGGAGAGCGTCAGCTTTGTGGATAGTGTTTCAACTCGAACGACCTCGGTCCCCGCGGCGTCTCTCAACGTGAGCCCAGACAGGCGCACGCCAGAGAACAGGGACACCTGCAGCTCGTCCAGGGACGCGCTGCCATGCATCTTCGCGTTCAGCGCCGACACGACCCGCGTGCGAATGAGGTTTTGCCCGGGCCCCGTGTGGAGCAGCCCGAGAAGCGCCAAGATCACGGCGACGAGCGCAACCCCGCCCCGCAGTGCGAAACGCACCACACGGCGAGCGCGGGATACCTCCCGAACCGAGTCGCCGTCGTCGGTTTTCAAAATGCCTCTCCGATACGCAAGAATACCAAGTACGTGTCGAGTTCGTCGAAAGCCTCAGTTTGTCCACGATTGAGCAGTCGAACCGAGAAATCCAAACTGATGGGCAGGTACCAGAGTCGTAGGCGTGGCCCGAAACCGACGGCCGCGGCCACGCCGTCTTCAAGCGGGTTTGCATCTTTGCCAGCGCCGCCGACGTCGCCGAAGACCGCAAGCCCGAAGGGCTTGCGAAACGGCAGGAAGCGCAGCTCGAGGGTCGACTCAAGCAGGCTCTTGCCCCCCACGAGCTCGGTCGTGCACGTCGCTCCGGCAGCGCAAGTAGCTTCCGGAGAGAGCCGCAAGCGCCCGAAGCCGCGATGCCCGAAAGCGCCACCGCCGAAAGCGCGAATACTGGTCGGGACCGCGCCATCGTCCGCAAGCACCCAAGCGCCGCCCACCCGCGCTCCGAGTGACCAACTATCGCCCAACGCGGCAAAGCCACGCAGTTCCGGGTCGAGGCGCAGGTAGCGCTCCGTGCCCAATGCGCCGCCCGGTGCAAACGCGGCCGCGAGCTGAACCAAGTGGCCACTGCTGGGCTCGATCGGATCGTTGCGCTTGTCCCAAACGAAGCTCGCGTCTAGCTCCGCCAACTTGCTCGCTTCTGTGGTTAGATCAAAGTCCCCTTGCACCGCAGGAGCAAATCCGCCGAAGGCTCGCGTGTCTTCATAGCGGAACAGAGTGTCGAGCTCTAGGAACACCCCCGGCGCGAGCGTCGAGCGCACCCCCGGCCCCGTCGCCACTTCCCGCAGCTGAAAGCCCGGGTAGAGCAGGTCGCGGTAGCGGCCGCTGAGGCGAAAATCGCCGATGCGTCCGAACAGTCCGCTCTTGATGTAACGCACCAGGGCTTCGCCGTAGGGACCCGACAATTCGTCGTCTTCGTCCTTCCAGCTCACGCCGTATCCCACACGCCCATCGAGCACTACGTGGTGATAGGGACCCAAAAGGTCCCGGAGCCACAGACGCGCACCGACATAGGTGTCACCCCGGGACGGATCCGCTTCGGCGCCAGCGCGCAGTCTGAGCTGTGTCCGGGGCGCCTCCACCACGACCAGGCGCATGTTGACGGTTTCCGGCAGCTTGCGCGGCACGAGGTTGCCAGCCGCATCGACTTGCTGGTCGTTCAGATCCCCGCCGGTGTCCGGCCTGTCCCCGGGCAACACGCGATCGACGTCCGCGTCGGGCTTGATGGCGGCCGAGGCGTAGCTGCCCGAATCCACCAAGTCGAGCTCAGCCTTTTCTTTCAACGCCAAGCTATAGGGCTCGCCCTCGGAGAGTCCGGCGCGCTCGATGGCGCTTCGCTCCGGCAAGCGGTGTGCACCTTCAACCACGACAGCGCCGATCCGGGTGAGGGGTCCGGGATCTGCATAGTAGAACCAGTGCAGCAGCTTCTGCTTCTTGTCGATGAAAGTGCGGCTGACGACTTTGGCGTGCCCGTAGCCCTGCCGTTGCAGATGCTCGGCCAGGGTCAAGCGTGCAAGGCGATACTCCTCCAGGTCGACTCCGTCTCCGACTTTGAACGGAACCAGTCGGCGCAGCTCAGCCTGATGCGCCTGCGGCACATGCTTCAGCGTGATCGACCCGATGTGGTAGGGCGCGCCCTCGGCAACCCTCCAAGTCACTGCCACGCTCTTCTTGTCTTTGGCCCAGTCGAGCTTTGGCTCAGCCACCTCCACGTCAAAGTAGCCGTAGCTTTGCCACCAAGAGACGAGCCGCCGTCGATCTTCCGCCAGACGAAACTCGTTGAAGGTGCGTTTGGTGATCAGCAGGCTGCCGGGGCGCAGGCCAAGGAGCATGAACAGCTCCGAGTGCGGAAGCGCCAGTGCTCCGCCCCCCGCGGACTCGATGTGCACGGCACTGACGTCAATGTCAGTCTCGCCCGGCAAACGCTCGGGCCGCTCGTGGTGGCACGCGAGGGCAAACAGCAGCGCGCAGATCACCGCGGTCAGACGCCACAGCAGGGTCCCTCGGTGGGCGATGAGTTCTTGATGCGGGCGTGACCTCATTGGCATCACTCGGAAACGCCGAGCACCTCCAAATAGGACTGCCGCACGGAATTGGACACGTCCGCGTAGCGCTGCAGGAGTTCTTCCCGAGGCAAGCTCGTGGCGTTGCCTTCAAAGCCCATACGCCGTGCCAGCTCCCGCAGACCGACGCCACGCGCCTCGAAGCTGGTTGCCGACGTTCCGCGCAGCACATGCATGCGCTGCTCTAGTCGACGAAGGAACTCATATGCCTCGCGGAAGGTTTCGTAATGCCGACGCTCCAGGTATCCCGCAGACGCGAGGGCTTCGAGGGCCAGCAGCGTGTCCGGCGTCCGCACACGGGTGTCCTGCCCGTGACGCATTTGCAGCCACTGGGCCACGAATTCGACGTCTAGGAGACCGCCGCGGCCCAACTTCAGGTCAAAGCGATCCACGCGTTCTTGGGCCAGCTCCCGCTGCATACGCATGCGCAGTCGGTGCATTTCGACTACGTCGGGTGCGCCGCTTTCGTAGGCGGCGCGGGCTGCAAGGGCCTCGATGCGTCGCCCCAACTCGCGGTCTCCGGCGCAGGCGCGCGCGCGGATCAAAGCTTGTCGTTCCCAAGGCGCTCCCGACGCTTGCACGGCGGGCCTGGCCCCCCCGGGCTCGCCAAGTCCGTGATAGCGGGCAAAGGACTGCTCGGAAGTGACCAGCATGCCGTGGGACCCCGATGGTCGCAGACGGGTGTCGAGTTCGTAGCCCGGTCCAGCGGGGTGCGGTTCAGAGATCAACCGAATGATGCGCTGCGCCGCCCGCACGAAGAACTCCTGGGCGTCGCGCCCTTCAGGGGCTTTGCTCGGTTCGAAGACGAACAGCACGTCCAGATCCGAACCGTAGCCGATTTCACACCCGCCCAGCTTGCCCACGGCAATGACCGAAAGGCCCGCGGCTTCAGAGCCGAGCTCGTAGTGCAAGGCCTGGGACAAACTCTCATCCGCCAACTGGCTGAGCGTGCGGGTCGCCTGTCGCGTGGTGAGGCTTCCCGCGAGGTCGGCCACCGCCACCTCGACCATCACCCGACGCTTCGCGCGACGCAGTCCATGGATCAGTCGGTCCCGCGCTTCAAAGGGATCCGCGTCCGCGGCCAGGGTACGACTGAGCTCGCTGACTTCGAGGGTCACGACCGCAGAGGCATCTGGGGGCGCGCCACCTCCGAAGAGCAGCTCGTCCGCCAAGTCTGGTCGACTCACCACCGCGTCGCCGACAAACGCGCTGGACCCAAGCACGGTGACCAGGCGTCGCAGGGCGATGGGATCCGATGCCAGCGCGCCAACGTAGGCGCGCGGCGCGGTAAACCGCGCGAAGAACGATCGCAGGGTGCGCGCGGCCAGCGCGGGATCCGGGCACTCGGCGATGGCGTCCACCAAGTTGTCCGCAAGCTCCGGATGGCGCTCGCGGGAAACTTCGCCAAGCAAGTCGTCCGGGCGCTGCGCGAGGGCAACCAGGTGGTCTCCGACCTCACTGGAGCCAAACAGGGACGCGGAGATTTCGTCCACTCGCTCCGGGGCGTCCCCCAGGTGACTGATAAATACGTGGTGCTTGGCAGGCGGCCGTGGCGCCTCGGGCAGTACGGACTGAAACAGTTCGTGCACGCGCGCCTGTCGCCCCGCCAACTCCGTGGCAAACGCGTCGGCGTCCCCGTATCCGAGGCAGCGGGCAAGTCGCTCCCGATCCGCGTCATGCTCGGGCAGATCGTGAGTCTGGACGCCGGTGGCCCATTGCACGACGTGCTCGGCGCGTCGCAAGAGCTCGTAGGCGCTGGACAGGTCGCCTACTTCTCGGTCGCTGACAAGACCGCGACTTCGCAGCCGCGACAGCGCCTGGAGCGTTCCTTGGACGCGCACGCTGACTTCGCGTCCACCCCAGACTAGCTGCAAAGCTTGAACGAAGAACTCAGCTTCGCGGATCCCGCCGACGCCCAGCTTGAGGTCCCGCTCGGGATGCTGCGAGAGTTCGACTCGAGACTGCGCAAGCAACTCCGCAAGGGAGGTCGCCACATTGGGGTTCACCGCACGCCGATACACAAAGGGCGTGATGATGCTGCGCTCGAACTCCGCCCCCAAATCCGCATCCCCGGCGATTGCCCGGGAGCGAATGAACGCGGAACGCTCCCACAAACGGCCCCACGTCTCGTAGTAACGCTCGCTAGCCGCCAGCGAGTTCACCAGCGGACCCCGAGAACCTTCGGGACGAAGGCGCAGGTCCACACGCCAGACGATTCCGTCGGCTGTCGGCTCCTCCAGTGTCTGCACGGCTCGCCGAACTACCCGGGACCAATGCTCATGCAGCGACAGCTCGCTGCCGCCATCGTCCGTGTCGTAGACGAAGCACAGGTCGATGTCCGATCCGGCGTTGAGTTCATAGCCTCCCAGCTTGCCCATGCCGATGGCTACGACGCTCGAGTTCTTGCCGTCCGCGCGGCGCGGGTAACCAAAGCGGCCCGCGAAGTGATTGGCGGACTCCGCGAGGGCGATTTCGAGGCTGACCTCCGCCAGCTCGGAAAGCTCGCGGGCAGCATCGAAGAACGGCGCCCCGCCCAGTTGCGCCGGCAACAGTTCCCGCAAGGCGATGCGCGCACGCTCCGCCCAGACTGCACGCCGCAAGTTTTCGCGCAGGGCGTCGAGGTCCGAGAAGGTGCCGACCTGGGCGAGCAGCCGCGCCATGTAGTCCGCGCGCGTGCGATTCGCGCGAAAACCCTGCTCCAGCAGGTCGCTCAAGGATTCGCGCTGCCAGGCGGTCACCGGCGTGAGCGCTGGAAACGCCGTCCCCAGCAGGTGCAAGAGAGGCTGCGTGCCCAAATCGCCCCGCAGCGCGGCGGCGCGCTCCGGATCAATCGCCCGGCACAACTCGTCCAGCTGGCTGCCCGCGTCCACGGTCGCACGATGGCCGCGGCTTCTTCGGGTCGCAAGGGACAAAGCCGCGTTGGCGCAAACAAATCCTCGACGCAAACGGTGCTTTCGCCCTGCCACGGTTCATTACCGCCAGACGGTCTGATTTGGATTAGTACTTCTGACACACCGCACTAGGATATGGATCGTATGCGCTTCCTCTGCGTCTCCGACATCCACGGGCATCACGACATTCTGAAAGCGGTGCTGACCGCCGCTGCGGAAACCGGCTTCGACCAATTGTTGGTCTGCGGCGACATGCTGTTCCCGGGACCAGAGCCGCTACAGACCTGGCGCACTCTGCTCGAGCACAAGGCGGTGTGCGTTCAGGGCATCGGTGATCGTGCGCTGTTCGAAGTCGACCCCAAGAAGCTGCGAGCAACCACTCCGGAGGCCGAAGCGCGCATTCAGCGCTTGGTCGGAGTGCGCCAGGAGCTTGGGGATCTGATCGTGGCACGCATCGGCAAGCTGCCTTCGACCGCGCGGCTGCCGCTGGAAGACGGCAGCGAGCTATTGCTTGTGCATGGCTCACCCATGGATCCAAGCGAGTGCTTCACGTCGGATATGTCCGACGACGAATTCTACGCGCTGTTGGGAGACGATCCCGCCGACATCATCGTCTGCGGCGGAAGCCACGAGCTTTTCCAACGCCAGATCGACAACGTGCGCATCGTCAGCGTCGGCAGCGTCGGCGAGGCGCCCGGGGGTGGCTACGCCACGGCAGTCTTCGTCGAGAGCTCGCCCTTGGGCACAGCCATTGTGGAACTGAACGTGCCCCTGACGCCGTGAGCCGTGAGCGCCTCCGCTCAGAGATGAGGAACCCGGGACGGCGACCGCGCTTGTGACGCGCTTGTGCCGGTGTTCCGAGCCGGTAGGCATTGCACATGGGCGACGGAGCTCGCTTCTTGTATTCTGTGAAGCATGCGGCTGCCCTACGTCAGTTGCGCACTCCTGCTCGTGTCCTGCGGCACGGCCGAGCCCGAGCCTGCGCCCATTGCGACGAGCCCCACCACGCTCAGCACAGCCGCGGCAGAGCACGCCAAGGCCGCGGCGTCGGGCCCCCGCATTGCCGTGGTCTCCACCGTCCCCGGCGCGACGCAGTCCACGCTGCGCCTGCAACCCGTCAGCGCAGCGGACCCGGCTCCACCGACAGCCACGCTGTCACACCTGCCGGACGGCGAAGTGCGCGGGGCCTTTGCAACGGCCACGGACGCTGCGTACTTGGTGGCCGAAACCGAAGCGGGTCGGGATCGCTCCTTTCGTTCGTCGCTGTGGCGCGTGCGCACAGGCAGCGAGCCCCAGAAGCTCGCTGACGGATTGGTCTACGCTTCGCGACCGCTCGTGATGACGGACGGCAGCGTGGTGGTGCAACGGGGCGTCGCCGGCGAGCCGCCGAGCCCCGAGCAGATTGAGGCCGGGCAACTCCGCACGGACTCTTTGAGCGTCGACCTCTATGACCCGGCTGGCCAGCATCAGAAGGCGCTGCACACTTTCAACGGTTACATCACGCATCTGGCCGGCCACATCGGGCGCGAGGTCTTGCTCTACCGCGTCTCGTTCCAACATGCCGACATCGTCGCGGTACACGCTGACACCGGCGCGCTTCGCACGGTGCTGCCGGAGCTACCCGCCATGGCGCGAGACTTCTCGGTGGATGCGGACGGCGGTCACCTCGTCTACGCAAACCTCGACGAAAAAGGCTGGCACGTCGCGCGACTTGCGCTGAGCAGCGGCCAAGTCGATGTGCTTGAACGTGCGATAGATATGCGTGTCACACCAGGGGTGTGGCCCGGCGGCGGTGTACTCGTCAACGACGGACGCGGCGGCACGCTCACGACTGGCAGCGGGCCCGACCGCCCATTGGGCGACGGCTTCGACGAAGTGCGGGCCGCAGGCGGGCAGTGGGTGGCGCTCGAACATCACGTGCCGAGCCAGTTGTCGGTGCCCTTCGCCTATGACCGCAAGACGGCCAGCGTGCATCGCCTCGCGTTGCCCAGCGGCGCGCGCCACAGCGTGCTCGGAGTCGTGCCGTGAAGCGACTGCTCGTGTGCTCGGCCGTCTTCTTGTTCGCAAGTGCCACCCATGCCGCTTGTCCGAGCTACACGCTCTCAAGCAGCGCCAATAGCCACAACTGCGGTGTGGAAGCCGTAAACGGGACCAATCCGACGGTGGCGGAATGGCAACAGATCTTTGACCTGGTCGCCAAGGGCCCAACGGCTTGGGGCAACCAGGGCCCGAGCATCTCCGACATCAAACAAGGCTGCGACCTGCCTTCTCCGGTGGTCGATGCACCGCCGCTGTTCGCCTGCGAATTGCTCAAGGCCATCGCGCAACGTGAGAGCGCTTGGACGCAGTTCTGCGTCCCGACGTCGCCGGCGGATCAAGTCGGCGGCCCCTCGCGCACGATCATCTCCTTCGACTGCGGCTACGGCGTCGGCCAAGTCACCAGCGGCATGCACAAGGGCGAAACGCCGGCCTTCGATCAAAAGCGGGTGGCTGCCGAGGCGACCTACAACATGGCCACGGGCGCGCAGATTTTCGCAGCCAAGTGGCGGGCTACCAAATGCGTCGGGGATCGGCAGCCGACCACGATCGAGCATTGGTACACAGCTACTTGGGCCTACAACGGCTTGGCCTATAGCAACAACCCGAGCAATCCGACCTACAGCTCAAGTCGCGGGGTCTGGAACCCTCAGGTGGGTGGTGCCTCACCGTACCAAGAGAAGGTCTTCGGCAATGTCGAGTATCCGGCGGGCACGCCACCGCGCTGGGAAAGCGTCGCGCTGGCCTACCCCGACCCCGCGGACGTTGGTGGCTCCGGCTCGCCCCCTGCCCTGCCCGAACCGAAGTGCGCGTCCCCGACGGATTGCAGCAATCTGCGGTCCACCCACAAGTCCAACTGTTTTGGTGGGACCACGCCCCCGGATGCCGGCGCGGCGGGTGCCGGGGGAGCGCCCGCGACGGACGCAGGCCCGGACGGCAATGCCGGCAGCGGCGCGACGGCGGGCACGGAAGCGGGAGCCACCGGTGGCGGAGGCGGCAAGCAGACGAGCCGTCGGCTGTCCCAAGACGACGGAGGCTGCAGCTGCCGCGTGCCCGCCAGAACGGGCCGCACGTCGAACTCCCTATTTCTGCTTGCTGGGCTCGGTATGCTTTTCGTCATGCGCCGGCGCGTCTGATCTATCGGCCACTTCAAACTCCGGGTAGTCTGCGACGCTGAGGACACATGAGCGCGATCTTGGTCGTCGGAGACAACGAAGCAGGACGCGGGCTCACCGCCCAGCTTCTCTCGGACGCTGGCTACCAGGTGGTCGGCGCCACCAGCGGCGAAGAAGCCCTCAGCGCTGCGTCGGCAGAGTGTCTGGCGGTCGTTTTGGATGTGGACTTGCCGGATCTAGATGGCTTTCAGCTCTGTCGCATCCTCAAAAGCCAAACCACCACCCGCGATCTGCCCGTGGTGCACTGCTCGACGGCAACCGGCGAAGACGTAAAACACCACGTCAAGGCATTGGAACTGGGCGCGGACGCCTACATCTCCAAGCCCGTCATCCCCGAAGTCTTGCTCGCGACGCTGCGCGCGCAAATCGCAGGACGCCAGGCCAAGCTCGAGCTTGCCGAAGCACGCGAACGCCTCGCGCTGAGCGAACGCTTGCTCACGGTCGGAACCCTCGCCGCCGGGGTCGCGCACGAAATCAACAATCCCCTCGCCTCCGTCCTCGCCAACGTGGAGTACGCCATCGAACGCCTCGCGCGCGCCGAAGACGGCGCCGACGCGAAAACCGTAAAAAGCGTCGCAGAGGCCCTGGTTGACGTTCGCGACAGCACGGAACGGGTGCGCCGAGTCGCGCAGGACTTGCAGGTCTTTTCCCGCAGCCGCCTGGACGCAGAAGGCCCCGTGGATGTACGCGCGCTGGTCGAAAACACACTGCGGATCGCCAAGACGGAACTACGCTACCGCTGCCAACTCGTTGAGCACTACGAAGAAGTGCCAGAGATCACCGCCAACGAGCATCGGCTGGGACAGGTCTTCCTCAATCTCGTGCTCAACGCGGTGCACGCCATCGAACCGGGATACGCGGACGACAACGAGGTTTCGATCTCTGTGACCTGCGACGGGGAATTCGTCAGCATCGAGGTGCGCGACACGGGTCCCGGCATGCCCGCAGAGGTGACGGCACATATATTCGACCCGTTCTTCACAACCAAAGCCGTGGGCCAGGGCATGGGCTTGGGCCTTGCGATCGCGCACCGCCTAGTGGAATCCATGGGGGGATCCATTGCGGTGGACAGCGTTGTCAATGAAGGCACGACCATGCGCGTGCGGCTTCCCCTACGCGCCGCCAAAGCCGCGCCGCAGCCCACGGCCCCCACAGAAACTGCGCCCGGCGAACGAGTGCTGATCGTCGACGACGAACCAGCGATCTTCGCCGTCATGGAGCGGGTGCTCGAGGGGCGCGGCGAGGTCACCATGTTGCGGGATCCAACCGAAGCGTTGCAGCGCATCCGTGACGGAGCGCGCTTCGACGCCATTCTCTGCGACGTGATGATGCCCAACATCACTGGCCCGGATTTCGCCAGCATGCTGGCAGAAATCTCCAAGTCCCAATCCGCCTGCCTCGGCTTCATCACCGGGGGCGTCTTCGCCGCGTCGGTGCAAGACAAGCTCGACAACCTGGCCCGACCGATCCTCAAGAAGCCGTTTACGCCCACACAGGCCCGGGAGTTCATTTCACAGCTGGCAAAGCCCGCCGAGCAAGTCGGCGCATTGCATCTTGCGCGCGGAGGGCCGCGCGCGGCGCGTTGGCAGCGGCGTGCAGCTTTGCTACACCCGCGCCGGACGCTGCAACGCACCCGGGCAGGCCACGATGGCCGGGCGTCCTGGGTCGATGCAGCGGGAGGAACTCACGCTATGTCCCACCCAGGCAATCTTCGTCGCTTGCGTCAAACCCTCGTCTTCAGCCTCGGCACGCTGTGTGCGCTGCTCTTCACACGCGCCGCCTCTGCTAGCGGGCCGGGCGGCCAGCATGGCGGCGGTGAAGCCAACCTGATCCTCCCGGACTTGAGCGCCGTGCAGATGCTCGGCATGAGCGGCAAGGCGCTCTTGATGATGGGACTCGGCGTATGCGTCCTCGGACTCTTGTTCGGCTACGTCACGCTGCTGCAGGTGAAGAACCTACCCGTGCACAAGTCGATGCGCGAGATCAGCGAGCTGATCTACGAGACCTGCAAGACCTACTTGGTCACCCAGGGAAAGTTCATTCTGCTGCTGGAAGGCTTCATTGGGGCCATCATCGTGATCTACTTCGGGGTCCTCCAAGACATGGGGCCGGCGAAGGTCCTGATCATTCTGGCGTTCTCGCTGATCGGGGTGGCCGGAAGCTACGGCGTGGCCTGGTACGGCATCCGCATCAACACCTTCGCGAACTCCCGGACGGCCTTTGCCAGCCTGGCAGGAAAGCCATACCCCCTCTACGCCATTCCCCTCAAAGCCGGCATGAGCATCGGCATGGCACTGATCAGCGTGGAGCTGCTGATCATGCTCTGCATCTTGCTGTTCATTCCCCGTGACTACGCCGGCCCCTGCTTCATCGGTTTTGCCATCGGCGAGTCGCTCGCCGCTTCTGCCCTACGCATCGCCGGCGGCATCTTCACAAAGATCGCCGACATCGGCAGCGATTTGATGAAGATCGTCTTCAAGATCAAAGAGGACGACGTCCGGAACCCGGGCGTCATCGCAGATTGCACCGGCGACAACGCTGGCGACAGCGTCGGCCCGTCCGCAGACGGCTTCGAAACCTACGGCGTCACCGGCGTTGCGCTGATCACGTTCATCATTCTGGCGGTGCCTCAAGAGCTACTCCAGGTGCAACTCTTGGTCTGGATCTTCGCCATGCGCATCGTGATGATCCTAGCCAGTGGCGCCAGCTACCTGGCCAATGAGTTCTTCCAGAAAGGCAGCTTCGGGAAAGACGGCAAGACCAACTTCGAAACCCCCTTGACCACGCTGGTGTGGCTGACGTCGATCGTCAGCATCGCTCTGACCTTCCTGGTTTCCTACGTGCTGATCCCCAATCTGGGTGGTGACCCAAGCCTATGGTGGAAGCTCAGCATCATCATCAGTTGCGGCACCCTGGCAGGCGCGGTGATCCCGGAAGTGGTCAAGATCTTCACCTCGACGGAGAGCAAACACGTCGACGAGGTCGTGACTTCCTCGCGTGAAGGCGGCGCTTCTCTCAACATCTTGTCCGGGCTCACCGCCGGCAACTTCAGCGCGTTCTGGCTAGGCATGGTGCTGATCGCGTTGACGGGCGCCAGCTACTTCGTATCCAACGAAGGCCTGGGCGAACTGATGATCGCCCCGGCCGTCTTTGCCTTCGGTCTGGTGGCCTTCGGTTTCCTGGGCATGGGGCCGGTCACCATCGCCGTGGACAGCTACGGTCCCGTCACCGACAACGCCCAAAGCGTCTACGAGCTGTCGATGATCGAGAGCATCGAAGACATCGACGCCGAGCTCAAGCGGGACTTTGGAATCGACGTTTCCTGGGCCCGTGCCAAACACATGCTCGAAGAGAACGACGGCGCCGGCAACACCTTCAAGGCCACTGCCAAGCCCGTACTCATCGGCACCGCCGTGGTCGGCGCTACGACCATGATCTTCAGTATCATCGTCGTGCTGACGGACGGACTCAAAGCAGACCTGGCCAAACTGTCCGTTTTGCACCCACCGTTCTTCCTGGGGCTGATTGCTGGCGGCGCGATGATCTATTGGTTCACCGGAGCCTCGACCCAAGCCGTCACTACCGGGGCCTATCGCGCCGTCGAATTCATCAAAAAGAACATCCGGCTCGACAGCGAAGTGCTCAAAGCCAACCTGGCGGACAGCAAGAAGGTCGTGGAGATCTGCACGACCTACGCCCAAAAGGGCATGTTCAACATCTTCCTAGCCATCTTCTTCGGTACCCTGGCTTTCGCCTGCGCCGAACCCTTCTTCTTCATCGGCTACCTGATCAGCATCGCGCTCTTCGGATTGTTTCAAGCCCTGTTCATGGCCAACGCAGGTGGCGCCTGGGACAACGCGAAGAAGATCGTGGAGGTGGAACTAAAAGAAAAGGGCTCAGCGCTGCACGATGCCGTGATCGTGGGCGACACCGTGGGCGATCCCTTCAAGGATACCAGCAGCGTGGCGATGAACCCGGTGATCAAGTTCACCACCCTCTTCGGTCTGCTGGCCGTTGAACTCGCGCTACAACTGAGTAGCGGCGTCAGTAGTGCCCTGGCCGGCGTCTTCTTCGTGCTGACGTTGGTCTTCGTCTGGCGCAGCTTCTATGCCATGCGCATCCACTCCGCAGGACCGGCGGCACCCGCGGCGAAGAAGGCGACGCCGGAACCGGCCGCGGCGGAATGAGGTTCGTGGGCGAGCGCGGGAACGGGGGCGAGCGCGAGCGCGGGAGTGAGCGCGGGAGCGGGAACGGGGGCGAGCGCGGGGGCGAGATCGGGGGTTTTTGGGGGGATGTGGCGGTGCGGACGTCATCGGCCTTTCGCGAGGGGCGGCGCGGGACGTGGGCGCGGGGCGGGGCCGGGTTGCTGGTGTTTTGGGTGGGGGCTTGCGGCAATGCCAGCGGGCCAGGGAAGCCGCCGGCAGCGGCGCCTGGCGTCCAGCAAGCGCCGGCGGCCGCAGTGACCGCGCCCGACGCGGCGGCGAAGGCTGCGCCGGGGTACCGCATCGAAAACGCCATGCCCGCGTTCTGGGACTTCTGGCAGCAGGCGAAAGCCGAGCCGCCGCAGAAGCAAGCCAAGCTGTTTCGCGAATTGGTGATCGCGAAGCACCCCAGCTTCTTTGGCGACAACGTCATTTCCCGAGACCCAACCAAGCCCGTCGACTTGCCGGCGCGGATCGACGCCTTCTTGAAGGAACTTCCAGCGCACATCCCGGTGATGCAGCGGGTGTCGGCGTCCATCACTGCAGATCTGGGCCGCTATCAGCAGACGTTTGCGGCGCACTTTCCCGATTTCAAGTGGAACGGCCGGGTCATCTTCTCGGTCTCCCTCGACGCCTTCGACGGAGCCATCCGCAACGTCGATGGGCAGATGGCACTGATGTTCGGCGTCGACAAGATCGCCAAGCTTTACGCCGACGACGCCAACCTCGAGCCTCTCTTCCATCACGAATTGTTCCACGTGTATCACTTTGAAAAGCTCGCCCTCGACGAATCCGCCGCGCCCAAGCTGTACCAGCCGCTGTGGTTCGAAGGACTGGCCGTCTTCGTCGCAAAGAAGCTCAACCCGAACGCCAGCGCTAAGCAACTGACCTTGAGCGACGAGATGATGCGCTTCGGAATGGCAAAGGAAGCTCAGCTAGCGCGAGAGTTCCTGGCGCAACTCGATTCGTCTGACGAAGTCACCTACCGCGACTACTTCCGCGGCAGCGGTGGCCGCAGCGACATTCCGCCGCGCATGGGTTACTACCTGGGCATGCGCGTGGCAGAGCGCCTGGGCAAGGTGCGGGATCTGAAAGGCCTGGCCGAGTTGAAAGATCCGGAACTGCGAACCTTGGTGGCCAAAGCCTTGACAGAGCTTTCCGCCCAAGCCCCCTGACCCCGGCGTCCCTGCCATGCGGTCCTCGGACTCGCGCTATTCTCCCTGGCGTGGCGGCCTCGACGAAAGAAACCTGGATCTTCGGCTACGGCTCGCTGGTGTGGCGGCCGGCGTTCCCCTTCGCGCGTCGCGAACCAGCCTGTGTGCTCGGCTACGTGCGGCGCTTCTGGCAGGGATCCACCGACCATCGCGGTGTGCCCGGCGCGCCGGGACGCGTCGTGACGTTGATCGACGAAGCGGGCGCGCGCTGTTGGGGCATGGCCTATGCGGTCGCTCCGGAGCATCGAGAGCAAGTGCTGGCGACCCTTGAGCATCGCGAACAGGGCGGCTACACCCGGCTTCGGCTTCCGCTGTACGGACGCGACGATGCGCCCCTGACGGACTCGGGCTTGGTTTACGTAGCAACGCCCGACAACGACAATTTCTTGGGCCCAGCTCCCCTTCAAGACATCGCGCGCCAGGTGCTGAGTGCCAGCGGACCGAGCGGCGACAACCAACAGTACGTGCTGGAACTCGCCGACGCCGTGCGAAAACTCGGCGCCGCCGACCCCCACCTATTCGAACTCGCGGAACTCGTAAGACCGCGCTAGGGCGCCAGGTGCGCTCGAGCAACCACGGCGCGCAGGCCCGCGGGATCCCCTAGGGCCCCTGCTCGGAAAACAGCTCCGTGCGCGCACCGTCCAGAATCGCCAAGACAGCAGGGTGACTCACACGTCGTTCCGCGGAAATGGCGTAAAAGCGCTCGCGAACGCCGTCTGCGGCCCCCAAGGGTTTGACGCCGTATTGGGCCATGACTTCCGTGGCCACAGCAGTCGGCGCCGGGAATAGGCCTCGCCCCGCAGCTCCAAAAACTTTCAGCAGTGCGCTGTCTTCGAACTCCGCCACCACCTGTGGTGTGATGCAGCGACTTTCGAACCAGCGGTTGAGGGATCGTCGGAGCGTCAGGTTTTCCATGGGCAACAGCAGCGGAGCGTCGTTCAAGGAATCAGGAAACTTGCGCCGGTGCGCCCGTACCAGGGGCGGTGTGCCGAAGAAGCTGACGCCCGATTCACCCAGCAAGTGGCTATGGGCGCGGACCCGATTGCCCGGCGACACGGGCGCGTCAGATATGACGAGGTGCAGCGTATGCAAGTCTAGTTCGGCGACGAGCCTGTCATGATCGTCTTCGCGACAGATCAGTCGCACTGGCTCAGCCAACTTCAGGGCGGGTTCAAGTAGGCGCCGCACGATCAACTTGGGCACGACATCGGCGATGCCCACATGCAAACGCAACGGTTGGCCTCGCGCGCGACCTTTTACCGTGTCGACCATTTCACGGCCGAGGCTAAATATCTCGTCAGCGTAGCGATAGGCAACGTGACCGGCCTCGGTCAACGCCAGCTTGCGGCCGACCTTGGTGAACAGCTCTTGCCCCAGGCTTTGCTCCAGGCTTTTGATCTGGGTGCTGAGGGTGGAGTGCGAGAGCTTGAGCTGTTGCGCGGCTGGGACCAAGCCGCCTTCCCGCGCGACCATCCAGAAGTACAGCAAGTGGTGGTAGTTCACCCATTCCATCCAGCCATTCTGTTGGGAATACCAACAGTTATCTACTAAATTATGTAATTGTCGACAGTTAGGCCCGGCCCCAAAGTACCCGAGTCCCCAACTGGGACCAGGAGAACCGTTGATGTCGATCCGTCTTGCCAAGGGGCCAGCGTGAGCTTTGAAACCGTGGGCAGTCCGCTGCTCTGGGCAGGATTCGTGCTGTTCGTCGTGGTCATGCTTGCCTTCGACCTGGGGGTGTTTCATCGCAACTCCCACGAAGTGGGCTTCAAAGAGGCCGCGGTCTGGAGCCTCGTCTGGGTGGCCTTTGCCGCTGCCTTCGGCGTTGGCGTCTACGCCTTATTCGGCACGGAGCGCGCGATGGAGTTCGCCACGGGCTACGTGGTCGAAAAGGCGCTTTCCGTCGACAACATCTTCGTATTCATCGTGATCTTCACGACCTTCGGCATCCCGGCCATCTACCAACATCGGGTCCTTTTTTGGGGCGTGCTCGGGGCGCTCTTGATGCGTGCACTCTTCATTGTCATTGGCGGCGCGTTTCTGCAGCGCTTCCACTGGGCGATCTATGTGTTCGGCGGCATTCTGGCCATCACCGGAATCAAACTCTTGCTGCAGCGCGACGAGACGCCGAACCCGGAAAAGAACCCAGTCGTACGCCTGTTCCGCCGCCTGATCCCGGTGACGCCGTCGCTGCGTGGTGAGCGCTTTGTGGTCGTCGAGAACGGCAAGCGACTCGCAACCCCGCTGCTACTCGCCCTGGTCGCCGTGGAGGTCTCGGACGTCATCTTTGCGGTCGACTCGATCCCTGCCGTCTTTGCCATCACCAAAGACCCATTCATCGTGTTTACATCGAATATCTTTGCCATCCTGGGCTTGCGCTCGCTTTACTTCGTGCTCGCCAGCGTCGTGACCAAGTTCGTCTATCTCAAAGTGGGGTTGTCTGCAGTCTTGGTCTTCGTCGGCGCGAAAATGCTGATGCTTGGCGTCTACAAGATCCCCATCGGTGTGTCTCTGGGCGTGATCTTGGGTATCTTGACCACCGCGGTGGTCGCATCTCTACTGCGCGCGCCGAAGCCTGCAGTTGCGCCGGTGCGCATCTCTGAATAGTGCCAGGGCACTAGCGGGCTTGCAGCGCCGCACGAAGCTGCGCGACAAGGTTTCGGACCCCGTCGACGCGCTCTGCGCGCGTCGTTGCGGAGGCGATCTGACGGACGATGGCGCTGCCGACGACGACCCCGCCGACGCCGGCCCGGGCCAGGGCCTCGGCCTTCGTCGCAGAATCCACGCCGAAGCCGACGACAACGGGCAGTGAGTGCGCCTGGGAGAGCGCATTGGCGGCGCTGGCGGCTTGCGCCAGAGGCGCGCTACCCGTGCCCGTGACGCCCGTGACCGACACGTAGTAGGCGAAGCCCCGGGCGTCACGCAGCAAGATCGCAGCGCGCTCCGGCGGGGTGGTGGGAGCGAGCAGCGGAATCACCGCCAGCTCTCGGTCGCGACAACCTTGACGCAGTTCCGCACCTTCTTCTGGCGGCAAATCCACGAGCAGCAATGCGTCGATGCCCGCCGCGGCAGCCGCGGCGGGCAGCTGCGCTTCGCCGAAGGCGATCACCGGATTGACGTAGGTGAACAGCACCAAAGGCGCGTCGGAGTCTTTGCGCAGCTCCGTGGCGAGGGCGAGGGCCGCGCGCAGGCTGCCGCCACCGGCGATGGCACGTTGGCTTGCTTCCGCGATCGTAGGCCCGTCCGCCGACGGATCCGAAAACGGCACCCCCAACTCCAAGATGTCCGCGCCAGCCGAAAGGGCCGCTCGGGCGCAAGCCAGCGAATCCTCCACGCTGGGATCGCCAATCGTCAGGTAGGCGATCAGGGCGGGACGACCCTCGGCTTTGCAAGCCGCAAAGCACTGCTCGATGCGGACAACGCTCATGGCATCACCGCCGTCAGCGCCTCGAGATCTTTGTCGCCGCGCCCGGACAGACAGACCAAGACGTTGGCGGGCCGCCCGAGTCGCGCGGATTCTTGGGCCGCGATTTCCGGCAGCGCGGCAAAAGCATGTGCGGTCTCGAGCGCGATAACGATGCCCTCGCAACGCGCGACCTGGTGCGCCGCGGCGAGCGCGGCGTCGTCCGCAACGGCGAGGTACTGCGCGCGACCGCTGGCCTTGAGGGCGGCGTGCTCGGGACCCACGCCGGGATAGTCGAGCCCGGCACTGATGGAGTGCGCTTCTTGGATTTGGCCGTCGTCGTCGGAAAGGACCAGCGTCTTGGAGCCATGCAGCACGCCGACCCGGCCCAGGGTCAGGGTCGCCGCGTGGCGATCCGTGGAGAGCCCGCTGCCCGCGGCTTCGACGCCGTAGAGGCGCACGTCATCGTCCATGAACGCGCGAAAGATGCCGATCGCATTGGAACCGCCTCCGACGCAGGCGACCACCGCGTCCGGCAAGCCCCCGAAGCGTTCGGACCACTGCCCTCGGGCCTCGTCTCCAATCACGCGCTGCAACTCCGCTACCAAAGCCGGATAGGGATGGGGGCCTGCGGCGGAGCCGACGCAATAGTGCGTGGTATGCACATTTGTGACCCAGTCCCGCAACGCTTCGTTCATGGCGTCTTTGAGCGTGCGCGAACCGCTCTTCACCGGCACGACCCGCGCTCCGAGCATTTGCATGCGCAGGACATTGGGTGCTTGCCGGCGCACGTCTTCTTCGCCCATATAGACTTCGCAAGGAAGATCCAGCACGGCGGAGGCCGTCGCCGTTGCAACACCGTGCTGCCCCGCGCCCGTCTCGGCGATGATGCGGGTCTTGCCGAGGCGCTTGGCGAGAAGCACTTGGCCCAGCGCGTTGTTGATCTTGTGAGCGCCGGTGTGACACAGATCTTCCCGCTTGAGAGCCAGCGTAGCCACGTGCCCCGATAGCGCAACGCACAAACGCTTGGCTTCGGTCAGCGGCGTGGGTCGCCCCACGTAGTGGCTAAGCAGCGCGCGCCATTCTGCTTGGAACTCTTCACTGAGCACCACGCGGTCAACGGCTGCTTCGAGTTCTTCGAGGGCGGGCACCAACGTCTCCGCCACGAATCTCCCACCGAACTGCCCGTAGTAGCCTTTCACGGCGCCCCCGTTTCGCCCGTCGGCGCGCCAGCGTCAGCAGGCGCCGCCGGAGGTGACGGCTGCGCCGCGACGGGAGCTGACGCGGCTTCGGCTACGGGATCGAGCCAACAAGCGATGGATGGCCGACCCGGGGACGCAACAAAGCCCTGGGGCGTCTCTCGTTCGGTGAAGATGTCGGTCACGACGAAGTGCCAGCGTCCGCCGGACGTGGGCACACGGTAGTCGTGCAAGATGCGCCGGCCGCCGGCCGTGGCCGTGGTGGCCTGATACGCGACCTCGGCCCCGACCGTATGCTGGTTGTCAATCGCCAGCGCGTCGTCGTCGCCTCGACGCGCGATCAATATCCGTTTCCCGTCCTCTCGCTGCACGAGGGTCACCCGACGCAGCACCGAGAGGGTCCCTTGCGCGCCGTCTGCGCAGGCCTTGGCCACGCGCTCTTCGATCACTCGGCCCGGCTGCGCCTGCCCGGCGCCGAGGATCTGCGCGCCTATCACGCTTGGCGAACTGCAAGAGGCGCAGCCCAGGACAAGGGCACAGCACGAGCGTTTCATGGGGCGGCCGCCGAGCGGGCTTGGCGCACGAAGCGCTCGATCTTTTTTGGGTCTTTCACTCCCGGACTCACTTCCACTCCGCTGGCGACATCGACGCCGTGAGGCTGCAATGCGCGGATGCGCTGGGCAACATTATCCGGCGTCAGCCCCCCGGCCAGTACGATCTTGCGCTGGCTCGCCAAATCGACCACCCAGTCCGTTTCGACCACCACGCCGCTGCCACCCAGCACGCCCTCCACCCGGGCGTCTACGAGAATCCACTCGCCCCCGAACCCCAAGGCGGCGTTGGCGTCTTGGCGACTACCCACCCGCACCGCCTTGAAGCACCGAGCGTCCAGCTTCTGAAACAGCTCCGGGGACTCGAAGCCATGCAGCTGCACACGCTCGAAGGGAAAACGCTGCAGGAGTGCAGTCAGAGCCGCGGGCGTGGGATCCGCGACCACGGCCACGCGCTCCAAGCCTTGCGCCGCATCGAAAACGGTCTGCAATTCTGGCTCGGTCAGAAATCGCGGCGAGCCCTCGACCAAATTCATGCCGATCGCATCAGCGCCGGCTTCACGGACGGCGCTCACGTCGTCGCGGTTGCGCACGCCGCAGATCTTGATCCAGAAAGTCACGCTGGCCGAACCTGTCTACTCTGGCATACTACCTCGCGACAAGCGCGGTCCACGCTTGCCGCAGGATGCGGCGCAGGGTCGCGCATCAGGCGACACAAGTATGCACAAGACACCCCGCCGCTTGCTCCCTGGCGCGGCTCGCACGCTGGGCCTGCTCATTCTCACACTGACCGCCAGTGGCTGCGGCGACGGCGAAGCGGAACAGTCCTTCGTCGCTCCCATCCCGGACACGCTCACTTGGCCGACTCTGGAATGCGACCCGATCGCACCGGCCTACTGCCTGCACCCCTACCCGTCCAACGTCTTCACGCGCCCAGACGAGAGCTCGACGACCGGGCTGCGTCTGGCGATCGCAGACGCATCACTGCCCCAACCCGTGAGCGAGAAGGAGGTCCTTGCGGAGCCCGTCAACACCCGCGACGGCTTTTCCCCAGGGAGCCCGATCCTCGTGCACTTGCCTGGCGTCACGGCTGACGGGCTCGTACCGGAAACGGATCCGGCGGCGTCCCTCGAGCCGGACTCGAAGACCGTGATTCTCGATACGGTGACCGGAGAGCGCGTGGCGCACTTCGCGGAAATCGATCTCTCCCGACCGGACGACGACACCCGCACGCTGATCCTACGCCCGGCCGTTCGCCTGGCCGACGCACGCCGCTACATCGTCGGCATCGGTGAGCTGTCTACGGCAGAAGGCCTTGTTCAGCCCAGCGAAGGGTTTCGCGCGCTGCGCGACCGACGTGAGTCTTCGGACCCATCCATCGCGCCGCGGCGCGGGTTGTACGAAGACATCTTCGAGCGCTTGGATGCAGTGGGGGTGCCCCGGCAGAGCCTGCGCTTGGCCTGGGACTTCACCACTTCAAGCCGCGAGGACACGACGGGCTGGTTGCTGCATATGCGCGACGAGGCCACCAAGCTCGTCGGACCCGACGGTCCCAGCTACACCATCGACAAGGTCCACACGGATTTCGAGCCAAACGAAATTGCGTTTCGCATCGAGGGCACCATGCGCGTGCCGCAGTATATGAGCGCGGACAAACCCGGCGCGCGACTCTCTATGGGCGCCGACGGAATGCCCGAACCAAACGCAAAAACGCCGTGGTACCAGGTGCCCTTCGAGCTGATCATTCCCAAAAAGGCCCTGACGGAGCCCGTCTCCTTGCTGCTCTATGGGCATGGCCTGAACGGTTCCAAAGAGCAGATCCGCTCCGGGCACTTCGCCCGCTTCATGAATAAATACGGCTACGCGTTCTTTGCGACCAACCTCGTGGGCATGTCCACGGGCGATCCGAACTTCATCATCGACGTGCTCGGCACCGGGGATTTCCACCGTATCACTGCCATGTACGAGCGCCTGCACCAGGGCGCTCTGAACTACCTGATGCTGATGAAGATGATGCGTGGTGGATTCGCCAAGGATGCCACCTACGGCAAGTACCTCGAGCCCAACGAGCGTTACTACCATGGCATCAGCCAGGGCGGCATCTTCGGCGGCGTCTATATGTCCGTCTCGCCGGACGTGGAACGTGGCGTGCTCGGAGTGATGGGCCAGCCCTACAGCTTCTTGCTCAACCGCAGCGTGGACTTTCTGCCCTTCTTCTTCTTCATGACGGTGTCGTTTCCCGACGCACGGGATCAACAGCTCTTGCTAGCGCTCGTACAATCCCTGTGGGACCGTGTCGAACCAAACGGATACACTCCCTACATCGAAAGCGACCCGTTGCCGGGAACCCAGTCGCATTCGGTGCTGATGCGCGCAGCGGTGGGCGATCACCAAGTCACGAACTTGGGCGCACACCTCATGGCGCGCGCCGTCGGGGCGACCCACCTGGAAACGGGCGGACGCGACATCTGGGGACTGCCGAAAAAGGCAGCGCCGTTCTCCGGCTCCGCCTACGTCGAATACGCCTTCGGCCTGCCTGCGGACCCGCAATGCAACAAACCCCAGTCCCACTGCGACGATCCCCACGGGAAAGTCAGAGATCTGGAGGCAGCGGAGCAGCAAATGGATGTCTTTTTGCGCACGGGCAAAGTCGAGAACTTCTGCGACCAGGGCAAATGCGATTACTCGCAGCTGTCGGGCTGCGAGCCGGGCAAGACCTACTTCAACATCTGCGAAGTGAAGTGAGCTGACGCTACTCGATCTTGAGCAACTCTTTGACCGTGGCAATCACCTGAGGAGCCTGGATCGGCTTGGTGATGTAGGCGTTGGCGCCCAGCTGCAACGCGCGCTGGCGGTCTTCTTGGGAGCCCTCGGTCGTGATGATCACGATCGGGGTGTCTTTGTGAACCGGATCGCTACGAACCCGTTTGACCAGCTTCAAACCATCCATGATGGGCATGTTGATGTCCGTCACAATGATGTCGTAGCGCGCACTGGCCAGCTTACGCAGGCCGTCCACGCCGTCGTCGGCTTCGGTTACGCGCAGGTTCTTGACTCGCGCCAGCGCGAACACCAACAGCTGGCGCATCATCGGCGAGTCTTCGACAATCAAGCAGGAGTATTCGGCCATGGCAGCTCACACACTGAGATCTAGAAACGCCTCCAGGCCCGGCATCTTGCGCTCGGCTTGGGAATACAAGCTGGCGCTGACTAGGGCGGAAGCGGCATGTTGCCCGAGCAACTTGAAGAGTTCGAAGTCGATGGTATCGAACTTGGTCTTCTGAGCCAGAGTGGAAAAAATCGCGATCAACCCAACCACCTGTTCGTCCACGGAAAGGGGCACCACGGCGGCCGGCCGCTCGATGACGCCTCGGCTGGGATCCGTCTCGTCCACACCGGCTTCGCCTGAGGAAAAGACCTTGCCCAGGGGCCCCTCCGCCAGGGGTTGGTTGACGAGCTCGTCGGCACGTAGTCCTTCGGAGGCGACGGGCACCAGCTGCTCTTGGTCCCGATCCGCAAGGTACACGCAATAGCGCTCAGCACCGACCAGTTGCGCCAGCACCTCTTTGATGCGGCGCATGACGCCGCGCGGCGACAAGCTCGCGTGGAGCTGGTTGCTCGCGACGAACAAGTTCGCAAGGTTCGCGAACTCCGACTCCACTTCTTCGAAGCGCTCTGAGAACTCAGTGGATACGGCTTCGGCTTTGTGGGTACGGGACAGCAACTCGCTCTTCTCGGATTCCAGGTGTTGGATCTTGTCGAGCAGCTCGCGCACTGCCAGATCCGTTTCGACTTGGGCGCGCAGCTTCGCGTTTTCAGCCTCGAGCTCTTCCAGCCGCGTGCGCACCCGCTCCAGCTCCGCGACGAACTCCTCACTGAGCCGACCACCCTTGGTGAAATTCTGCAGGAACTGCTCGCGCTCGCGCTGCAAGTCCCTGGGCGGGGAATCACTCTGGCCGCCGCGGGATCGATCAGAAGACATCGTTGCTATCCAAGGTCGAGATCCGGACGGTAGCATGCTCCCGCCCCACCCCGAACCCATTGAAGCGCCACCCTGAGGGGTGAAATCCGCGTTGCCGCTCGCTTCAATATTCGAGTAATTACAGATACTTACGTCTACCACGTGGATCCGGGTCTTCGCCACGGAAACAAAGCCTCGTACCCTGTGGACCACAAAGAAGCGTAGGGAAAGAGCGAGCACAGCCCGTGACCACCAGCGATCTCGACCAAGTGGACCAGTTGATAGAAGCCGGCGACTTCGATGGCGCCCGCTCCGCCCTGACCAGCGTTCCTCAAGATTTGGTGGAGGGCAAAGTGCTGCGGGCGAAGCTAGGCCTCTACGACGGGACGCTCCCACCCGGGCCGGCCATGCAACGTTTGATACAGATCATGCGACAGCACCCCGACGCGCCGAGGGTCAAAGAGCTCTATCAAGAGGCGTCCAACCGCGCCTATCAGAGCAGGCAGTCGTCGGTTTCGCATTCGCATCCCCCGCCGCCATCGGAAGATGGAACCGAGGGCAGCAAGTAGCGCGTTCGCCCCAGAGTTCCTTGCAGCGCTCCGGCAGCCCATCGTGAAAGCTAGCGACGCAGATCCGCCGCGCGACGCCGACGCAGCGCCAGCCCACGCTCCGCTGAATCAGGCGAGCTTTCTGCTCGCGCTTGCCATCACTACCGGCGCAATGCTCGCACTAGAGGTCTTAGACACTCGCGTGCTGTCGGTCTTGACCTGGTATTCCCTGGGCTTTTTGGTCATCGGCATGGGGCTGTTTGGACTCACCGCCGGCGCCGTGGACGTATACCTACGCCCGCAGCGCTGGGCGCCGGAAGAGCTGGGGCACTCCCTGGCTCAAGACGGCGTGCGCTTCGCCGTCAGCATCGCTGCCTCCGCGATGTTGTTGCTCGTGATCCCGCTCCGAGTGGAGCTCTTGCTCACCACCCTGGTGGCATTCCTTGCGTTCGCCGCGGCAATCGCGCTGCCGTTCTTTTTCGCGGGACGTATCGTCGCGGCGGCGCTGACTCGCACGCGATTTCCCCCCGGTCGCGTCTACGCCGCGGACTTGGTTGGCGCCGCGCTGGGAGCCCCGCTAGTCGTGGCTCTGCTCGGCTTTTTGGACGGCACCAGCGCCTGCATCTTCGTCGGTGGCGTCGCCGCTCTCGGCGCCGCGCTCTTTGCACACGCCGCCAGGGACACAAATGCAAGACGCCGCGCACTCATCGCCGCGGCGATGTTGGGGCTCTTCGCCGTGGGAAACGGCGCCACCGACCGCGGACTGCGCCCGCTTTGGATCAAAGGGCGTGCGGAGTCTCGGGATCATATCGAGCTCGAACTGTGGAACAGTCATTCGCGAGTCCAACTCCTGCGGCGCGCCATGCTGCCCGCGGCGATGTGGGGCGCGGGCGGTCGCTGCAAGCCGCCGACGATCTTGCAACAAGGCATGGAGATCGATGGTCACGCCGCGACTCCCATCTACTTGGTGGGCAACAACCTAGAAGCGTTGCGTTTCTTGGAATGTGACGTGACCCACGCCGCCCACCAACTGCGCAAAGGCGGCGAGGTTGCCATCATCGGCGTCGGTGGATCTCGAGACGTCCAGGCTGCGCTGCTCGCAGGCCATACGCGCATCGTCGGTATCGAGCTCAACGGTCGGCTCTTGGAGATCCTGGACGGGCCCCTCGGCGCTGAGACTGGGATCCGAGGACGCAAGGAAGTCACGCTGGTACACGACGAGGCGCGCAGCTACCTGACACGCAACAGCGATCACTATGATTTGATTCAAGCGTCCCTGATCGACACCTGGGCCGCGACGGGCGCCGGCGCCCATGCCCTGAGCGAAAACGGCTTGTACACCGTCGAGGCCATCCAGCTGTTTCTGGATCGCTTGAAACCTGGCGGACTGCTGTCGATCAGTCGTTGGGCCAGCGTAGAAACCGCCCGACTAACGTCCGTGGTGCACGCCGCGTTGCTCAGTCGCGGCGTGGAGCACCCGAGGGATCATATGGCCGTACTGGCCGCCGGCCCCGTGGCCAACCTGATCGTGGGCCGGGACCCGCTGACAGCCCAAGACCTGGCGGCCCTTGGCCAGCTTGCCCAGGAAAAGGGCTTCTTGCCCGTCGTGGTCCCCGGGCACGCCGCTCTGGTGCCCCGCATCGAAGGGCTGCTCAGCGCCACCTCGCGTGAAGAGCTGGACCGGCGCGCATTGGAACCCAAACTCGACTTTCGTCCGAGCACCGACGAGCGGCCGTTCTTCTTCAATGTCGTACGCCTCGGCGCGGTGCTCAGTCCGCCCACTGAAGACACTCAAGGCAGCATTGAAGGCAACTTAGTCGCGACCCAAGCCCTCGCCGCATCTCTGCTGACCTCCTTCATCCTTGTCGTGCTGGCCGTGGTGCTCCCCCTGGCGCGACGCAAACGCGCGGCCAAGATCCAAAGCCGCAAGAGACTCATCGCGGCGCTCGTCTATTTCTCGTCCATCGGCGTCGGCTTCATGCTCGCGGAGATCGCCTTGCTCATGAAGCTGTCCCTGGTGCTGGGGCACCCGAGCTTCAGCTTGATGGTCGTGCTGTCCAGCTTGGTGGCGGCCGCGGGTCTCGGCTCCCTGGCATCCGACCGCCTGCCCCTGGACCGACGCCCCTGGGTGTACGTATTCCCCGCGGGCATCGCCCTCTTGCTCGCGGCGCTTGCCCTCGGCTGGCCAAGCCTTTCGGGACAGTTCGTGGCCGCGTCCACCGCCGCGCGGGTGAGCTTCGCCGTGGGCGTTTCCGCGCTGCTCGGTGCGTGTCTCGGGGTGGCGTTTCCTGTCGGACTCCGGCTCACTCGCCCAGACTTGGATGCGCAGACCCCGTGGTTCTGGGGAATGAACGGAGTGGGCAGTGTGGTCGCCAGCGGCGGCGCAGTGGCCCTCGCCTTGGGCACGGGTTTGACGGTCTTGCTTTACATTGCAGCGGGCTTCTATCTGATCCTGTTGCCGTGCGCCGCGGTCCTCAGCAGCCGCGCGGAGAAGTAGCGTGGCCAACCCACGCGCGAAGCTAAAACGGCTCGCGAGTTCGACGGGCGTGCTGTGGCTAGCAGCTGGCGTCGCTGCCCTGCTTTGCCTACCGAGCCTGTGGTCCGGACTCGCCACGGAAGACTTCCTGTTTCGCGCCGCCGTACAGAAGCCCTTCGACTTCGCCAAGCTCAATCTCTTCGACGCGCAAGATGTCCGCGGAGGTGTTCGCGTCGCCCAGCACGTGGGCTCGCTGCCGTGGATCACGCCCGAGGACTTCCAGATTTCCTTTTGGCGCCCCCTCACCTCCCTCACCCACCATTTCGACTACCGGCTGTTTCCACACACGCCTAGCGTGGCGCACCTGCACAGTCTGATCTGGTACCTGTTGTGCGTGGTTGCTGTCGGTGTCGTGCTGCGACAGTGGCTCCGACCCGCCTGGGCTGCGGGCATCGCCACGCTGTGGTGGGCCATGGATGACGCCCACGGCCTTGCTGCAGGTTGGATCTCCAACCGCCACGTGTTGATTGGAACCGCGCTGGCCGCTACCTGCATCGCGTTGCATCACACCGGTCGCATTCAGGGCCGGCGCTTTGCGCAGCTCTGCTCTCCGCTGCTGCTGCTCGCTGCGCTGCTCGCCAGCGAGTCGGCGTTTGCTATCTGGGGCTACCTGCTCGCCTTCGCCTTGTGCCTGGATGACCGTCGTGGCGCCTTTCGTGCCCTCGCGCCTCACGCGCTGGTCACCGTGGCCTGGCTTTCCGCGTTTCGCGTGCTCGGCCACGGCGCTCGGGGCAGCGCGCTGTACATCGACCCGTTCGTCTCGCCTGTTGGGTTCCTTGCCGTGCTGCCCGAGCGGGTCAGCGTGCTGCTGCTCGGTGTGCTGGGGTTGCCCGCAGCCGACGTATGGCACAACGCAGATCCGACACTCGTGCTGCTGCTCGCCCTTGGCGGCGTCCTTGTGCTGGGTGTCCTGTGCGCCCTCACGTTCCCAAGCCGACGCGCGGTCGCATTGGCGCTGGGCTGTGTGCTGTCGGTGGTGCCTGCCGCGGCCACCTTCCCGAGCGACCGCTTGCTGTTCTTGCCCGGCATCGGTGCCCTCGCCCTCGGCGCGCTGGTGCTAGTGACCGCAACTCGGCAACCTAGCGCGGCAAGTCGTATCGCTGCTGGCTTTCTTGTGTGCGTGCACTCGCTGTGGGCGCCGCTGCATTTTCCGAAGCGATCCTTGGAGATGGCAGCGCTGGACACGGCCGTGACCCGAGCCAGCGACAGCGCCTACGCCCAGGTACCCTCGGAGAAACAACGCCTGGTCGTGGTCAACGCGCCAGACTTCTATTTCTGCAAGCTGCTCCGCGAAACACGCTGGACGCGCCCCGCTCCAGCCGCACCGATCTTGTGCCTCGCAGGCAGCTTGGGCGAACTACGCCTGACGCGAGTCGATCCCAACGCGCTTCGGGTCGAACTCAAGGGTAGTTTCCTGGACCGGCCCTTCAACCGCCTGTACCGCGACGCAGAGCACCCCACATCGCCCGGACAGAGATGGTTCACGGGCGTAGCGGGCGTCGAGATCGAAGCCGTGGACGCGCGCGGGGCCCCCACTCGCGTCTTATTCCGATTCCTGGCGCCCCTTGAGGATCCGCGTTGGGCTTTTGTGCGCTTTGAGGCGGGACGCTACGTCCCCTTCGCGCCGCCGCCCGTCGGCGACAGCGTCACACTAGACCCGCTGTCCGCCCGGTGAGCCACAGCGTGAACGTGAACGCAAGCCAAGCCAGGCCGAATACCAACCGCACCCAGTTCCAGCCCTTCTCCGGATCCTTGCGCACGGGAATGGTGGCGCCCAGCAGGAGCAAGAACGCGAACGTGCTGTGCACGAAGAGCATGCCGTAGATCGCGGCGAGCACCGCTGCTCCGCGAAACATGCGCTCGGTCCCGTCCGCACCCAAAAGCACCGCCGTCGTGCGAGTGCCCGCGGCAGCGTCGGTGTCGTGGTCTCGGAGCACTTGCAGCAGCTCGAAGCAAGTCGAGAACAGAGCCAACTGGCCCAAAAGCACGAGTCCGGCATGGCTGGAGAGGGGAACGGCGGCCAAGGGCATGGCAGCGCCCCAAATGGTCATGGACAGCACGTCGAGCAGCGGGCGCCCCTTGAAGGACGCCGAATAGGCCCAACACGTGCCCGCGCCGAGCACGGCGGACAGCAGCATGGCCTTGTCGACAGCCAGGGCGAGCCCCACCAAGCAAAGCACCAAGAACCACTGCGCGCCGATGGCCTCGCGGCGATGTTCGATCAAGTAGCGCGTCTTTTCCGGCGCTCGGCCTTCGGACAGGTCGCGCTCAGCGTCGTAGTAGTCGTTGGTGGTGTACGCGAGCACGTTCAGCAGAAACGCGAACAAAACGCGCAGAGCCGCTTCGCCCAGCGGCAGCCGCAGCGCCACAACCAGGGACGCCGCCGCGAAAAGATTCGCCATTTCCAAGCGCTGCAGGCGGTAGACCAACCCCTGCCACAGGATGCGGGCGCCCGCTAACATCGCTGCACCGCACAGCTCCAGCCACGCTGACCCGCGGGTGCGACTCTCACGCTGCCATCATTTCGGGATGGGCCGCGGTTTTCAACGATAAACGGCAGCCTCGCTCGGAAGCCAGGCCGGAAGCGAGTGGCTGTGGCAGAGCCGGCGGCGGCCAGGACTGAACAGCTGCAATAAAGCGCTGAGGCTTTGTCATCCGTGCGGCTTCAGGTCATAACCGACCGCCAAAGCGGCGGTACACACGACTCGCATGGATACAGACGTCTTGGTCATCGGAGCCGGACCTGCCGGCGCGGCAGCAGGGATTGCGGCGGCACGTGCGGGCGTGTCGGTGGTGGTGCTCGACCGGGCGCGCTTTCCCCGCGACAAGACTTGCGGCGACGCCATCTCGAATCGCGGCGTCGAATTGTACCGACAGCTGGGCGCGCTCGACGCCATCTTGGCGGGCCCCCATGCCCGGGTGACCACCGCTCGAGCCATCTTGCCAAGCGGCGCCACGATTTCGCGGGACTACCCTGAGTCCGGCTTGATCGTCCCGCGTCAGGTCTTGGACGACGCCCTGAAAGACGCGCTGTGCCAGTCGGCTGCGGTGGTCCGCGAAGGTGTCTCCGTCAAGGCCGTGCGCGCGAGCGAGCACGCATGCGAAGTAGATACCAGCGCTGGCCAGCTGCGCGCGCGGGTCGCGATTGCGGCCGATGGCCCGGGCTCTGTGGCCTGGCCCGCCCTTGGGCATCGTGCTCCCAAAGCAAAGGCCCTCGCGGTCGCCCGCACTGCGTACTTGAAACACGTCGACCCAAGCGGAGCCGACGAAACCAGTGAGCACTATTTCGAGCGTTTTCTTCCGGCAGGTTACGCCTGGTCGTTTCCGGCAGTTGCCGGCGTCAGCAATGTCGGCGTGTACCAACGCGCGGACACATACGGCCAAGGCAGCGTGCACCTAAAGGCATTGCTGCAGACCTTCCTAGATGCGCATCCCGAGCGCTTCTCTCGGGCGGAGCAGGTGGGGCCGGCCCGCACTTGGCCCCTGCCCATCGCGCGCCTGCGCCTGCCGCCGTCCGGGGCGGGCCTGCTGTGCGCCGGCGACGCAGCCTGCTTGGTGGATCCCTTCACGGGCGAAGGGATCTGGCACGCCCTGGCGTCGGGCATGTTGGCCGGCCGGCACGCAGCGGGCGCAGTCGACCGTGGCGGACTGACGCTCGCCGCGGCACTCCGCTACCGCGTCGAGCTCACTCGATGCGTCGCCGCCCCGGCCGCCGCGCGTCGACTGCTGCAGTTTGGCATGGACCGCATCGTGGGATCTGGCGCAGACAAGCTACGCATGACGCAAACGCTCCTGCGCCTGGGCTACCGCGGCGGGCTACTCGAGGTCGCCAAGCGGGTGTGAGCGCGGGAAGCGTGCACCCGCATCGCCCTGGGACCCGACCCAACCCAATCTCGCCTGACCCTCCGCTAATATGCGTTGTAGATTTCGAAGCTTGTCGGGGGGCGGTCGACGCGGATGAAACCGACGCGATCGCCAGGGATTTCCGCGCGTTCGATCTTGCAGTCCGGGCGACAGGCAAGGCTCTCCATGAAATGGAAACGCAACACGACGCTAGGCCCGGTGACGTCTTGCAGGAAGATGTGGTTGACTCGCTGTTCGCGCACGCGGCCCGCGCCCTGAGCGAAGTAGCTAGGCTCCTCTCGGGTACGATAGACCCGGTAGCCCATGACGTTCTTGACAGGCTCAAGCAAGTCCCGCCGCGCGTCCACGGGGCCATGATCGCCTCCGAGGATCACGAAGCCCACTGCGTAGTCGCGGAAATAGTCCCTCAGCGCTTGCTGCCCAATGTTGCCTTCCTTTTCCCGACGGAATAGGTGCGCGTCCACGTGCGGCACGTTGCGTTCGGTGATCCCGCCGAGCACTGGCACATTCGCGGCGACGACTAGGTATTCGCCCAGCACCCAATCGTTCGTCACCACTCGGCCGCGCCCCTGATGCGCTGCGCGTAGAAAGTCCCGAACGGCCTCTTGTTCGGGAAGACCGCCGTGGTGGCGCATGGTCACGGGTTTGGGCTCGTTCAAGCCGACCAATGGCGAACTGAGCAGATCGAAGTTGCTGCGCTCTACCTGGGTCGGCAAGAGCTCCGGCACGTAGTGCAGCACGGTGCGGACCAGGCGCGGGATGGCCAAGAGCGACACAAAAAGCAGCGCCAACTGGGCGCCGGGTGGATACCCACGCACCGCCCGGGGCGACAGCACTTGCCACAAAAGCACCGCCGCGGGGACCGCCGCGGCGTACATACCCGGCCCGATGTGCCGATAGGGCTGCGTCTGGCGACCGAGCCAGAAGTACGCAGAGCCGTAGGCGAGCACCAAGCACGCGCCAACGAGCCACGCCAGGGGGAAGAAGCGTGGATCTTTCTGGCGCTTCCAGCGCAGCAACCCGATGGCTGCCGCAATGAAGCAGAGCGTGCGCACCGCCGTACGCATGGGGCCGCCGGTTTGTCGGCCGTCCTTGAGCAAATCAAAGCTGTCGTAGACAATGAACGAGAGCGTCGCGTTGAAGAACGTGTCCACGTCACCGACGTAGTGCCCAAAGCGCGACGTCACGGGCGCCCACACCAGCGCGGTTGCCGCGCCCAATGCGACGGCCGCACCGAGCCACAGCATCGACCGCCAGTGCAACTGCCGTGCGTGCACGACGACCAGCGCCAGACACACCGGCAGCAGCGTGATGCCGGCAAAGGGATGCACAATCGCAAGCACCGGAGTGAGCACGCAGAGCCAAGCAAGGTGCCGCAGCTTTTGATCGCTAAGCGCGCGCCAGAGGAGCGCGACGAAGACGACGATGGCGTAGCTGGCGAAGGACCACGTGATCATGCCGATCCACCAAGACCAATGCATGAAGGAGTCGAAGAACCAGAGCCAGACCCACAGGCCGTGCAATACCAGCGTCTGCCAGCGGGTCAGGCGCAGCAGCGCGCCAACCAGCCACGCCGAAAGTGGCATGGCGAGGTGCACCAACAGAATGAACAGGTTGAAGGCGAGGCCCCAGGGCACGCCCAAGGCGGAGAGCCCGATCACGAACAGCTCCGTGCCCTTGCTGGTCAAATCCTCGACGACGCCTGCAGGTTGCCCGGCAAGCACGAAAGGATCGTAGGACCACAAGGCGCCGTGCTCGGCGAAGGCGATACGCGCGCGATCCACCTGGTAGACGTGCAGCGCGTAGTCCACGGTGGACACGGGCTCTCGCCCGAGCAGCACGCGCAGCGGCGCGAAGTGCAACAGCAACGCGAGGTGCGCGCAGACTAGCGCCGCCAAAGAGAGGAAGAACGCCCTGCCCGGCGTGGAGTCGTCTCGACTAGAAGCGTCGGCGCTTTCCGCCACTGCTGCCGTATACCTTGCGCCCCGTGAAAAATCGACGATGCTGCCGGCCTTCGTGTCTCAGACGTCGGATCGTCCGGGCTGGGGGCATGCCGGCTGGTTGCCCCTCGCCATTTTCGTGGTCGCAGTCGTCGCGACGGCGGCCCTGCACGCGCCGACGCTGCATTCGGGACTCGTTGCGGACGACCATTTGCAAGTCGCGATGCTCGAGGGGAACTACCCCGTGGCGCGTGCACCCTGGGACCTGTACGCCTTTTCTCGCGGCACCGAAGATATGGAGCCGCTGATGCGCCGCGGTGTGCTGCCTTGGTGGTCGCATCCGGATCTGCGTCTCAGCGCGCTGCGCCCGCTGTCGAGTCTGACGCTATGGCGGGACGTGGTCCCGCTGAAGCTCTCACCTTGGGCCCGGCACCTGCATTCGCTGTTGTGGCTCTTCGGCTTCGTGGGCGTCGCGCACCTGCTTTTCCAACGCCTGCTCGAAAAGCGCGCGGCACTCTTGGCAACGTTGATCCTGGCCGTCGATCCAGCCCATGTCTGGCCGGCAGGGTGGCTGGCAAACCGCACCGCTCTGATCAGCGCCACCCTGGGACTCGTCGCGCTGCTCCTGCACCTACGCCATCAGGAAAAGCGCACAACGGCCACAGCCATCGCCGTGCCGCTGGTATTCGGCTTGGCGCTGCTCTCGGGAGAATACGCGCTGTCCATCGCCGGCCTCGCCCTCGGCTGCGAGTTGCTTGTCCGGGGCAAGAACTGGCGTGCCCGTCTGCGGAGCCTGGCGCCATGGTTCGGTCCGGCGCTGCTGTACTTCGCGTTGCATAAGCTGCTCGGCTATGGCGCCTACGGCTCGAGTGTGTACGTGGATCCGATCTCCTCACCGCTCAAGTACCTGCTGGCAATCATTCTGCGGTTGCCGGCGCTACTGGCCAGCGAGTTGTTCTTGCTGCCCAGCGAATTGGTGCACGGCGCACTGGTGCTCAGCTTCGGGCCTTCCCTCTTGATCGTGGTGCTGCTCTGCGCGCTGTTTTTCTTGCTCGCGGCCCTCGCGCTGCGGGGACAGCCCGACGCACGGCGAGTCAGCATCGCGCTGGGGGTTGGGCTGCTGGCCAGTTTGTTGCCCTTGGTTGCGACCCTGCCGTCGTCGCGGCTGCTGGTCGTCCCGAGCGTCGCGGGAGCGGGCCTTTTGGCGACCGTTGCTTCAAGTTTGTTGTTCGCGCCGCGGCGCCAGCGGCTGGTCCGATCCGGCGCGCTCGCCTTCGGCGCGGCGCTATTGTTGTGGCACTTGCCCCTGGCAGCCATGCACACGCGCACCGCCTCTGCGGCGTGGACGGAGCAACATACGCGCATCGCCGAGCTGGTCGACAGCGCAGAGCTGCGCGCCGACGCCAGCAGTTGGGTCCTACTCAACGCCGCGCAGCCGACGGCCATCTACTTGCCTTGGATGCGCGCCCAGTCGCAGCGGCCCAACTATGCGGTGCTGACCATCTGCCCCGAGCCGATCCGGGTCCGGCGCGTGGGCGCGCGCGCGATCGAGCTCGTCGCCGGGGAGCGCGGCATGCTGACGGATCCGGCGTCACGGTTGTTCCGCGGCTTAGAGACGCCCTTTCCGACAACACCCGTCGAGACCGGGGATGCGCGGGTGCAGGTGCTCGATCGCACCGAGTTCGGCGTGAAACGCATCCGGGTCGATTTCGCGCGCGCCCTGGACGATCCCGCGCTCATGCTCCTGGCACTCGACGGAGGTCGCCTCAAGCCGATCTCGCTGCCCGAAGTCGGCGGCGAAGTGACGATCGAGGGCCTGGCGCCCGTGCGGCCGCGCCCTTAAGCACCCGGCGGCTATGCCGGCGCGCCTCGGAGCACCCGCGGGGCCAGGCCGAGTGCCAGGAGGTACACCGCCGCGCCGGCGAGCACCGTGGCCGTCGCGCCAAAGTGAAGCGCCAAGAGCGTGGACAGCACGGTCCCGAGCACACTGGTCCCGCCGTTGACTGCCCAGAACCAGGCAGTGCGCCGTGGCGCCCGGGCGGACAGGGCGCGCAGCGCGGCGGGCATGGGCACCCCAAGCAACACACCAATGCAAAACACCACGACAGCCGCCAATGCGCCGCGCCCCTGGGGCGACCAGCCGCGCGTGGCGTCCATCAATCCGGGCAGCAGCAGCGCCGCGAGGCACACGGCGCAGACCAGCACCAACATCGAGCGACGCACGGTAGCGGCGGGCTTCGCGGCCAAGCTGCGACTGCCGATGGCGCCCCCAAGCAGCACGGCAACGATCACGACGCTCAGGGACAACGTCGGCTCGCCGAGATAGGGGCTGATCCGATGCAGTAGTCCCAGCTCCACCAGCAAAAAGCCCACTCCCAGACAGCCGGCGAATGCCAAATCCGCCACGGCCCCGGGTGCTGAGTCGCCGCGCGCCTTCCCTCCCAGAAGCAGCGGCAGCACGATGAGTAGGAGCGCGAACAGCACCGAAAGTAGGAACACCTTCGCGAGCAGGATCAGCCCGTTGCCAAATAGGTGCAGGGGCGTGGGCGCCACCAAGGCGATGGGCAGGTCCTTCAACCGGTTTTGGTAAAAGAAGAACGGTCGGTTGTCGCTGGTTGCGGTCGTGTCCAGGGGGAGAGTGCCTAGAAACTGCTGCAGTGCCTGGTCATCCGCTTCGGTCAGTACGCGGCGGATCAGTCCGTGTTCAAAGAGCGGGCTTTGCGGCGGTGTTCCGGGGGCGTGGACCAGGGTAAAACCAAGACGCTGCGACTCCGCGTGCACCGCTTGGAGGGTGGCGGCGTCAAAACCGTCCGGCGCGACCAAGAAGTTGTAGAGGCGCGCTTCGCGAACGCCGAGCCATGGGGTTTCCACGACGACCACGCGCTCAGCGACGGAACCGCCTCCGAGCGCGGAACGCGCAATCGTCGCGAGTCGTGTGCCGACCCACAGATCCGGCAGGCTGACGCTCGAGACGCTCAGCACGCCCTTGGGAGCGAGGGCACGGAAAAAGTCCGCGAAGGCATCGCGAGTGTAGAGCGCATTTTCGCTGAGGGCGTACGCCCCGGCCGCGCTGGCAGCACTGGTGTCCACCATGGACAGGTGGACGACATTGAACTTATCCGCGCTGCGCCTGACAAAGGAACGCCCGTCTTCCACCACCATGCTGACGTCATCGCGTCCGTATAGATCGCCCACCATGGCGCGATGGCTGCCGCGCATGATTTCCGTGGCGATGATCGGATTCACTTCCACCGCGGTGACGTGTTGGGTGCCGCTAGACAACGCGGCAAGCACGTCCTTGCCACCCCCCGCGCCAATCACGCATGCGCTGTCCAGGCCCGGGCGCACCCGGTAAACAAAGGCGGAGAGATCATGGGTTACGTAGTCGACCTTCTTGAAATCACCGTCGAAGGCCAACAGCGGGGTCATCGCATTCATGTCGATGATCAAGGTCTTTTGCGGCGGGATCGAGCCGCGATACTGCGGCGACAGACCCCAGCCCTTGAAGTCGGCCGAAGGCAACACGCTCACGAGCGAAAACGCGTTCCAGCGCATCAGCTCCGGCTGCGCGCGACGCACGTCGATGCCCTTGGCGACGCGCAAGCTGAGCACGCCGTCTCCCAGAATCGTCAACGCGGCAATCCCGACGGCCAAAGCGCCAAGGGTCGCGGCCAGGGTGCGACGGTGAACGTCCACGAGGAAACACAGACCCGCAAGGCACGCGATCCCGGCAAAGAGGCACAATAGCTGTGGAGCCGGAAGCCACTCCGCAAGCAGCAAGGTGGCGACGGCACCCAGGCCAGCCCCCAGCAGATCCCAAAAGTAGAGACGCGAAGCGTGCGCCGCGTGTCGCGTGAGCGCCAAGGACACGACGAGACCGCCACAAAAGAACGGCACCGCTGCCAATGCAAACAGCAGCAGCAACTTGAGCGTCAGCGTTGTGAACACGCCCATGGCGCCGCCGAACCAATCCGGCGTCACGTTGATGAACGCGAGATCCACGCAAACTAGCGCGACTGCCGTGCCACCGGAACCGAGTGCAAGCACCCGCGGCACGTCCTGCCACTTGTGGTCGAAGTAATGCACCGTCAGCGCCGCAAGCCCGAGGCCAAAGAGCGCGACACTGATGGCAAAGAAGGCAAAATGGTACCAAAGCACCACCGATAGGAGGCGTGTGAGCGTGAGCTCGCTCGCGATCAAAGCGCCGGAGATCAGCGCGAGACCGATCGAAAGCGTGCGACTCGGGGGCGCGGCTGGCTCTAGCATGTTCACGGAGGGTCCGAGCCTGGTGTCGCTTCGGCGCCGGCATCCGGCACTGCCGCGTCGCCGACGCCGGCTTCGGGCATGCGACCGATGCGGCCGCTGATCTCGGTGCGCGTGGCGGCGAGGAACGTCGCGGATTTCAGAGTGTCGTCTTCATACCAAGAGAGCTTCAGGCTTCCCGTGGTGGACAGCTTTCCTTCGGTGACCACGGCAGTCATGCGATCGATGGTGATATGCCCCGTGCCGTCACCGCGGTACTGCTCCACGTCCGCCCGCCGCTCGGGAAAGAGCGGGTGTGGGACCTCCTGTTTGGGCGCTTCGTGGCGCACCCGCAGACTGATGGTCACGCGATCGCCCTGGATCTGCGTCACGCTCATTTCGCAGATTTGCCACATGGTCACCCCGGAAAGTTCGACGGATTCGCGAAAGCGCCACTTACCGCCGACACCGACGGCCTTGGGCGGGAGCCTAAAGGGGAATCGGCGTTGGGCGTCAAAGGAGCGGTCGAGTACCTCCTTCACCTCCTTGCTGAGCTCCTTGCCCTCAAGGGCCTCGGTGGTCACCTCGGCGATCTCGCCGTCTTCGCCGATCAGCTGCCGCGTGGACAGCCCTTTGAGCGTCGCCAGCGCCTGGTTCATCGAAAGCAGCGCGGCGGGCGGGATTTCGGTGCTCTCTGCCCGCGCGGTCTGGACGACCCCCCGCTCCTCGACGAAGCGCCGTTCTCGGCCGCCCAGCTTCTTGACGATGGGGTTCGCAGTCCCACGCAGCACCTCGAACTCGAAGCCCGTGACCGAGGTCGGGGATTTGACCGCCGGCCGACCGACAACACCGAGGCTCACCTCTCCGGTCAGAGTCAGCCCGTACGCCAGCCCCGCCCAGCGGCCGACCTCCAACTTGAGGCGAGGCTCCTTGCCCTCTGCGAGCATCTCAATGCCCGAGGCGTGGCGCTCCGCCGCGCCCGCGTCCTGGGCATCGGAGCGCTTCCCACACGCGCGCGCGCAGGCCGGAAGGCCGACGGCGATCAGGGCGACCAGCACCCTGCGAGTCCACATTCCGGAGAAGGTAGACCAAACATGCCGGGAAAAAAGCGCTAATGTCACGAATATGCTTTGTCGGCGAAACCCCAGGCGCGTAGGCGTGGTGCTTGCGCCACTTCTCGCGCTCGGGTGGCTAACGGGGTGCGAGGACGATCCGCCGAAAGCGCGCGCCACAGCGCCCGCGACGAAGGATCCGGCCATCGAGCTAAAAATGGTGCCGCCCGAAGGCGACTTGACGCAACTGCTGGAGGCGGAGCAACAACGGGCGCGGGCGGAGGGTCGCACCTTGTTGGTCTACGTGGGAGCGCCCTGGTGCGAGCCCTGCCAGCACTTCAAGACCGCGGTGAAGCGCGGTGACCTCGACGCGCGTTTTCCCAAGCTCCGTCTGCTGGAGCTCGATCGGGATCAGGACGAAGAACGCCTGGCTGCAGCGGGCTGTCTGTCGCGAATGATCCCGCTTCTGGCCCGAGTCGAACGCGGTCGCTGTTCCGAGACCGCCCGCATGGAAGGCAGCATCAAGGGAGCAGGCGCCGTCGCGGAAATGACTCCACGGCTTGAGGCGCTACTCGCCCGACCTTGAGGCGAAGGCCTGCCACGCGGCAAGCTCCCGACCGAGCATGCGCGGTGCCGCCCGCAGCGCGTCGAGGTCTTTGGCGCCCACCAGCAGCATGGCCATGCGCAGTTCGGTCTCCACCTGCTGCAAGAACGCGTCAGCGGAGTCCGCGCCGCCGGATTCAAAGGCCTGCAGCACCGGACGTGCGATCCCCCCAACCGAGGCGCCGACGACGAGCGCGCGTGCAACGTCCAAACCCGTTTTGAGCCCGCCGGTGGCGAAGACCGTCTCGAAACCGCAGGGAGCGACGCAGAGCACACTGGCCGCAGTCGGGATCCCCCACTCCCAAAAGGTATCTCCGAGTCCGCGACGCTCGTCGGTGGCGCGCTGCCGCTCCACGGCGACCCAAGACGTGCCGCCGGCGCCGGAAACGTCGACGTGTCGCACGCCGTGATCGAAGAGCCGCCGCGCAACGCTGGGCGAGAGCCCTGAGCCGGTTTCCTTCGCGATCACCGGGACCTTCAGCTCGGCCGCGATGCGGCGAAACGCCTCTAGGCAGCCACGAAAATCGCGGTCGCCTTCAGACTGCACAAGCTCCATCGCCGGGTTGATGTGCAGGCACATGGCATCGGCGCCCACGGCATCAACCAACGACTGCACTGCCGGGCCACCACCCTGCGACGCCTGAACGATCCCCAAGTTTCCGAAAAGCAATAGATCCGGAGCCACATCCCGTACGGCGTAGGTCGAGACGGCATCAGGATCTTTTTGCATCGCACGTTGGCTCCCCAGTCCGAACGCGTACCCCCGACGCGCGGCCACTTGCGCCAGCTCGCGATTGATGCGACCCGCGCGCGCTGTCCCTCCAGTCATGCCCGCGATGAGAATCGGCGCGGCCAGGCGCTTGCCCAGCACCTGCAGCGAAGTATCGATGTCGTCGAAGCGCAGCTCCGGCAGGGCGTCATGCACCAACCCCACTTGCTCAAGCAGGGTGCCGACGCGTTTGAAGGCCACGTCCCCGTTAGCCGCTAGGTCCAAGTGGTCGTCTTTTCGCTGCCCGATCTTGCTCACATGCGCGTCCTTTCGCTTGGTCATAGAGCGCCTAGCGGTCGGTTGACACCCCCGAGGCTGCGCCCTACGATCGCCGGGAAAATGCCTGCGAAGACGCGGACTTCCAAGAAAAAGCGGCGCAAGAAGCCGCCGTCGTTGCCCCCGCGTCCCAAGGCGAAGGCCATCGCCAAGAACGCGTTTGTCGCCCTCTCCAGCGCCTTCCGCCGAGACATCGACGCGCGCTTGATGGGGTTTCTGGACGCCAAGATCGATCGCACCAAGGTGCACGGTCAGGACGTCGTCGAATTGGTGCGGTCGATCCGTGACCTGTGCGCCCGCGGCGGCAAACGGACTCGGCCCGCACTCCTGATCGCGGGCTACCGCGCCGCCAGCCCCTCCGCGCCGATCGATGCCGCCCTGGACGCCGGCGTGGCACTGGAACTGCTTCACGCCTACTTCTTGATTCACGACGACTGGATGGACGACGACACCGTGCGCCGTGGTGGTCCCGCTGTTCACGCTTGGCTGGGAGAGCGACTGCACTCGCGGCGCCTCGGCGAGCGCGCCGGGATCCTAGCCGGCGACCTCGCGTCCAGCTACGCTCAAGAAGCGCTGTCCAAAGTCGAGGCTAAGCCGGCACGAATGGCCAGGGCCCTGGCATGTTTCGCGGAGATGCAGAACGCGGCCATCTACGGACAGCAGCTCGACATCGTTGCTCGAGCCCCCAACCCGGAAAAGGTCTACGAGCTCAAGACCGCCAGCTACACCGTGCGCGGTCCGCTACGCCTTGGCGCTTTGCTCGCGGGGGGGGGCACGGGACTGTTGACGACCCTGGACCGCTTTTCGATTCCCGCGGGAGTCGCATTCCAGTTGCGTGATGATCTGCTGGGGATTTTCGGCGACACCGCGCAAACGGGCAAACCTTACGGCAGCGACCTGAAGAGCGGAAAAAGGACTGCGCTCTTGACCGTGGCGCTCAAGAAAGCCCGGGGCAAAGACCACCGCCTGCTCAAGAGCGTGGTGGGCAACCAAAAGGCGAAACGTGCAGAGCTCGGCCGCGCGATTGAGGTGCTAGAACGCTCTGGCGCCAGGGATATCGTGGAACGTCGCATCGAGGAACTCGTCCGGGAAGCGATGGCGGCATTGCGCGCCGGGAAGCTGCGCCCCGACGCCCGCGCTCTTCTCGAAGGCGGCGTACGAGCAATGACCACGCGGGTATCCTGACGGGAAGCACCGTGACACACCCTTGGGAGCCAGGACATGGCACACGCCAGCGGTAAGGTGATCTTGTGCGGTGAGCACGCCGTCGTCTATGGCGTGCCCGCGATCGCAGCAGGGATCAGCAAGGGGGCGAGCGCCCATGCTCAGCGCTCAGAACGGCCGGAGATCCGCGTCGGCGACCGCAACTTCGAAGCAGACGCGGAGATCTGCGTTGCCTACCAAAGATTGTTGCAAAGCCTCGGCGCCCCGCCCTGTTCGACGCAGGTGGATCTTGCGCTAGTCGCGGGCTCAGGGCTCGGAGCTTCTGCGGCTATCGCCGTCGCCACGGCGCGCGCGGTGCTCGACGCCCTAGGCGACGAACGGGACCGCGACGCGCGGGTCCTGACCGCCGCGGGAGCCTTTGAAGAGGTCTTCCACGGAACGCCCTCGGGCATCGACACCGCGGCCGCCGCCAGCGCTGGATGCATTTGGTATGTGCGCGGCGAGCCGCCGGCACTGATCCCCCTCGGCGCGCCGCTGGTGCTTGCCGTCGGGATCGCCGGTCCCCCAGCCAGCACCAAGAAGATGGTCGCGTCCGTCCGGGCGCTCAAAGAGCGACGGCCCAACGTCGTGCAAAAGGCGCTCGACGGCATCGAAGCCCTCGCCAAAAACGCCAAGCTCTGCCTGGAAGCCGGAGACACCGAAGGGCTCGGCAAGCTGATGGACCTCAACCAAATGCTGCTCGCCGGGCTTCACGTTTCGAGCGAGGAGATTGAAGTGGCCTGCGGCATCGCCCGGGACGCCGGCGCGCTCGGTGCAAAGCTGACCGGCGCGGGCGGCGGCGGCGCCGTGATCGCCCTAGTGCAGGACAGCGCCGCGGCCGTGATCGCGGCCTGGAAGGCGCAAAAGATACCTGGGTTCGAAGCTCAGGTGCCGGGACCCTCAGCATGACGGACGAAGCATTCGCACAGGCTTCCGCGAACATCGCGCTGGCCAAATACTGGGGCAAATCCAACGTCGAGCAAAACCTCACGGCGGTGCCCAGCTTGTCGCTGACCCTGGCTGGGCTCAATACGGTCACCCACGTCGCCTTCGACGCGAAGCTGACGGCCCACGCTGTCCGGCTCGACGGGCGCGCGGCAACCGACGCCGAAGCGCGCCGGGTCGTCGCTTTGCTCGATGCCATCCGCGCGCGGTCAGGACGCGGCGACTTCGCCCGAGTTGACAGCCGCAACAACTTCCCGACGGCCTCAGGCTTGGCGTCGAGTGCGTCTGGCTTTGCGGCGCTGGCCCTAGCGGCGTCCCACGCGGCCGGACTGGCCCTAGCTCCGGAAGAAGTCAGCGCCTTCGCGCGCGCAGCCAGCGCGTCCGCAGCGCGCTCGGTTTTCGGGGGCTGGGCCATGCTCGAAGCGGGCGCGGCCAGCGCCGAGCGTGTGGCAGGAGCGGACCACCTCGACGTGAAGATGCTCGTCGCCGTGACCGATCCCGGCCCCAAGGGCACCGGCTCCACGCAGGGCATGCAACACACCGCGCATACGAGTCCGTACTATGAGGCCTGGCTCACGCACTCTCGCGTGCTGTTCGAGGAAATCCGAACGGCGCTGTTGGCACGGGATCTAGACGCCGTGGGCGTCGCGGCCGAGCAAAGCGCCCTCATGATGCATGCCTGCATGCTGTCGGCTCGCCCCGCGCTGTTGTACTTCCGACCGGCAACCCTTGCGGTACTCGAGCGGGTCCGCTCGCTTCGGGCCGCAGGCGGGGCGCTCTACGCGACCATGGATGCCGGCCCACACGTCAAATTGCTCTGCAACAGCGCCGATGCCGAAGAGTTTACCGCCGAGCTGAAGCACGTCCCTGGGGTGACCCGTGTCATTGCGGCGTCGCCGGGCAGCGACGCTTCGCTGCTGGATGCGGCCGAAGGTCGACGTTTGTTGAGGGGAACCAGCAGCCCATGAAGGCCGCAGCGCCCGGCAAGCTAGTACTCTCGGGCGCGTATGCAGTGCTCTTTGGTGCCCCCGCCGTGGTCACCGCGGTGGATCGCTATGTGGTCGCGGACAGTGAAGCACCCGCGGCGTTCATCACGCCCGAGGTCCGTGCGGCTTTGGGGGACGTGCCGGCGCCGGCCTTCGACGCCAGTGCACTTCGAGACGGCGATCGGAAGCTCGGACTGGGTTCGAGTGCGGCCATCCTTGTGGCGTCCCTGGCGGCCCTTGCCTTGGACCGTGACGCCGCGCTCACGGATGCGGCCCTGGCAGCTCAGGTCTTCGAGAGGGCGCGCCTCGCCCACCGGAGCGCCCAAGGCGGCGGCAGCGGCATTGACGTCGCGGCAGCGGCGTACGGCGGCACGTTGATCGCGCACCTGCAAGGGCATGCGCTTGCCATCGAGCATGGGTCTCTGCCCAGCACCCTCTGCATCGAGGCATGGTTTTCGGGTGACTCTTCCAGCACCCCAGACATGGTGCGCAGCGTGAGGGCCCTGGCGGAAACGGATGCCGCAGCCTTCGAGGAATTGATGGGCGCCCAAACCGCCGCTGCCCACCAAGCGGTGGCCACGCTGGCCGCGGGCAACGGCGCGGGTTTGGTCGCTGCCCTGGACGCGCAGGTGGACGCCCTACACTCACTCGGGCAGGCGGCGGGCGTGCCGATCATCACGCCATCGGTGCTGGCGCTGCGCGACGCATCGCGGTCGCAGGGAGGCACCACGCTTGCATCTGGCGCGGGAGGCGGGGACAGCGTGCTGTACGTAGGAAACAGCCCGCCCAGCCCCGCATTGGTTGAGCTGCGCGACAACTTCGGCTATCGCCCCCTTGCCCTGCGCCTGGAAGCGCGCGGCGTCCATGCGATCACTGGGTCCGACTGCGACCCCAATCTATCAGCACCATGAGCGAAAGCGACTTCGACCCGGACGAGGAACAAGGTTCCCGCATCCCCAACTTCTACAAGCTCGACGTGAGCAGCCGGCGTCAGCTCATTGCCCGACGGGCCAACGTCACGCTAGAGCGACTGACCGAAGCACTCGATACGGGTGGTCTGGACGCGACCACTGCTGACAAGGTCGTCGAAAACGTGCTGGGGCTGTACGGACTCCCTTTCGGCGTGGCGCTGAATGTACGCGTCAACGGAGTCGATCGCCTCGTCCCCATGGTGGTGGAAGAGCCAAGTGTGATCGCAGCGGCATCCAACGCCGCCAAGATGGTGCGCGCTGCCGGTGGATTCTCAGCAGAAATGATCGACACCTGGATGACCACCCAGGTTCAGCTTTCGTCAGTGCCCGACGTGCCGCAGGGGATCGCCCGATTGGAACAGGCGTCCACGGAGCTACTTTCGCTGGCGGCGAACGCCGTGCCGGGGCTACTCGAACGCGGTGGTGGTCCGCGCGGGATCGAGGTGCGCAATCTGGGACAGGGCCAACTCGTGCTGCACGTGCACGTGGACTGTAAAGATGCGATGGGCGCTAACCTTGTCAATTCCGTTGCCGAAGCCGTGGGCCCGCGCGCCCGGGAGCTCAGCGGTGGGCGGCTAGGGCTGCGCATCTTGACCAATCTGTGTGACAAGCGCCGCGTGCGCGTCACCTGCCGCGTGCACGCTCCGGACCTTGTGGTGCGGGAAAACGGCGACGCCGACGGGCGCGCCGTGGTGGACGCCGTGGTGGAAGCATCCAAATTTGCGGAACTAGATCCGTACCGCGCGGCCACTCACAACAAGGGCATCATGAACGGTGTGGACGCCGTGGTGATGGCAACGGGTAACGACTGGCGAGCCGTCGAAGCTGGAGCGCATTCCTACGCGGCTCGAACGGGTCGCTACGGGCCGCTGGCGGTATGGAGGCGGGACGGGGATGATTTGACCGGCGAACTCGAGATGCCTTTGGCCCTGGGCACTGTCGGCGGAACGCTCCGCGTGCACCCCGTCGCGCGCCTGAGCCTGGAAATCATGGGCATCGAACGCGCGTCGGAGCTTTCCGAGATAGCCGCTTCCGTCGGGCTTGCGTCCAACCTGGCGGCGCTGCGCGCGCTGGCAACCGAGGGGATCCAGCGCGGCCATATGTCGTTGCATGCGCGTTCGGTCGCTGCAGCAGCGGGAGCCACGGGCAGCGAAGTCGAACGTACAGCGAGTCAGATGACTCAGAGCGGGCAAATTAGCTTGGAAGCCGCCAAAGCCGCACTCGACGCGATCCGCGGTCGCTGATCGCTGTATCCTCCACCCCATGCGGCAAGCGCTGGCCCAGCTCCTGACCCCGGAACTCTCCGAGCTCTCCAGCTACGTCCCGCATCAGGGCACGTTCGCCGTCCGGCTCGACGCCAACGAAGCGCCCCCCCTCAATTCCGAACGCCTGCGCGCTGGCCTGGCTAGCTGCCTCTCAGATTCCGCTTTCGAGCGCTACCCGGACGCACTGTCCCGGGAGTTGCGCACGGCAATCGCTGCCAAGATGGGTGCGTCAGCCGAAGAAGTCCTGGTTGGCGTCGGCAGCGACGAGGTTGTGGCCATGCTGCTGACGGCGCTGCGTCGGCCCCGCGACAAATCCGGCGCGGCGACGATTCTGACCACAACGCCCAGCTTCGTCATGTATCGCATTAGCGCGCGCGTGCGAGGGCTGCGGGTGATGGAAGTGCCCCTGGACGAAGCTTGGGACTTGCCCACGGAATCCATGCTGCGCGCGCTGGAGATGGCGCCGCCCAACATCGTATTCATCGCGTCCCCCAACAACCCAACCGGGACCCTGGCTGGCCCAGAGCGCCTTGAAACGCTCATCGAAGCAGCGAAAGACTCCGTGGTCGTGATCGATGAGGCCTACGTGCCCTATGCCGCGAAGGACGCGCTGGCGCTGTACCGGCGCCACGACAACGTCGTGATCATGCGTACGCTCAGCAAAGTCGGTTTCGCGGGGCTTCGGGTGGGTTGGCTGCTGGGACGGTCCGAGCTGATCGCCGAGTTGGACAAAGTGCGACAGCCCTACAACATGCCAGCACCCTCCCAGCTACTGGCGACTCGAGTGCTGACCGACTACTGGGACGAAGTGCTCGTCGGAGTGCGTGCAGTGCAAAACGAGCGATCCCGTGTGCAAGCTGCGATGAACGCGCTTCCCGGGTTCCACGCCGCGGACAGCCACGCCAATTTCTTGTGGCTGAAGACCCCCGGGGAAGCCGTCGACGTTTTCAACGCGCTCAAGACCCGAGGTGTACTGGTGCGCAGCTTTCATGGGCGCGGCGGCCGCCTGACCAAGCACCTGCGTGTCACCATTGGGACCGCGGAGCAGAACGATGCGCTGCTCGCGGCCCTGGGCGAGGTCAGCGCAAAATGAAGTGGTACGGCGCGGCGGGGCTCTGTGCCGCGCTCTGCGCCGGGTGCGGCCTGGGTAGCGGCTCTGTGGTGCGCGTGGTGGATGGCCAAGAGATCCAAGGGCGCGCCATCGGAACCGATGCCTACGCTGCATACACGCGCGGCATGTTGTTCGAACTCGCCGAAAAGTACTCCGAAGCTGAACGCGAGTACTTGCTTGCAGTGGAAAGTGACCCCAGCAGCCCGGAACTGTGGTCTCGATTGGGCGCGGTGCGCTGTCACCTAGCGGGGCGAACTGGGGCGTCCGACGCGCTCGCGCGGGCACAGCAACTCGATCCTGAGTACGGCCCGCTCTTCGTCGCCAAGGCAGAGTGTGCACGTACGGAAGGCAACATCCGTGGGGCGCTGGAGCACGCGCGCAAGGCCGTCACGCTGGATCCAAAACATCCAGCCGCGCTAGAAACGCTGCTCAGCACGCTGACGGCCGCGGGCAAGAACCGAGAGGCGCTCGACTGGGCAATCGCTCTGGCGCTCGAGCACGGTTCGCCGAGCGCATGGCAACGGGTCGCACGCCTCTCCGATCAGCTGAGTGATTCCGCTTGGACGAAACACGCAAGCGACCGGGCACGCGCATCGCGTGCGGCCATGGCGCGCGGCGGCGGCGGGCAGCCCAGCTGTGACGACGCAACTCTGCGCGAGCTGGACGGCGCCCTTGTCGCGGGCAAACTCGGCCACGCCCGGGACCTCGCGAATCGCTGCCGGGTCACTCCCGGTGTGCTCGCGAGCCGTGCGGCCGCCCTCGGAGCCACCAAAGTCGCACTGACCCAGGCCCTGCACGTCTTGGCTGCAGATCCAGCGAACGGTGACGCCCGCGTCGCACTCTGGGTCGCTGCAGATCTCAGCGGTGACAGCCTGCCGGAGCCGCCCTTGGAGGGCGCGGCCGTGCCCGTGGGGCCCTTGAGCGTTCGGCTCATGGCCGAAATGCTCCGGCGCCGAACCGGCGACGAGGCCGCGCGCGCTTGGATCGCCGCTGCTCCGGCATTGCCGCAAGCACGGGACGCCCTCGAGCGCAGCATCGACGAGCGGCTGCGGCGAGGCGGCATCACCCTTCGCCCCGCGCAGGGCCCGACGCCCAAACGCCGCCTGCGTTTCTGAGATCGCTGCTGGAACACTCGGAAGCGGGCGCGAGAGCGTCGAGACAGCCGGGGATTGCGGCGAGTCAGAACGACCCATCCAAATCAAAGCCCACGACTAGGGAATTTGCGGAGGAACGGGAGCGGACGACGACGGGGCTGGCGCGAGCGGAACATATTCCAACGTGATTTCCGCCTCGACGCTCTTTCCCGCTTGCACGGTCACGCTCTGGCTCTTGACGGACATGGTTGTGGGCAAGAGCGCGTTGAGCTTGAGTTCTCCCGTTGGAACACCGCGGATTTCGAAGCGCCCGTCTGTGCCAGTCACCGCAAAGGTCGGGTACTGCAGCACAAAGACGTCCGCTTGCACGCCGCCGTACATTTCGTCGACCAACGTGAACCGTCCCGGATGATCCGGCAGGAGCGGCACGGCGTCCCCTGCGGGCACAGCGACCATCACGGCACTGCTCGTGGCGCCAAGAAGCTTCGGCATCTGCGGCCGCCCCCCGATGTTCTTCACTTCCATCTTTTGACCGAACATGACCGCGTAGGTTCGCGCCGCGTATGCGCAGTCTTTGATGGTGGTGGCTTTGACTTCCTCCTTGGCCGGAACGTATCCGCTGTAGCCGGACACGGTGACCAGCACGTCCGCCAGGGCGCGCCCGGGACCTTCCCGGAACGCCGGCGCGTAAAACCCCTTGGCCCCGGCGCACTGCTCCGGGATCTTGCTCAACAGGTCGTCGCGACTCGGCGCGGTGGGGCCGCTGACCCGCACCACGCCCACGACCGTGCCCGTTGGGCCTGCGTACGCCGCCTGCCCCTTGGGGTTCACGGCCTTCCGCACTTTTTCGGCGTGCACCGGCACCGCCAGCACCATGGGCGGCCCGGAGGCCGAAGCGCTAGCCGAGGCGGACGCGCTGCCCCCGGAAGCCGATTTCTGCTTCGAGCAGCCAACTGCGGTGGCAAAGCAGCAAACCCCGATGACCCCCGCCTGAGCCAAGCGGCGTCGCCGCCGAAGCCCGGCGCTTCCAATAAACTCCTGTAATTTCATGCGTTTACCCAAATGATCCTAGCCGGGAAGACCTGGCGGGGGAAGCCCGTATTACGGCCCGAACTCAAAGGGAGCAATCCTCGGGCCGCTTTGGCCCTCTCCGCTTCAAAACTGAGCCCGTTTTCGGGTAAGGTCGGCGCGGTTCTTCCAAAACGACGAGATCAGGAAAGGGTGCCGCTGATGCACATTCGTTCGACTTCATGGACCTCCTTCGGCTGCGCAGTGCTGGTGATCGGCTCGCTACTGGCCTGCAAAAAGAAGGCACCACCACCCCCGGCTCCCACCACGGCCGAGACCACACCCCTCAACACGGGCACGACCACTCCGACCACACCGGTCGAGAGCAACAAGGTCTGGAACGTTGGAGAGAAGGCCACCGCGCCTGACTACGCAATGGTCATCGACAACGTGAAGGAGTGCAAGGTCAAGTACTACTTCCGCGCGAAGAAGGGGAACATCAAGCTCGGGATCGAGACGACTATTGAAGGCACGGCTGACAAGGACGTCGCGGTCAACCCGTTCTACGCCAAGATCACCGACAGCGAGGGATACTCGTACACGAGCACCTTCGGTGGCTGCACCCCGGACCTCAAGAGCGTTCGAGTCGGCAAGGGAGAAAAGGCTAAGGGCTGGATCACCTTTGAGGTGCCGAAGAACGCGACGGGCTTGAAGCTTTCCTACAACCCGATCATCATCGGAAGTGGCAAGCAGCAGCTGAAGTTCGACCTAGGTCGATAGGCTAGCCTCGAATAAAGAACGGGCGCGCCCCCCTGGGCGTGCCCGTTTTCTTTTTGTGCACTGCTGCCCTCATGTGCAATGTTTCTCGTGCACCGGGGCACTGGCCAGCGGCGCGCCGAGAGCGCTTAGCTGCGCAGTACGCTAGCGGCGCCGACCATTTCGAGCCAAGCGCCAGGCAGCACACCGAGGGCCAAGACGAGCACCGCCGCCAGAACCAGCGCCGAAGTGACGTACCCAGAACGCATCGGCTCGGCGATGGGCGCGCCCGGAGCCGGCTCGCGCATGTACATGAAGACCATCACGCGCAGGTAGTAGTAGGCACCCAGCAGGCTGTTGAGTAGGCCGATGACCGCAAGGGCGTACAGCTCGGAGTCCATCGCCGCCTGGAAGATGTACAGCTTGCCGAAAAAGCCAGCCGTGGGCGGCAATCCCGCCAGCGACAGCAAGAACAGGGAGAAGGCCAGTGCCGCAGCCGGATGGCGGCGAGCAAGGCCGGCAAGGTCATCGTAGCTGACCGCTTCTTTGCCGCGACTGCCACACAGAATGAGTGCGCCGAAGGCACCCGCCGTCGAAACCGTATAGGTCAGGAGATAGAACAGCACGCTGGCCTCTCCCATGTCGCTCCGCATCGTGGCGACAACGCCCACCAGGGCGTAACCCGCATGGGCGATAGACGAGTAGGCGAGCATGCGCTTGACCGAGCTCTGGCGGCCAGCGATCACGTTTGCGACCGTCATGCTGAGCACGGCCATCAGGGCCAGCGCCGGAGGCCAACCGCTCGCCCAGCTCATCAGCCGCTCGTCGCCGAAAGCCACAAGCAGCACCCGAATCAGGACGGCAAAGGCAGCGGCCTTGACCGCAACCGCCATGAAGCTCGTGGCGGGGGGCGGCGCGCCCTCGTATGCGTCCGGCGTCCACATGTGGAACGGGACGGCGCTCACTTTGAAGGCGAGTCCCGCGAGCGTGAGCACTAACGCAACCAAGATGGGCGCAGCGCTCACTGAGGAGCCCGCACGGCCGGAGGTCTTGATGGCCTCGCCGATGCCCACCAGATCCGTGTGGCCAGTGGCACCGTAGAGCAGCGCGGCACCAAAGAGCATCAGCGCTGCGGCAAAACTGCCGAGCAAGAAGTACTTGAGAGCGGCTTCGCTGGCCCGGGCGCTTTTGCGCAACCCCACCATGGCATACACCCCCAGGGACATCGTCTCGAGGGCCACGAAAAGCGTGAGCAACTCGCCGGATGCCGCCAACGCCATCGCGCCGACCGTGGCGAAGAGCACCAGGGGAAAGAACTCGCCGCGATCGATCTTGTGCTCGGTGAGATAGCCGCCGGCAAGCAACGCCGCCAACGCGCCACCAAGACACAGCGTGAAACAGAAGAAGACCGAGAATCGATCGATGATCAAATAGGGCCGCAGCGTGTCGAGCCCCACCAGGTTTTCCGGGCCGGCGGACCACACGCCGATGCTGAAAGCAGCGCCCGCGAAAAGGATGACCGCGGCGATCATGCCCAGCTCCCCGGCGCGCCCGGCGCCGGCATCGATGATCACACCGTCAGGGCTGTAACCCTCATCGTTTTGGGGTTTGCCGAAGGCCTCCGCCAGCATCAGCAGCAAGGCGCCCAAGGCGACGGAGAGCAAGGGCGAGAGACCGAAAAGAATGTCGATGCTCACGGCTGCACCTCCGCGTTGAGGGCCGTTTTGGGATCAGGTGCTGTGGGCGCATCTGCCACTGCGTCTTTCGGCTTCGGCGGTTCCGGGTAGCCCGTCTCCAGCACGCCGCCTCTGCGAGGCATGAGCCGCGGTTTGGTTGCGCTCGGGTCCATATCTTGGAATGCCTTTCGACCCTCGGTGTAGCGCTCAATCACGACGCCAACCGCGTCACGACTGCGCTCCAGGAAGAGCGACGGGAACAGGCCAATCACGAAGATCAGCGCGATCAGCGGGGCTAGCGCCACGGACTCCCGCACGTTCAGATCTTTGAGGCCCTTGTTCTTGGGATTCGTGAGCGGGCCGAAGAACACGCGCTGCACGACACTGAGCATATACACCGCCGCGAGGATCACGCCGAAAGCGGCCAGCACGGCTTGTAGCCCTCCGTGCGAGCCCAGGGGCAGCGACACATAGGTGCCCATGATCACCATGAACTCACCGACGAAGCCGTTGGTGCCCGGCACACCGATGCTGGACATGGTCACGATCACGAAGAGCGCCGCGTACACGGGCATCACCTTGGCAATGCCCCCGAACTCCCGCACCTCACGGGTGTGCCGGCGATCGTAGATGACCCCCACCAAGAGGAAGAGTGCGCCGGTTGAGATGCCATGGTTGACCATCTGCAAGATGGCGCCTTCGATGCCGGTCTTGGTGCCACTAAACAAACCCAGCATCACGAAACCCATGTGAGCCACGGACGAGTACGCCACTAGGCGTTTGATATCGTCCTGACGCCAAGCGACGAGGGCGCCGTAGAGGATGCCGCCACCGACGGCGATGCCAGCCAAGTTCGCTGCCGCGTTCCAAGAAGGTCCGCCGAACATGCCCATGCAAAAGCGGATGTAGCCGTAGGTGCCGAGCTTGAGCAGCACCGCGGCCAAAATGATGGAACCACCCGTCGGCGCTTGTACGTGAGCATCAGGCAGCCAAGTGTGCAGCGGGAACATCGGCACCTTGATCACGAAGGCCAAGGCAAATGCACCGAAACACAGCCAAGCCGCGGTGCGCGGCAAGACCAGGTTCGAGAGTGCCAGGTAGTCGAAGGTGACGAAGCCCGCCACGGACTTGTGCGCCCAGACCATGTACAGAATGGCGGCGAGCATCAGCACACTGCCAGCCATGGTGTAGAGGAAGAATTTGTACGCCGCTTTGATCTTTTCGACGCCGCCCCACACGCCGATCAAGATGATCATCGGGACCAGCATCAACTCCCAGAACACATAGAACAGGAACAGATCCAGGGAGACGAAGGCGCCGAGCATCGCGCCGTGCAGCAGGAGCAGCGAAAAGCACAACTCCTTGGTGCGCTTCTTGATCGATCCGAAGGAAACGTACGCCGCAATGGGCGTCGTCAGGGTCGCCAGCAGCACCATCCACAGGCTCACGCCGTCCAAAGCGACGTGGTAGCGGATGCCAAAGCTGGGCAGCCAATCGCTCACGTACTGGAAATGCCAGCCCCGGGTCATCGGCACTCGCAAGAGCAGCAGCGAGGCAACGAAGTCCACGGCCAGGATCCCCAGGGTGAAGCGTCGCAATAGATTCGGGGTCTGCCGCGGCAAGAACAGAATCGCGAGGGCGCCCAGCACGGGCACGAAAACGATCACATTCAGCAGGTGCGGCCACTCTTCCGGGGGCGTTGCTGCTGCGCCGTCTGCTCCTGCGGCCGCCGCATCCGGCCAGAGGCCCGAGATGAGTGCGAGGGAAAGCACGCCCACCACTCCGAAGGCGATGCGTTCCAGCATGCCTTGTCGCCGGGGGATCAACGCGCCGATGGCGAATACCGCCAAATAGGGCAGCAGTTCGAAAATGCCTTTGGCTGCGGGGCTCATTGTGGACCTCCGGCACCGGGCTGCCCGGGTGGTAGCGGCGGCTGCACTGGCCGGAACGTGGGCCGCGCGGGAGTCGGAGCGTTGTCACGGCGGGGTCGCGGGGGCGCGTTCAATCCCGGCACGACGCCGCGCACCGTTCCGTCGGGGTCTTGTTCGACCTGAATCGTCGTGACTCCGCCCGGACTGAGATCCGCCTTGGGCCGCGTGACTGGCACGCTGCGCTCGGCGATACGCCCGAAGGCGTTCTTGATTTGCAGCCGCACGGTCTTCGTTTCCCCGCGTTCCACGGCAAGGTTGACGCGCATCTGTTCACCGAAGTTCTCCGTGTCCCAGTTTCCGTCCCCATCCGCGTCCCAGCGGTAGGCGTATCCGAAACCTGGCGCGGCCACGACTTCGTAGTTGCCAGCACTCGCATCGCCGACAGTCTTTGCGTTGGCGTGGGGCGAGAATAGGAACCAACCCAGCCCACCCACGCCGACGACCATCATCGCCGCGTAGGCCTGCACGCGGCCGGTTTGCAACAAGCGCAGCCCCGAGCCCGCTAGTTGCACTACGAAGGCCGTCAGCTTCGCGACGATGCCGTCGACAACGTACTTGTCGGCCTGATTCGCGGTGTCCGCAAGGGATACCACGGATTCCACGACGGCCTCGTTGTAGGCTTCGTCGACGTACCACTTGTTGTAGGCCCACTGGTGCAGGCGCGGGAATTGCTCGACAAAGCTGCGCGCGGGGCGCCCCTTTTCCACCATGTACACGTAGTAGGCCCCACCCGTACCGATAGCGAACGCGCTGACACCGCAAGCGAGCACGAAGGCCGTGCCCCCTTCAGCGACCGTCACGTTCTTCGCCGCGGAATCGAAGACGGGCAGCAGCCAGTTGTCGAGGGGATGGATGTGCAACACGTGGGCGTTGAGAAAGCCGGCGCCGATGCTGAGTGCGCCCAGCACGACCAAGGGCAGTGTCATCTCCCAGGGGCTCTCCTGAGGAGTGGGCCCCTCCAGCTTCTCGGTTGGGTCGTAGGCGTGGTGGTGGTGATCGTCGTGGGCGGGCTCTTTCCACTTCTTCTTGATGGTCCAGCCCTTGAAGTCGCCCCAGAAAATCCCAAATACCAGACGCGACATATAAAAGGCCGTCATTACAGCGCCCAGGATGCCAAGGGCGAAGAGGAACTTGCTGCCCCAGGTCGGCCACTGGAATAGCTCCATGATCGTCTGCTCGCCCTGACGGGTGAGCTGGGTGATCTTTCCTCCTTCAATCGGAGAGGGAATGCTGTTGGTGTAGGCCTTCAGCAGGATTTCGTCTTTCGAGAAGAACCCGCTGGTGCCCGGGAAGCCGATAATCGCGACCCAAGCCGCCGCGAAGGTCGCAAAGGTGTAGGGCATGTACTTGCGCATGCCGCCCATGTTGCGCATGTCCTGGGACGCATCCGTGTCGTGGATGCGCTTGTGCATCTGGTAGATCACGCTGCCGGCGCCGAGGAAGAGGCAGGCCTTGAAGAATGCGTGCGTCAGGACGTGGAAGAAGCCGGCAGAAAACGCGCCCACGCCCACGCCCAAGAACATGTAGCCCAGCTGGCTGACCGTCGAATACGCCAGCACCTTCTTGATGTCGTTCTGGACGAACGCGATGCTGGCAGCCAGCAGCGCCGTGAGCGCGCCAACCGTTGCCATCGTGAACATGACGGCCGGACTGAGCACAAATACGGCGCTCATGCGGCAGACTAGGTACACGCCAGCAGTGACCATCGTGGCCGCGTGGATCAGCGCGCTGACGGGCGTTGGGCCGGCCATGGCGTCCGGCAGCCAGACGTAGAGCGGGATTTGTGCGCTCTTGCCGGCACAACCCAAAAACAGCGCGAACCCGACGAGACTCGCGCCCGTGGCGTAGCGTGGCGTGTTGAGCCACTCGGCCGCACCCGCCGGCAGCACGTTGGACAGCGGCACGGCGTTGCCAATGGGCCAGAGCTTGACGGGATTGAGCAGGTTCTGGCGGCCGCCCTCGATGCCAACCCAGTCCAGCGCGCCCACGTGGTAGGCCAAGAGCGCCATCGCGACCAGCAACCCGAAGTCACCGATGCGGTTGACGATGAACGCCTTCTTGCCCGCCGCCGCGTTCTTTTCGTCGTCGAACCAGAAGCCGATCAAGAGGTAGCTGCACAAGCCCACGCCCTCCCAGCCCACGAACAGCACCGGCAGACTGTCGCCCAGGATCAGCACCAGCATCGAGAAGATGAACAGGTTCAAGTAGGCGAAGAAACGATGGAAGCTCGGATCTGTGTCCATGTACTTGGTGGAGTACAAGTGGATCAAGAAGCCGACGCCGGTGACGACCAACGCCATGGTGGCGTTGAGGGCGTCGAGGGAAAACGCGACCTGAATCGGGATCGAACCGATGTCGTGGCGCCCGCTGACGCGCAACCACTCGTACGCCGTCCAACTGAAGCGCACCGCGTCGCTGCCGGTTTGGGCCTGCTTCAACAGCAGGAACGCGACGATACTGGCGAGAAACGAGATCCCGACAGCGGACAGGGCCATCAGCCGCACGGCTTCTTTGCCCAGCCGTTTGCCAAAGACTCCGTTTACGAATGCGCCGATTAGCGGCAGGCAGACGATGACGGCAAGGAGTGAGAAGTCCCCGGGCGGGAATGCTTTTGCGAGCGCGTCCATGACGATTTCCTCAGTGCTTGAGCGCGTCCGCTTCGTCGCTGTGGACGGAAGCATTGAGGCGGTAGAAGGCAAGTAAGATGGCGAGGCCCACTGCCGCTTCTGCGGCAGCAACGGCGATGATGAAGAATGCGAACAGCTGCCCGGTCATCACCTCGCCGTGGGCGCGGTTGTAAGCGACCAACAGCAGGTTCACGGCGTTGAGCATCAGCTCGATGCTCATGAGCTGGACCAAGGCATTCCGGCGAGCCACGAAACCCACGGCGCCAATGGTGAAGAGTACCGAAGCGAGGAGCACGTAGTGCTCCACGAAGCCGCCCAAGGCGTTCATTCTGCAGGCTCCTTGACTAGGGGACGCTCGGCGTCTCGAGGGTGCAGCGGGCCACCAAAGAGACGACGCCCTTCGTGGCCTTCTGGAACTGCGCGGCGCCGGCGGGGTTTGGTGCGTGCCACCGCGATGGCGCCGACCACGGCGACGATGAGCAGCGCGGTTGCCAGCTCGAAAGGCACAATGGCGTGATTGAACAGGAGGCCGCCAACGGCTTCGGTGGAACCGTGGTCCGGCGTCACTGCAGGCAGCGGAGTGAGGGTTTGCTGCCCCCGAGAGAGCAAGTAAAGCGCGGTGCCGCTCAGAGCCACCAGCCCGAATGCGGAAAACCACCTCGAAAAGCGTGCTTTGCCCGGTGGCGTTTCTTTGCTGCCCGCGTCCGGCCCCAGCAGCATGATCACGAAGACGAACAGAACAACAACTGCGCCTGCGTAAACGATGAGCTGGATGGCCGCCAAGAACTCCGCGGCGAGTTTCAGGAAGAGCAGCGCAATGCCGACAATCGTAGTCAAGAGCCCGATCGCGCCGCGAATGGGGTTCTTGGAGAGCACGGTTGCCAAGGCGCCAACGATGCAGAGCAGTGCGGCGACTGCAAACAAGATGCTTCCGGCACTCATGCGACCAGCCTCTTCGTCTGACTTTTGCCACCAGTCAGGATGTAGTCCTCGAAATGCTTCCGGTACTTGCGCACGAAGGAGAGCGCTGGCTGCGCAGCTCCGTCCCCAAACGCGCAAATGGTGTTGCCGGTGATGTTGGATGCGATCTCGCTGATCTCATCGAGCTCCGCCATAGTAGCGGTGCCTTCCACGATCTTGTTCGCGATGCGCTCCATCCAACCGCAGCCTTCGCGACAGGGCGTGCATTGTCCGCAAGACTCGTGACGGTAGAAGCGCATCAGGTTGTGGAACGCAAGCACTGGATCGGCTTCGTCCGAGAGCACGATGGCGCAACAAGTGCCCAGCATGCCGCCAACGGCGCGATAGGTGTCCACGCCCAGGGGCAGGTCCAGGATGCTCTTGCCGTTATAAGGCTCGAAGCGCGGGTCGCCAGGCACGTCGATGATCTCGTCCGGGCGGTGCACCGGACAGCTAGAACCACCAGGAATAACGCCAAGGATCTCCGTGCCGGTGCTCAGCCCGCCGCCGAGATCGAAGATCAACTCGCGGAGGGTCAGACCCACGGCGCACTCGTATACGCCCGGGTTCTTGACGTGTCCGCTCACGCCAAACAAGCGAGCGCCACCGTCATTGAAGTCGTGCAGCGCCGAGACGCGACTGAAAGGCTCTCCCCCGACTTGGAAGATGGTGGGCACCACCGCAATGGTCTCGACGTTGTTCACCGTGGAGGGGCAACCGAAGGCGCCGAACTGTGCGGGGAACGGTGGTTTCAGACGCGGCTCGCCGCGCTTGCCCTCGAGGGAATTCAGCAGCGCGGTCTCTTCGCCGCAGATGTAAGCGCCCGCGCCAGTGTGCACGTAAACTTCCACCGGATAGTCGCGGCCGAAGGGCTTTGCGCCAAGGTAACCCTTTTTGCGCGCCTCTTCGATGGCCTCCCACAGCCGCTGCTTGGATAGATGCAGCTCGTCCCGAACGTAGATGTAGGCAACGTGCGCTCCGACGCCGAAGCAGCCGATAATGCAGCCCTCGACGAGCGCGTGGGGATTGCGCTCCATGATGGTGCGATCCTTGAAAGTACCGGGTTCGCCCTCGTCGGCATTGACCACGAGGTACGCAGGCTTGGCGCTGTCTTTGGGCATGAAGCCCCACTTCACGCCGCAGTCGAAACCGGCACCGCCACGCCCGCGAATGTGGGCCTTTTTGACCTCTTCAACGACGGCTTCGCGGCTGATACCCAGCGCCTTCTTCGCGCTTTGGTAGCCGCCCTTCTGTTCGTACACGGCGAGGGTGTGTCCCTCGGGGTTGTCGTAGGAGTGGGAAAGATAGGACGTTCGCTTCAGCATGGTTCCTCGGCTCTTTCGCTTCAGTCAGCGACGAGCTGATCGAGAATCTTGTCCACCTCTTCGAGGGTGAGATTCTCGTAGTAAGTCTTGTCGACCTGCATCATCGGGGCAGTGCCGCACGACGCGAGGCACTCAGCAGTGCGCAAGGTGACCTTGCCATCTTTGGTCGTGCCACCTTCTTTGACCTTCAGACGCTTCTTGCAGTGTCCAAGGATCTGGTCGCTGCCGCGCAAGGCACAGGAAAGCGTGCGACACACCCACACTTGATGCGTGCCGGGCCGTTCGCGATTGAACAGCGTATAGAAGGTGACCACGCCCTGAACATGCGCCGTGGACAGCCCAAGCCGATCCGCCACGAAGGTGATGACCTCTGGGCTGACCCAGTTTTCGTTGGCCGCTTGGCAGAGATGCAGCGCAGGGATGCACGCGGCCTGCTTATTCGGGTAGCGGGAAAGGATCGCTTCGAGCTCTCGCTCCTGCTCCACAGAGAGGGTAAACGCCATTTTCGTCCGTCCTGTAGGGCGGCGTCTCGTCCGATCCACGGCCGAGTGCCTGCCAAAAGCCCGCTCCCGGGCGAGCGCACCGTAGTGATCGCGCCTTTCGGGTGTCAAGACCGCTCACAGGGGGGGACAATCGCACCCGGCACCCCCTCGATTGACTTGAGAAATCGAGCGAAGCACGTGTAGTCTGCGGCCGCTCGCCGGCGGCTGCGGCGAGGACCGGGAGGTGTATGGTGTTTTGCCCGAACTGTGGCACTCAAAACGATGAAGCGGCGACGACCTGCACGAAGTGCGGTTTCAACTTGAAGGGTGCTGCGGCGCCTAAATTCAAGGGCACCATGCTCATGGTCAACGCCCCGCCTGCGGCGCCCCCGCGCCCGGCGTCCGCGCCGCCCGCGGCGCCGAAACCCTCACTCAAGGGCACGATGCTTGGCGTCGCCCCACCCTCGCCGGGTGCAGCCCCGGCTCCGCCGGCTCCCCCCGCGCCCCCGGCCGCGCCCGCAGCAATTCCCGGCGGACCCGCAGATCCTCTGGGCGGCACCGTAGCCGCGGGACCGGGCGGATTCCCCGGCGCACCCCCGCCTGGCGGGCCCCCGCCCGGCGGACCTGGCGGACCTCCCCCCGGAGGTCCACCCCCGGGTGGTCCCCCCCCTGGGGATCCTGGCGCCTTCGGCGGTCCTCCTCCCGGCGGCCCCGCGCCCGGCGGCTTCGGCGGCCCTCCTCCTGGTGGGCCACCTCCCGGCGATCCAGGCGGCTTCGGCGGTCCTCCGCCTGGTGGTCCCGGCAGTCCTCCGCCTGGTGGCCCCGGCGGTCCCCCGCCTGGGGGACCCGGTGGTCCCGGCGGCTTCGGCGGTCCTCCTCCCCGCGGCCCCGCGCCCCGCTGCTTCGTCGGTCCTCCTCCCGGTGGGCCGGCCCCCGGTCCCGGCATGGCCATGGCCGGCCCCGTTCCCGGTGGCGCGCCCATGGCGCCTCAGGGCGGCGGATTCGGTGGCGGCGCGCCGGGTGCACACGGCCCCATCGGTCAGACCCGCAACGCGATCATGAACCTCGTGATCGGAATGATCTGCTTTGTGTACCTGCTCTACTTGCTCTTCACGCAGGTCAGCGAGTTGAAGGCCTTCCGGCAGAAGGATGACCTCAACCCGATCATGTTCTTCATTCCCATCCTCAACTTGATCCAAATCTGGGGTCTGCCCGAGAAGGTGCTGGAAGCCAAGCACATGGCCGGCGTGCCGAACCCAAGCGTCCAGCACCCGATCATGTACTTCCTCCTCTGGCCCTTCTTCCTGACCAACGACCTCAACGAGATCTGGCAGGCAGCCGGCGGCGGTCAGCAACAGTACTGATCAGGAAAACCGCGCAGAGGCGCGACTCAGCTGCAACAGCGCGGCGTTCCCCACGGAGCGCCGCGTTTTTGCGTTAAGACGACGAAGATACGGTCCGCAAGGGCGGACGCGCGAGCAAGGCCTCCCGCTTGGCACTAGTGTGTGGCCACGCTGAGCAGGGTGGCTTCGTACTGCTCGGGCCATCGAGAAGTTGAACGACCCCCGCTAGCCCTCGTCGGCTTCGACGGCGCGCTGTTGGGCGAGCTCCGCCAGCGCCCGCGCCTCGGGGCTGATGCTGACGTGTGCCGCGGGCTGTGACTCCCGCTCGAAGCCATGGGCGTGGGGGTCCTTGCGCTCTACCGGGTTGACCGGCGGCACGGGCGCCACGGACTTCTGCTCCCGCAACTCGCGAAATTGCGTCAATCCGTACAGCGGCAGGCCCGAAATGGGAATCATCTCGATCCAGTGAACGGCCGGGGCGGCAGAACCTTGAGGAGCCTTCCCGTCCCGAGCTTTAGATGGGAGCGCCGTGACGCGGCGAACTAGGCTCGGCGACCCAGTGGCGTCCAGCGATGGGCGCCTAGAGCACAAATACGCGACCCAGGGCGGCTTCTCGGCCTTTCTAGGCGCGCCTGGCTAGCCGGCTGGTTACCAGCTCTCGCTCTGCGGTCGGAGGTCGATCTCGAAGGAACGGGCCGACGCGGGCTGCCGGGTCAGGTACCAGGCCGCGTCCGCGATGTGCGCCGGATGCAGCTTGTCCGTGGTCTTGTCCAGGGGCATTTCCGAATCCCCGATGCCGCCGTCGATGATCATCAGCGATACATGGATCCCCTCCGGTGCGAACTGCCGCGCCATGGACTGCGCGAGGCTGCGTTGTGCGGCCTTGGCCGATGCAAACGCAGACGTCTTGGGTTTTCCGCGCAGAGATGCGGTTGCGCCCACGAACACGATGTTGCCCTGTTTCGCTTTGCGCATGGCAGGCAGCACCTCTTGCGAGGCGAGCAGTGCGCCCATGGTATTGATGCGCCAGCTGCGTTCGAATTCTTCCGCACTGACTTCGTCGACGCTCTTGAAGACGCCGGACCCAGCGTTGTAGATCAACACCTCTGGGTCCCCGAGCTCCGTGCGGACCTGGGCGAACGCGCGCGCGATCGCCGTCGCGTCCGTCACGTCGCAGACGATGGCTTTCGAACCGGCGAGCTCAGCTTCGAGTTTGCCAGACAGCTCCGTGCTGCGGGACAGCATCGCGACCCGGTACCCCGCCTCGGTGAATCGCCGCGCGAAAGCCGCGCCGTTTTTGGGGCCGATCCCGATCACCACACACACAGGCTTTTCCATACCTGTGGGCATGGAGCGCATTGCGTCCTGCGTCAATGCGTAGCGTCGCTCTAAGTTTCGGCGTGCAGGCTTCGCACATCGCGCAACTCGGCGGCTCGCGGGTTGGTCGCCCTGCTTCTGCTTTTTGTTTTTGGGGTCGGGTCGCAGGGCGGCGCTGGTGCACTAATCTCGAGTTGCTGCGGCGCGTTTGCATGCCAACGCTGCAACGCCGAGCAACCGAGCTAAGTGCACTGGTTGCCGCTGCATGTCCCGCTGCAGCAATCGATGTCGGTGGCGGTTGTGCAACTTCCGCCGACCGGCTTGCAGCATTGTTTGGCACCGTAGAGATTGAGCGGCGCCTTGAGCGAGTCAAAGTACTGCAGCGTGTTTGCAGCGGGGTCGATGAATAGAGGAGTGGTCGCCTATGGCCTAGCCGGCGACTAGCTCGCTGAAACGGCAGTGTGGAACACACCGAAGAACGCCCGCAGTATGTTGGCCCGTCCGCTCTCGTGTGTCCGCGGCGGACGCCAGCCTGGCGTCCACCGACCCGCACCAAAAAAGCACCTTCGTAGTCTTGAATGGCGCGCCTGCTTGAGTCGGGTGCGCGTTCGGGCAAAGATGGGACTGCCGAAACGACCTACTTGGCTAAGTCCGCCAGGTACTCTTCCAAGTTGGTGTAGCCGTCTTTGTCGGCGTCGCCGTTGCGATCGTTGGGGTCGGCGGGGTTGAGTCCTTCGGCGAGCTCCCAGCTGTCGGCCATGCCGTCACGGTCGACGTCGGCTGCCGGCGTGCCCGACTGCAATGCCGGAAAACCGCCGACCGTGGACTGCGAGTGCAAGTAGCTGCTCCATTTGCGATCGACGACGTTCTGCACGACGCGCTTGTCCACCGCGTCGCGCTTCTTCCATGCGCCAGCTCTTTCGAGGATGGCGAAGTAGGCATCTTTCGCCGCTTGCTCCGTCACGGGTACCGGCGGCGCAAAGAGCGGACCGTTGGCCATTTGCGCCTTCACGTTGCTCGCAGCGTTGGCGATGACGTCGCTGGGGTCGGCGTTGCTGGTCCAGACGATGGACCACTCGTTGCCCGTGTCTGTCGGTCGATTCGGTCCGATGTTGCCGGCCACGTGCACCTTCACTCGGCTACTCACGCCGTGCTTGAGCTCCGCATGGATCTCGGCGCGTGAGGCGTTCGGATTCAGGTAGTAGTTTTTGCGAAAGTGGAAGAAAAAGTCGATGTTGCTGGCGGCGCTCGGGTTCGTCTCGATGCCCGTGGTGTAGCGCGAGCCTGAGCGTTCGTAGTCGAAGAACACGTTGTTCACGGCTTCCATCTGCACGTGATAGCCCTGGCTGTTGCTGGCGTCGTTCGCCTCGAACTGCGGGCCGCGCATGACGTAGTTCACGAGCAGCGAGTGGTGCAGGCTCAGGGTATTGGCGCTCGTGTTCAGGCCGTAGGCGTGTTCGTCGCCGTAGGGGTGCAGCTTTGGATCGCCCAGGGGCTCTGCCATCAGCGCCCACTGAATGGTGACGTTTTCGTTTTGCACGATCCCGAAGAGCTCGTCGCAACTCCACGATACGGAAACGTGGTCGAGGATCACGTTCTTGGAGTCGTCGATAGACACGGTATCGAGCCCGACGGAGCCCGTGGGCTTGCCACTGGCGAGGATGTCGATGTCGCCCCGGCGCATGCGCAAGTGGCGGATCACTATGTGGTTGGCTTTAGCGATGTCGACGCTGCGATCGCGGATCGTGATGCCATCGCCGGGTGCGGTTTGCCCAGCGATGGTGAGGTTGTTTTTATTGATGATCAGGCGCGACTTGAGTTTGATCTCGCCGCCTACCTCGAACACGATCGTGCGCGGACCGGTCGCAGAGCTGATGCCGTCGCGCAGCGAGCCCTTGCCGGAATCGGCCAGGGTGGTCACGTGATAGACGTCGCCTCCGCGCCCGCCCTTCGTGTCGCCGCGGAAGCCCTCCGGGCCGGGGAGGGCTCGCAACGGCCGCGTCGCGCGGCCGGCGCTGCCGCGGGTGGCGCTCGTCACCGGCGGGGGGGGG
>CALMUT010000226.1 GCA_937872925.1 uncultured Myxococcales bacterium | reverse complement strand
GCCGGCGAGGCCCGCGTGCAGCACCTTGATCGCGACGAGCCGCTCGAAGCCGGCGCTCCCCCGCCGCTTGCCGAGGAAGAGCTCGGCCAGCAGTGGACGGCGGGGAGCGACTTCGCGGCGCGCTCCCTCTTCCCCGACAACGGCGGCGCCGTCGAGACCTCCACCGGCTGGCGCATGGTGGCGATCGCCTACGACCCGAGCAACGGCGTGACGCTCTACCGGGACGACGCGCTCTACGCCCGGCGCTACGTGCAGGGCGAGCTCGTCGAGTACGCGGCCGGCGCGTCCGACGTCCTCATCGGCCTCCGCCACGAGGATCACAGCGGCGCGGTTGCCACTCTTGCCGCGGATCGTGATGCCCGCCGTCGTGATGTAGATGGGATCACCGGAAACGTCGTAGGTGCCGTCGGCAAGCAGGATGGTCGTGCCCGCTGCGGCGCCCTTGAGCGCGTCGCCGATACTCTTGCCGGGCGTGACTTCCACGGTCGCGCCGCTGGCTGGGGGTAGTGGCGCACACGACGCGCTGGTGCTGCCACCGGTCCCGCCCGTGCCGCCGCCGCCGGTGCCGCCGCCGCCCGTGCCGCCGCCCACGCCCGCACTGCCCCCGCCCACGCCCGCAGAAGCGCCGGTGCCGCTCCCTGCGCTGCCACCGCCGCTGCCACCGCTGCCTGCCGTTGCGCCGGTGCCTGCTGCCGCGCCGCTGCCGCCACTGCCGTCGTCATCACCACCGCAGCCGACGATCACCATCGCCGCGGCCAATACTGAAGCCAATCTCGAAAAGCGTGCAGAGCGTGTCATCCACCCAGGATACCATTGACGCCCGGTCTTGTATTTGGGCGTTGGATTGCGCCCGCCCAGTGGGTGTTGCTTGGGCGCGGCGGCGGCCCCACAGACCCGGCGCTACTGCGGCAAAAGCCGCTTCAGCCGCCAGGCTTGCCCAAAGTTCTTGCGCTCGGCCCGCACGAGTTGATCCACGCCTCCGCCGATGAGCAACACCGTGAGTATCAGCTGCAGCACGGTTGCAGCACTCAAGAAGATGAGCGCGCCCGTCGGCGGCAAATTCATGGCCACGGGCATCAGAACGATCTGGCCGTTTTCAACAGCGTAGCTCGCCGGCATCAGGCCGCTGAGCTGCAAGCCCAGCGGGAAGAACACACTCGTCAGCGCAGAGATCAAGATGTAACGGCGAGTCAGCGTGTTCGCGCGGATGTTGATCACGAGCGCAGCGGCCGCCGTACCAGCGATGGCGGGCGTCAAGATCAGCGGGCCGAGCATGAAACTTGCGGTGCCCACCACAACGAAGGTCAGGGCGATCCCCCATCGCATGTACTCCGGCCCCGCCCGCCCCGTCTTGCCCATCCAGATGCCGTAACCCGCGACCAGTAGCACGGCGGCTTCGGTCGCCAGCGCGCAGCCCCAACTACGCACTCCCAGCCACAGGAAAAGCGGGGAAAGCAGGAACCAACTCAAGAAGCCGTAGCCCATGCGTTTGGCGGAGCGCGCTCGGTCCTTGCCCTCCACTTCCTTGAGCGCCGCTTCGGCCTCGGGCGGCAGCTCGCGCGTCGACGATGTGACCCACTCCGTCAACACCCGTAGCGCATCGCGGTTGCCGGGGTTCAGCGCGATCGCCCGAGTGAGCTCTTGCATGGCCCGGGCTTGGGCGTCTTCCGGCACTAGTTCAGCGCCCAAGATCTCGTGGGCGCGATCGACGTGTTGTTGCGAAAGCTGCTCGCGCTTTTCCGCGTCCTGTTCGCCGTCGAGGACCGCTTCGATGGCGTCGTGCAGTTCGCGGGCGCTGGCGTAGCGATCTTCCCAGGCCACAGCGCAGGCCCGCACGCAAATGGCATCGAGCTCAGGAGCGATGTCGAGCTCTGGGGCGCGACTCTGCGGCGATGAGTCCACCCCGCGCATGGTTTGCACCAACAGATCTTGCACCGTACGGCCCGTGATCAGCGGCTGCAAGGTGAGCAACTCGAACAAGATCACGCCCAAGGAATACACATCGGAAGCTGGACCGATGGCGTCGATGTCACCCATGGCCTGCTCGGGAGCCATATAGCCGGGGGTGCCAACCAAGGACCCCACAGCGGTTTGATCCACAGCGGCTTCGGCGGCATCGGCTTCGTTCAATGACAGATCTGCTTCGCCAAGGATCTTCGCAACGCCCCAGTCGAGGACATAGACCTCGCCATAGTCGCCCAACATGATGTTGGCGGGTTTGAGATCCCGGTGCACGACGCCACGGCGGTGGGACAGTTCGAGGGCGAGACAGACTTGAGACAGCGCCGAGAGCAGCTTGCGACGCGAGTACTTTTCGGTGATCTGCGATACCTCTTCGCGTAGGCCGACGATGATCTCCTCGAAGGTATGCCCTTTGACGCGCTTCATGGTGAAGAACGCGTTGCCATTCGGTTCACGACCGATGTCGTATACCGGCACGATGCTCGGGTGCTCCAGCTGGCCCTGCACCCGCGCTTCTCGCAAGAAGCGCGCGCGAGCACTGCCCGTGGAGCCGGGTCCCTTACGCATGATCTTCATGGCAACGTCGCGCCCGACGAAGGCGTCGGCGCACAGCCGCACCTCACCCATGCCGCCAGCGCCGAGCAGTTTTCGGTCGTCGTAGCGCCGCGACGCATCAAAGGACACTGGGCTTGCGTCTACGACCTTGGGTTCACTGCTGCTCTCATGGGCTAGGGTCGGGGCCAGGGCCTCGGCGGCCACCCCGGTATTGCTCTGCAGCGTGTCCGGCCGCGCCCCGGGCACCGCGCGCACGAGGGTCTTCGTTTCTGCTTCACTGACAAGCGTTTCCGCTTCACTCAGCGCCGTATCTCCGCCCTTGAGCGATCCGGTGGTGTCATTCTCGTTGCGACTGTCCATGGCGCAGGCATCTTACATTGCTGCCAGCCTGACGCCCGTCGCCGAGTCAACCCGTTGACAGCACCCGCGCGAGGCGGTGCCAAATGTCGAACGCACGGGCCCGCCCGAAGGGCCGATCTCAAGGGGGAATTGCTCGGCGCGGGACTTGCACCCGACCGGCCCATGATCCCTGAGGATACCGAGTCCCCGCCGTGCCCGCTGTGTGCTGCATCCCAGACGGGCGTCGTGGTGGGCGAGCGCGGCCGCTTCGGCATGCAGGTGCGCAACCTCGCCTGCGACACCTGCGGCTTGGTCTACGTGACGCCGCGACCGGATCACGCGGCCATGATGGACTACTACCGCGGCACCTATCGCGAGCACTACGGAGAGGTGCGCTACCCAACGCCGTCAGGAGGGACCGCTGGCCCCGGACAGCCAGAATACACCGCCGCTCTCGAGGCCTGGCACAGCACCCAAGCGGACAACTGCATCGCCCTGGGCGGGACGCGCCGGGGCGCGCGCGTGCTCGAAATCGGTTGCCGCCACGCGCGCACGCTGCAGCTGATGCGAGCACGCCTGGGCGTCGACGCCCATGGCGTGGAACCAGGCCCCGAGGAGGCCGCCGAAGCCTGCGCTGCGGGCGTGCGCTGTTTCACCGGCACGTTGGAGGAATACGAACCCGACGCGCCCTTCGATCAGATCCAGCTGTTCCATGTGCTGGAACATTTCCATGATCCTTTGGCCCAACTGGTGCGACTGCGCGGCATGCTGGCGCCCGGGGGCAAGCTCGTGATCGAGGTGCCGAACCTGTATCAACCTTATGGGCTGTTGGAAGAGAACTTCTTCCAGAACGTGCATCTCATGTCCTTCAGCCCGAACACCCTTCCGGCGTTGTGCCGGCGCGCGGGGCTCTCCCCGCTGCGCGTGCTCGATCGCGGCGCACTGTTTGTCGTGGCCCAGCCCGACCCGCTGGCGCCCAAGAAGCTCCCGCTCGCTTTCCAAATGACGATGCTGCCCGACCCGACCGAGTCCGCAGAATGGGTCGCCGAACGACTAGCGACGTATGCACGTCTAGAAAAGGAGCATGCCCTGATCAAGATCCAGGGCCCCAGCATGGAGGGGCTGGAAAACATCACGACGCTCTTGGGGCGCCCGGGGCTGCCGAGCCACACCGCCCAGGTGGTTGCGGAGCTGTGCGAGTTTTTCATGCGACACGGTTCTCCCCGCGCCGCATGTGTCATCGCGACCGCGGCGTCGGGCGGCCCCCACGCAGCGCCGCTGCGCCGGGCGTTTTATCAACTGGCGCAAGTTGCGGCCCAAGCCGTTCAGCCCGGCGCGCCGCCCTCACTGGGCTGAGGTCGGTACCGTCGTGACCAGCGCCGCTTGACCGCGCAGCATCTTTGCACCGTCCCCGCCCAAGCGCAGATAGAAGTCGCTGGACAGCGCCGTACCGTCGGCATCCAGAGGCAAGAAGGTGCCCTCGCTGGGCGCTTGGGCCGCAGTCGGAGCGAGCTTGAACATGGCCGTGGCCTCGTCCACTTCGTCGAACATGGCGCCGTAGACAGTGGGCGCGCCGGCGGAAACCGCGTTGTACACCTGTCGCCACCAGAACTTGCCGGCGCGTCGCGGGATCTGGTTGAGGGGACCGCCATTCAGGTTTTTCCAGGAAAATCCGGGCCAGACCACGGGCATGTACACAAAGCCGTTCGTCTTGGCGTCGGCAAGGTCCGGCACGATCTGCTTGTTCTTGAAGTTGTCCGCGCCGGCGTCGTCGGCGTAGCGGCCGACGGACCAAGGGCTGACAATGTCGTAGCCGCGGTAGACGGGCAACCACGCCGGATCTGTCTTGGAGTCGTTGTTCAGAGTGCGCCAGTACGTCGGCACGCCCCCCATCAGCGTGACCTGCTCCGCGGCCGGCGCCCCAGACTTCAAGTGTTGTTGTAGCGCGCTCACCTCCGCGGGTGTGCCCGGTCGGTCTGAGAAACCGTAGCCCCAAATCGCCAGCACAGGTTTGCCGGCGTGTTTCAGATAGTGCGGGCTTTGCGTCACCTTCAACGTGCCCACCAAATACGCCCAATCTTGCTTCAAATCGTCGGCCAGGGTCGCGGCGTTGGCACCAGAGATGTCATACATGATGGCAAATACACGGCCGTGTTGCGCGGCGCCGGCCATCACGTTCTTTGCAACTTGGTCGCGCAGCGCTTTGAACTTTGGGTCCTTCAGCTCGGACACAAAACGCTGCAGAAAAACGCCGTCGATGCTCGCCGCCTGCATCCACTTGAAGTGCCGCACGACGCTGGCCTCGGTCCACGCCGAATACAGCATGGCGGGTTTGCCTCCGAGAGTCAGACTCGTCGGAAACAGTTCGGCGGCGCCGAACTCCGAGAGGTCCGGCCACATTTCGAAGGTCAGATTCGCCGCGGTGGGTGTGTCGTTCTTGAACCAATGCACCCAGCGGTTCGGCGGCGCGCCGTCGCCTTTGGCCGCGAACCAGCCCTGGTAGCCATAGAGTAGCTTCTTGTCGATCGTGCTGGCGTCGACGGCTCCGGCACTGCCCGCGCTGCCGCCGGTGCCCGCGCTGCCGCCCGACCCTGCGTTGCCGCCGCTGCCGGCGGTCGCGCCACTGCCCGAGCTGCCGCCGCTGCCGAGCCCGGCTCCACCGCCCGCCGCGCTGGCTCCAGCAGCGCCGCTCGTGCCCGCAACGCCACCACTCGACGCGCCACCGTTCGATGCGCTGGCATCGTCGTCCGAGCCGCACGCCGTCGAACCGAACAACACCGCGCTCAGCAGGATCCAAGTACGCATAGGACAAGAGTGCCGCCGAGCAACGCCGGTGTCGAACGCTCTCGGCTTTCCTGCGTGAATACCGCGCGGTTGGCTCGAAGTGGGCGCGCGTGCACGCGGCCCCGGTCACTTTGTTTCGCGCGCGCGCGCAGCGTGTAGCCGCTGGCGCAGTCGTGATAGCGTCCGGGCGTGGGCTTTCGTTCGGACCGAGACGCCAGCAGATATCGCATCGAAGCGCTGGAGAGCGCGCTTGAAGAAAAGGACGCCGAAATCGCCAGGCTCCGCGCTGAGGCGGAAGGAAAGCGTGCGCACGACGCCAAGGACGCGCGACGCAAGGCGACGCGTGAGAATGAGCGGAGTGCCCCGACCGGGGCTCCGCCAGCCGCGATCCTATCCAGTCTGCCTGACGGCGATACCTGGGCGCTGCCCATCTCCGCCGGACTAGAACTGATGCCGATCCTGGTGGGAGGGGTTGGCGGGCTGATCGCCGGATATGCGCGGGATCCGTCTAGCCTTGGCCTCGGCGAGCCGCGCTTCCTGCTGACGCTGCTGCCGGCCGTTCTGGTCGTCGTGGCGCTTTGGTTTGCATTGACCAAGCGTGTCGTGCTCGACCGGCGGGCAGGGACAGTGCGCGTGCACGTCGGGCTGCTCAAGCGAACGATAAAGGGAAAAAGCTTTCAAGTGCGCGGCTTTGTCGTCAGCTCGGAAAACGGTCCCACCGTGAAGAAGGGCCGGGTCGCCTTTGGCATGCATCGGCTGATGGCGGCGTCCGAACCAGAGGCGTGTGCGCTCGCGGAACGCATGGCCGCCTTCATGGGCGTTCCCTACTTGGGGGTTCGCTTCAGCGAGAAAGAGCAAGAGCGTGAAGGGATGCAGGCGCTGGTGTTGACCTTCGCCACGGTGGCAGTGGGGGCCGCGGTGTGGGGCGTGTCGTCGTTGCTGGCTGCACACTGACGCGCCGGCACTGGGCTGAAGAAAAACTGATCAAACGCCGCCGGGCCCGTCACTCCCGGGCAAATGGCTAACCAATCGATCGCTATCTTCACGGCTTGCTTCGGCTTTCTGGCGTTTGCTTGCGGGGGCTCGTCGGAGCAGGGATTGTACTCCGGTGCAGCGGGCGCGGGGAGCAGTGGCGCAGCGGGGTCCGCGGCCGCGGGCGCTTCCGGCAGCGCGGGGCACGCTGCCGCGGCGGGTGCCGGCGGCAGCGCGGGGTCCGGTGTGGGCGGAGGCTCCGCCGGTGGAGGGCCTGCGGGTGCGGGCGGCGGCGGCGGAAGCGGAAACTCCGCCGGCACCGGGGGCGAGGGCGGCGGCGCGGCTTCCGGTGGGGGAGGAGCTGGCGGCGGCGCCGCGTCCGGTGGCGGAGGCGGCGGGGGCAACGTTGGTGGCGGCGGCAGCGGCGGTGGCAGCGGCCAGGCGTGCTTTTTCGACAGCGAGTGCAGCAGCGGCCTGTGCAGTCAGAAGCTTTCGCTGTGCATCACGCCCCTGGCCAACGGCAAACCCTGCGGCCGTGACAAGGAATGCGCGAGCGCGCTGTGCAACTGGAAGCTCGACCAATGCACGTCGCCGGCACCGGACGGGACTCCCTGCCAGCGCGACGAAGAATGCAGCACAGCCATCTGCAACTGGAAGCTCGACCAATGCAAGCCGCCCCTGGCGGCCGGCGGCGCATGCATGCGTGGCCACGAATGCAAGAGCGGCAAGTGCTCGAACTTCCAGTGCCAATGACGAAGTCGCGGGCTCTGCAGCGCTGAATCCAGGACGGCCAATCCAAGCAAGCCAAAAGCCGCGGCCAGCCGCAGTGCCGGAAGCCTGAACTAGAAGCGCCCCCCCAGAGACACGCCAGCGCTGCCCGGAGCCGCGCGCAGCCCAACCTCCGCGGCCGAACTCTGTTTTTCACCGCTGCCAACGACAAGAAGAGTCACGCCTGCCGCCGTCAGCGCGCCGCCAGCGATGAAGAGCACATTCGTGACCAGGGTCAGATCTTCGACGCTGGCTTTGCGATCCCGAAACTCGTTCTCCGAAGCGAAGCGGCACTCGCCACGGGGACAGTCGTCTTCCAAATCCGAGCGTTTGCCGTTGCGCGTGAGCCACGCCACCGTGCCGCCAATGAGCGCGGCGCCGCCGCCCACGGCCAGCGTGATGCCCAGGGTCGATGCGCCGCTTGCGGCAGAATCGGCCTTTGGCGCCCCATCGGCTGCGCCTTTCGCGGCGGGCGCGCTGCCGCCCTCGGATTTCTGGAGCACCACACTGAGGTCGAGGTTGCCTTTGGGCTGCATCTGGAACGATTGCGACTTCGTGGCGTGCCCGGGTGCGGACACGACGAGCTCATGGTCCCCTGGGTCAACGACCTGCGGCACGCCCAAGGTCGCCGGCGCCACGGCCTTGCCATCCAGCAGCACCCGCGCGCCTTCCGTGGGCGTCACGCGCAAGGTCAAGTTGCCGAGTCGTGCTTCCGCACCTGGCAACTCTTCGCGCGCCTCGGCAGCCGCAGCTTGGAACGCGGTGGGAGCGTCCGCGGTCACTTGCCGCAGGATCTTCCGCCATGCCTCTGTGGCCAGCACCCAACGGCCCTGCTTCTTGTAACACCGCGCCATGTATTGCAGATGCACCGGTGCGCTGTGCAGGGCCTCGGCACGCTCAAGGTACTCCAGGGCGCCTTTGCAGTCGCCCGCTTCGAAAGCGTCGATGCCCGAGTTTGCGAGTTTCCGCGCCGTCGCCACGTCCCGCGGGGAGGCGTTTGCAGGGGAAACCAACGCGGGCGCGAGGCCCAAGACTACGACACATGCAACGAACGCCAGTCTCATCTCAGTATCCTATGTCCCGTTCTTTCGGTTTCGGTGGCAGCAGGCTCTTCTGGGTTGGCAACTGCGCAGACGCAGCCGCCGTCGCGCGCGTCGGAGCCGCCGGTTGGGCGCTCACTCTCGGCTTTTCGGTAGTCGCAGGCGGTGCACCTTTACGAGGCGCCGCTGCGGTCTGCGACGCAACCGCGGACGCAGACGCCGGGATCCCGACCGGCGCCGGCAAGATGTCCGGCGTCGACTCGATCTTGCCGACACCCGACGGGTACACAGGCGCCGCCGCAGCTTGAGCGTCGGGCGCGTGCTCTTTTTGGGCGCTGTCCGGCACTGCCCCTTGATGCCGCGACCACCACGCGAGCGTCGCCCCCGCCAGCAACAGCACGCCAACAGCCGCCAGCAGTGCCCGGCGCCGTGGTAGCAGCGCAACGGCCGCTGGCGCTGGCCGGGTTGCCTCCGCATCTCGAGGCGTCACGGCGCGCGCTCCGCTACTCGGCGCTTCCGGCACGACATCGGCGTCCGCGCTGACGTCCACTTTGGCACCGGCCGCCTTGGCGCTGGCCGCCTTGGCGCCGGCCGCTTCAACGGTAGGCGCAGCGGAGAACTCGGCGGAACGTTTCGAAATGCGCGCAAGGGGCACGTCCGGCAATTCTGCAACGATGGCGCTGAGCGCGACTTCCAGCTCTTCGGCGCTGGCAAAGCGATCCTCCGGCGCGAAAGCGCAGGCGCGATCGATGACGAGGGCCAAAGCCTCAGGCAAACGGTCAAATCGTGGGCCCACCTTCTTGGGCTCCGTCCAGGCAACGTTCACCAGCATTTCCTGAGCGTTGTCGACGTCGTGCAGGTAGCTGCCCGTCAGCAGGTACAGCATCGTTGCGCCGACGGCATAGATGTCCGTCCGCGGCGAAATGTCCTTTTTGCCCATGGCCTGCTCGGGCGCCATGTAGGCCGGCGTGCCCACTGCGGAGCCGGTTCGCGTGACGGCGCCTTCGCTCGAGTCGAGCGCGCGTGCAATGCCGAAGTCCAAAACGCGCAGGCCGCTCTTATCCAAAAACAGATTGTCGGGCTTGATGTCGCGATGCACGACGCCCTTTTCGTGAGCGACGGCCAGGCACTTGCACAATTCGATAGCAAGCTCGGCGGTTCGCTTCGGGGAGAGCAGCCCGGCGCGTTCCACGTGGTCTTGGAGCGACTCGCCTTCGAGCAGCTCCATGACGATGTAGGCGTGTTCTTTCTCGAGATCGATGTGGTCGTCGAGCACACGCACGACGCTTGGGTGTTCGATCTTGTTGGCCAGATACCCTTCGCGCATGAAGCGCTTGGAAAGCTCTTGCCCCGCGCCCACGGCTAGCGAGAAGTACTTGATGGCCGCGCGCGCGCCGTTGCGGTGGCGTCCGGCATACACCGCAGCCATGCCGCCCACCCCGAGCAGCTTTTCCAGCTTCCACTTCCCGCTCAGCGTCATGCCGACGCGACGCAGCGCGGGATCAATGGAGTCGGACTCCGTGAACTCGTCGGGTTCGCCCATGAGTACCCAGTGCGCGCAGGCCAAAACCGCCCACCCACAGCTGAGCCTAGACCATGCCTGACAGGCATGGAACTTCGCGGAACTTCATGGCTTTATGAGCGGGAACTCTTGCATCAGGCGGGAGGGCACGGGTACAGTCCGTCCGTCGAATTCGGGGGCGGATAAGTGCGTAGATTTCTTGGCTTGTTGGCAAGCGCCGTCTGGTTCGGCTGCAGTTCGGGGGTCGATGATCTCCGTTATGTGCCGCCGAACGCGGGTGGCGGCGCCGGCGGCAGTGGCGGCGATTCGGGCAGTGGCGGCGCCAGCGGCAGTGGCAGCGGTGGCAGCTCGGGTAGTGGCGGTGCCAGCGGTAGTGGCGGTGCCAGTGGCAGTGGTGGTGCTTCGGGCAGTGGCGGTGCTTCGGGCAGTGGCGGTGCTTCGGGCAGTGGCGGCGCTTCGGGCAGTGGTGGAGCCTCGGGCAGTGGCGGCGGCGGTCCATGCCCCAGCGGCATGGGTTTCGTTGCGGCGACGGACACTTGGGACCTGACCGAAGGCGACAAGACATCGCGCAAGCTGCCGGTGAACCTCGCTGGAACGTTGCCAGCAGACTGGACCGTCACCACCACGAACGCCCCGGCATGGCTCAGCCACACCAGCACGCCCATTGGCAGCAACGTGGAGCTCGACGCCGACGTCGGCTACGAAGCGGCCGCAATCCCCGTCGCCAAACCCAAAGTCGAAATGCGACGCAAGCTCGACGGCTGCGTCTCCAGCCTGGAGCTGACGGCGACGGTGCGGAACAAGCTGCGCGTTGTCAGCGGCGGAGCCGTCGGCAACATCACCGCAGCGGCGTACAACCCATCGCGCTCGGTCTTCTACGTCCTGAGCAGCGCGCAGAAGGTGTACGCCCTCGATCCGAGCGCCCCCACCGCGCCGACGGAGCTGACCGGGCTGCCGTCGAGCCTCGTGCTTTCCGCCCTGGCGACCGCGGCGGACAACCTGTTTCTCGTCGGCGGCGCGCAGCTGAAGATCATCGATCTGAAGGGCCCATCCACTCAAAACGGCTACACCTTCAGCACCACGGCGGGGCTGCAACTCGAAGCCGCCGGCGCAAGCCTCTTCGCGGCCGCGCCCGGCGCAACCGCACAGTACCTAAGCGGCAACTTCACCACAGCGACCGACGCGGCGGTCACGGATCTCGCGGACATTGCGTCGGACGGCGCTACCGTCGTCACACTACAGAGCGGCGGGACCCACGGCATGCACCGTCTCGCGCCCCCCGGCTTTGCGACAACCGGCGCGCCCTGTTTGGCGAAGTCGTCGAGCACCCAAGTGGCAGTCTTCGGCGCAGCCTCAGCCTGGATCGAGAACAACCCCGCTCAGTTACGCTTCGGCTTGCACGGCAGTGGCTGCACTCCGGGTCTGACAATCGCGCTCGGCTCCGCCGGCAGCGTGGCCTGGGCCGTAGGCATGCTCAGCGAAACCAAAGCTCTGGCATTCTCTGCCCTCGGCGGCGGCAACTTCTCCGCTGCCATCTACGACCGAGGCCTGAGTAGCCCCTATCTCTACGGCGTGGGCCTCTCGGGCCACTCCGGCTCCGGCATCAGCGCCAATCCGCGCATCGCCATGAGCCCGAAGTTCGCGCTCGTGCACAGCGTCCCAGGACTCACCGGAACGCCGTTCTTGATTCAGCTCTAGTTCGTTTGTTTCACATTCAAGAGGAGGATCCAATGCTGACCACAAGTGTATACATTCCCGTTGCTGCTGCCCGTCGTCTGAACATCGTCTGCGGCGCAGACACCAATCCGTCGGACGTCAAGATCGAGTATATCGCACCGGATGCTTCGGCCACGACCATCGCTACGCTCCATCTCGCTGCAAACGGCACGGACCGCCATCGCGTGGACCACAACCATGCGGCGTTTGCTTCGGGGCACGGCATGATCCGACTCGAAGCCACCAACCCGAACCCGAGCGATTTCTACGCGTTTCTAGCGGAGTCTGGCGACGCTTTCCCGGTGAGCGGCAAAGCGTTCCTCGGCTCTGCGTTCCGCGTCCCCTACGTGTCCATCAATTCCGGCGCCCAAAAGATCCGGGTCGCCATCTCCAACCCCAACACCGCTGCGATCGCGGTGTCCGTGGAGAACCTCGCAACGGGAAACACCACGAACCTCAATCTGCAACCGCTCACGACCGCGCTCTGGGACAGCGAAGCGTTGGGTCAAGCCGTGATCACGAACTCAGCCATCCGCATCCTGTCGACAGGCGGCGATGCTGCCGTTTCTGCGGTGATCTCCCGCAACAACAACGCTTTCAATTCGTACCCTGCCGTCTACGGCTCCTGAAAGCCGAGCGACCGCGCGGCCGGTGGCACTGAAGCCATCGGCCGTTCCCTCGTCCAGAGACGCCAGGAACTCAGGGCAAGCAGCGGAAGCTGCTGACGTCTAGGTGCAGCTCCCGGTGCTCGCCGTCCGACTTGCTGGGCAGCTTGCCGGGACGCTTGCTCGGCGCGGTGACTTCCATCACCGTGCCCTCCACTTCGATCTGGCCCGAGCACTCGACGGGACCCGCGACGTAGATCACGGTCTGCATCTCCGAGCTCAAGTCGAAGTACTCCGCGCGTTTGCCAGGCACAACGCCCATCACATGCTGCCAAGGCTTGTCTGAGATGCTCCCCACCGCGCTCAAGGTCATGCCCACTCGCCACAGCTCCCTGGGCACGCGCGCCGGTGCGCGGGCGGGCAGCGGCGCGCTGGTGGCACTCGCGGAGCTTACCGTCGCGGGCGGCGGCGTCACGCGCACCACGGGCTCGCTTTCCGTCGACTGGGGCGGCGTTGCTGCGCCGGACGCGCCGGGAGTGCTCTGACAGCTCACGTTCAGCAGCACAAGAAAGCCGAAGCTGGCGAAAGTCCCACGCATGCCGCAGGCCTACGGCCGCCGCCTGCTGCACGCAACCAAGTACCTCGCGGCGACGCTGGCGAGGGCGCGCCTCGGGAAAACTCGACGACGCGCCGGGCGCGCACTCGTCAGCGGGCACTTTCGAGAACGAACCTGCGGGGCGGGAGAGCGTGCGCGCGCCGACGTCCCGGAACGTGCACGCGCGACCAGAGCCGGCTAGCGTGGGCGCGTGCCAGCTGCCCGTCATCTGCTGCCCGTGCTGTGCTGCGCGCTGTCGCTGTGCGCTGCGCACGCGGCGGGCCAGGAACGCTATCACGTCGCCGCGGGGTGCCCCAGTCAGCAGAGCTTCGACGAGAAGCTGCGTGCACGCCTTGAAGGCGTGGCGCTTGCGTCCGGCTTCTCCATCCAAGTGCGGGTCGAGCAGAAGGACGCAGCGTTTAGCGGAAGCGTACGCGTGGAGCACGCGGCCACCGTGCGCGTGCGCACGCTATCAGCGGCGTCCTGCGCGGAACTCGTGGATGCCCTCGCGCTGAGCGCGGCACTGGCCATCGAAGAACTGCAGAGCGAAACGAACACACCCGCGGCACCGAGCGCCGCCGCGCCTCCGGCCGAAAAGCCCCTCGAAGCCCCGCATGCGCCGTCCACGCCGCGCATCGGCGGTGGACTGTCCCTGCCCTTCCGTTCGACCGCCGGCCCGGACGGCGCGCTTGGGTTCGGCGCACTGGCCATCGTCGAGGCCCGCGGCGTCGGCTTCGCCCCCGGAGCGCAGCTACACGTCTACTACCACGCAGCCACTGCCCGCGGCGCCACCGGCTCCGCCAAACTCACGACCCTGGGCGCAGCGCTGGACGCCTGCCCCTGGCGCTTTTCGACGAACTGGTCTTTCGGGCCGTGCCTGAGTTTCGAAATTGCTTCACTGCGCGCCGAAGCGCAGGGCGTCGCGCTGCCCAAGAACCCGGCGCGCCTCAGCATGGCCGTCGGGGCGGGCGGACGCGGACGCGTGCATGTGTCGCCGGCCTTCGCTCTCGAAGGCGAACTCTTCGCCTTGGTGCCCCTGTTGCGCCACCGCTTCGTATTCGACACCGGCGAGAGCGTTTTCCAGTTGCCAGCCGTCGGCGCGCGAACGGGCGTTTCCGCCGTGGTCTTGTTTTGATTTGGGTCGCGGCTCCTTTCGGCTCTGGGCCACGCTTCCCGCGCCGGGCCACGCGGGCGCACCACGACAGTGACGTATACGCCTACGCCGACGCCTACGCCGACGCCTACGCCTACGCCTACGGGAACGCATGCGCGAGAACCGTGACGCAAGAAGCGGCAACGGTTGCTCCGTCTTGCGTCACCCGTACCCGTCTTCGCGTTCTTGCGTCACCGTCCACTTTCTTGCGTAGGCGTAGGCATGGGCGTAGGCGTCAACGGCGTCAACGGCCCTTTGCAAGCCCGTGCCAGCTAACGCTGGCACTAGGGGCTTGCATGCAAGCGTCCCGTCTTGAAGAAGCCGACGTCCGTGCCACGCAGGGTTTCGAAACCTCCTTTGAAGGAAGGAGGTTTCGAAGACAACATGAACACATCCACATCTACATCCACGTCGACGTCTCAGTTGCCGCATCATCGGATGCGCGTTTACCGTGCTTCGCTGGAGCTACTCCGCGCGGTGCGCGCGGCGAACATCACTGACCGCGACATGCGGGACCCCCGCAAGGGGGTTCCCTTCGGTCTCAGGCTCTCCGCGCTGCGAAGAGCGTCTGCCGCAATATCGCGGAGGCTGCAGGTCGCGTCTCACCGGCGGACAAGGCGCGCGTGTGGGGCATCGCGCGCGGGGAAGCGGTCGAGGCGATTGCAACGACGGAAATTGCCATCGAAGCGGGCGACGGCGTCGCCGAAGCGCTGCCGCTCGTGCTGGACCGCGGCAATGCGGTTTACGCGATGCTCAGCGGGTTGTGTCGGGCGCGGTGAACCGCGACCACGCCGCGCCTACTCTAGGGCATCCAAAGCGCTCTGCACCAACGCGTGGTTTCCCCGGCGCCACATGGCCGAAATGGGAAACGTGGTGCCGGCTCCGGTGACGCGTTTGGCCGACACCCCGGGCAACCGTGGCCCTTTTCGGTCGAGCCAGGGCACGACGGAAAAGCCGAGGCCCGCGGACACAAACGCGAGGATGGCGTCGACGGAGCTCGCGGAGACCGTGCGCTTGGGAGTGCCGATGTGCTGTTGCAGCGCTCGCAGCTGCAGCGCGTAGTGCGGCAGCGATGGGTGGTAGCTCACGAAGGGCAACGACGCGAGTTGCGCCAGCTCTCCGCGCCGCAGGTGACAGTGCGCATCCGGCACGACCAGGAACGCATGGCTCGTAGCGATCGCGCGTTGCTCGACGTCGCTGGGCACCGCCTCAGAATAGTCGACGATCAAATGCGCAGCACCCGTGCGCAGGCGCTCGAAGTCGATCGTCTGCAGCTCTTGGACGTCCACGGAGATTTCCGGTTCGGCCTGGCGCAAACGCCGGATCCAGCCCGGCAAGATCCCACGCAGCACTAGGCCCGATGCCTCCATGCGCAGGACGCCGCCGGGCTGTTGGCTCACGATGGCGTCCACCACGCCTGGCAGGGCCTCGAAAAACGGAGCACAGAACGCGTACAGGCGCTCGCCGGCTGCCGTGAGCGCAACTTCATCCTTCTTGATGCGCTCGAAGAGCGGAACGCCGAGCTGCGCCTCGAGCTTCTTGACCTGCTGAAAGACCCCCGGCTGGCTGATGGGGTAAGGAAACGCGCGGGCAGCGCGCGTGTAGCCACGCTCCCGGGCCACCCAGTAGAAGCCCTCCAAACTGCCCAGATTCATAAGTAGTTCTTATTATATATCATAATATTAATATTGGCAGATTAGCGATGCGCTGGCCGTAGAAAGGGCCATGCAACGCACGAACATCGGCGTCCTGATGGGCGCGGTCTTGGTCTTGGTGGGGTTCTGCATGGGCTGGCTGGGGCTTCGAGGATTTGGCGCTGGCCTGTTCATCGACGGCTGGCAGCTGCTGTCCGCCATGAAGGAGCGGGGCGCCCCCTTCTACTTGCTGTACCTGCTGCCCATCGGCGCCATGGCGGCGCTACTGGCGGCGCTGTTCCACCGCCGGCTGGCGGCCAACCTCGCTGTCTGCGTCGGCGGTGGCTTCTTCGTGTGGGCGGTCTTCGAGTTGGTGCACTTGCTGTGGCGCACCACCTTTGCTGGGTTGTGGCTGACCGCCTTTGGTGCCCTGGTCCTGCTGCTTGCGGGGCTTACCGGTCGGGTGCGCGCGGCATGAAGACGCAAGTATTCACCGCCGCGCTGCTACTTTCGGCGCTGCTTGCGTGCAAGTCGAAACACAAAGTCGACGGCAGCGTCACCGTCAATGGTTCGCCTTTCGTTGCCGAAACATGCGGCGTCGCGACCATGAACCTGAACTTCAACGGTGTGCAATCGACGACCCACTCCGTGACGCTCACGGATGCCGCGGGACGCAGACTGTCCTTCAGCGACAGTGACGGCGTGGCCGTCGGCTTCAATGATGGCGCCGGCACGCAGCTCGATGCCGGGCGGGGCTGCGGCAGCGTGCGCTTCGTCGGATCGACCAGCGACCCAGCAAAGCTCAAAGTGCATCTGGACGCAGACTGTCGCGGCTCGGGCATCGAAACCCGCGCCAAGGCCGAAATCAGCGGCTGCGGGACTTTTGGCGCAGATTTGCTGCCCTGAGGAAAAAAACGAGCCGGTCTGGTTCGAAAAGCGATCAAAGCGCCGCCCCGGGGTCACTCCCCATCGCTATGCTCAGCGCAGCCGAATCGTCGGCTCCCCGCATCATGTCGCCTCCGCCCCCGAGAGCCGTGGAGCAGGCACGCGCCCGCGCCTTCGTCTGCGCCCACACCGGGTTCGTCAGCCGGGTGCTCTGGGCCGCGGGCGTGCCCCGCGCCGCCATCGACGATGCAGCACAACTGGTCTTTCTCGTGGCCCTGAAGCAGCTCGGTGAACTGCGAGACGAACGCGCCTTTCTATACTCCGTTGCGGTCCGCACTGCGAAGGCCACGAAGCGTCATGAAGCGAAGAGCCGGCTCGGGTCTGATCCGGACGCAGCGGACACGCTCTCCGCGAATCAGCCAGGCCCGGACGAGTTGGTCGGACAAAAGCGCGCGCGTGAGCTGCTAGACGAAATCATCGACGGCATGCCCGAGGCGATCCGCACCGTGTTCGTGCTCTACGAGCTCGAGTCCATGACGATGGCGGAGATCGCCACTGCGCTGGGCCTGGCACCGGGCACGGTGGCTTCGCGTTTGCGGCGCGGGCGCGAACTATTCCAGGCGGGCGCCAGACGCCTTCAGCTCCGAGAACAGGCGGGTGCAACATGACCGAGCCGGAACGTTTGCTGGCGTCCACGGACGCCGACGGCCCCTTCGCCCGCACATTGCTGCGCGCGGAAGCGACGGACCCAGCGCACACCGAGCGCGCGGCGCGCCTGCTCGCGGTGCTGGGGATCCCCGCCGGCCCAGCCGGCGGAGATCCGACGCCGGACGACGGGGGCGGTGACCCAGGGGCAAGCGGCGGCGAATCGGGCGGGAGCAGCACAGACGGCGGGGGCTCGGACGCCACGAGCGCGGAGGGTGGCGACTCGGGCGGGGGCAGCGCAGACGGCGGGGGCTCCGGCGCGACGAGCACGGAGGGTGGCGACTCGGGAGCAGACGCGGGCGGCGACGCCACGAGCGCGGAGGCGCCAGGGGACGCCACGGGCGTGCAGGCGCAGGGAGGTGACAATGCAGCGGGGGGAGAACTCGGAGACTCGGGGCAAGCATCGTCGGGCGGCGAAGGCCTCGCGCCCGACGTGGGAAGCGCAGGCGGAGGCAGCTTCGGTGGTGCCCCCACGCTGACCCCGGCGGCGAAGTTGGGCGCGCTGGTGCTCACGGGCGCTGTGGCAGTGGGCACAGCGATCGTGATGTGGCCGCAGCCCATTACGCGCCCGCTGGAGCGCGCTACCGCGCTGCCGAGCGCTGTCTTCGTGGTGCCTGCAGAGGCGCCACCAGCGACGGCGCCGCTGCCTGCCGTGCCAACCGCGGCCACGCCGAGCGCGGCGCACGGCGCGCCAACGCCTCCGACGGCAAGCACGTCCGCGCCGGCGCGGCCGGCGGCGAGCACGTCCGCGGCTGGCGGCGCTGCGCCGCCGCCAACCGCCAAAGCTCCGTCTCTCGCCGACGAGATCCGTGCCCTCGATCGCGCCCGGTCGGCGCTGCGCCGCGGCGACCGCGTGGCCGCGCGCTCCGCCTTGAACGACTACTTCGCGCGTTTTCCAAGGGGCACCTTGGCGCCGGAAGCCCGCGCCCTGTCCACACAGCTGGAAAAAAAGTGAATGTGCGGCGAAAATGAGTGATCACTTTCCGCCCCCTACGACACTCCCGCACATGGCATCTCTTCTTCGATCCCTTGCACTCGTGTGTGCAGCCGTCGTCGCCGCGACGGCCGCCCCAGGCTGCAGCAGCAACGACGCCAACCTGGGCGGCAACGGGCGGCAGGAGTGCGCGCAGTTCAATTGGCGCAACCCCACGGATGGTTTCGTCGTTTGCCCCGGCGCCCCAGGCTGCGCCTGCGGCGCCGGCGAGGTCTGCTGCGCGGATCCGCAGGGGCAGACCTTGGGCAACCCGCGCTGCACGGGACTCTCCGCCTGCCCGACCTACGCCTTCAGTTGCGACGGCCCCGAAGACTGTCCAAGCTCCCAGGTGTGCTGCGCCTTTGGCAACGAAAACGCCGGCGGCGCGGAGTGCCGGGAGGAAAAGGACTGCTTCTTTTCCAGCAAGGAGATCAAAACCTGCCGCGCCGAAACCGACTGCGATGGCCTGGAGAGCTGCGTGCCCGCGGACCCTGGCGCCTACTTCGAAGGAGTCATGGCGCGCTGTTCGCTCTAGTGCGTCGTTATCGTTGGATCACTGGTGTGGTGTGTCACGGAACGCCGGTGAGGAAAGCTCTACGAGAAGCTGGCGAATCCCCCGGATTACATTGCGGGCATGCAAGACACCGCGCTCGCCATGCCCCGGACCAGCTTCGACGCTCTCGACAACGTTGCGTTGCTGCACGAAGTGAAGACCCTCGTGGGTCGCTCCAACTCCATCACCGCCCACCTGCTTGCGCACCTGGCGGAAGTCGACGCGCGCGGCGCTTATCTGGAGGTCGCGTGCCCCTCGCTCTACAAATACTGCATCTACGAGCTGCGCATGAGCGAGGACGCAGCTCAGCGCCGGGTGCAGGCCGCCCGCGCGGTGCGGCATTTTCCCTTGCTGCTCGACATGCTGACGGACGCGTCGATCCACCTCACCGGGATCTTGCTGCTCGCACCGCATCTGACCGCGGACAACCACGCCGAAGTGCTGGCCCGCGCCCGCTTTCGCAGCAAACGCGAGATCCAGCGACTGGTCGCCGACATCGCGCCACGTCCCGATGTGCAGCCGACGGTCGAGCCGCTGGGTTTGCGCGGAGCGGGCGCGGTGGGGTCACTGGATTTGCGCAGAACGGCCGCGTGCGGGTCGCTGGGTTTGCGTGCTCAGGACCTTTCGGGGAGCTCGGACGCCGGCGGATCACTCCGCGCGCCGAGTTGGCCTGAGTTCACGGCAGCGCTGGCCGGTGCGGTGCGTCAACTCGCGCCCAGTAACGATCGCGGCGGCGCGCCAACCGCGCCCGGCGCGACGCCCGCGCCGATCCCGACGCCCGCGCCTCCGGACGCGACGCTGCGCCCGCGACGCGAGGGACCGTTCTCCGTCGTCGAGCCCCTGTCGCCAGGCCGCTATCGCGTCG
>CALMUT010000225.1 GCA_937872925.1 uncultured Myxococcales bacterium | reverse complement strand
GGCGGCCGCGCGCCGCGGCGGGGCCGCGGGGCCGGCCCCCCCGGGTCGGGGCCCAGCCGGACCCCCCCTGGCCCGCCCCCGGGGTCCGGGCGTTCTGGCTGCGGCGACGAGCCGATCCCGCCGAAGCCGTAGCTATTCTGCGGCACCCACAGATCCAAGGCACCGTCTCGATCATAGTCGACGAAGGTCACGCCCGCGGGGTGCGACGTCTCGCCGGCCGCGCGCGCCTGGCTCCCGTCTGGTCCGAAGCTGAACTTTCCGGTGCCGTCGCCCAGCATGAGTTCACTGGTCTCGCCCAGTGACTTCGTCGCGTCCGTCGTGTCGAGGGCGACAAATGCATCCTGGTCCCCGTCATTGTCGACGTCTGCAAACGCCATGACTTGGCCAGGGCGGCCTTTGGTGCCACTGCTGTCCGTCCGCATCGCCAGCAGCCCGGAGCTCTGGGTCACATCCGTGAACGCCTTTGCGCCCGTGTTTCTCATGACGAATACGTTGCGCTTGCCACCGGGGGCGAAGTCGTCCGACGCAATGGCCGCGCGACGCACCACGATGTCCGGCCAGCCGTCGCCGTCGATGTCCGCCACGCTGATGCGCTGGCCCTCAACGCCCGTCAGCCCCCACTCCAGAGTGCGCTCCACGAACGCCTGCGTGCCCGCCGTCCAACGTGTGCCCGCGTTACAGACGGGCGCGGGGCAATCCACGCAGCCGCCACCCGCGCCCCCTGCCCCACCGACGCCGCCTGTGCCACCGCTGCCGCCAATGCCGCCAGACGCCCCATCGGAACCACAGGCAACCCCACCGAGCACAACCGCCAGCACGCCGCAGCCCCGAACAACCAGACCGTATCCCCGCAACTTCATGGCGCGCGGACTACAGCGTTTTTTCCCATCCTGCAACCTGCCACGCAGCCGCAGCCGACGCCAAAGTAGCGCAAGCATTGAGATTTTCTCCCGGGCACGGGCCGGTTTTTTGCCGCGGCAACGCTTCCGATCGGGTGTGACAATGCTACCGTGTCGCTGTGAATCCGCTTGGCCGCGCCATCCCCCACGAGAGCGCCCGGGGCCACGTCACCGGCAGCGCCCTCTACACCGACGATCTGCACGTTCGCTACCAGGACGTGCTGCATTGCTGGCCGGTCTGTGTCGAACAGGCTCACGCGCGGGTGCGTTCCATCGACCCCAGTGCCGCCCTCGCCCTTGCCGGCGTGGTGGCGGTGCTCACGTCCGAAGACGTGCCGGGCAAGAACGAGCTCGGTCCGTCGCGTCCCGACGAGCCACTGTTCCCGAACGAGGTCATGTTTCACGGCCACCCAGTTGCGTGGGTCGTCGCCGAGAGCGAATCCGTCGCGCGGCGTGGCGCCGCGCTGGTTCAAGTGAAAGCCGATCCACTCCCCGCCGTGCTCGGCATCGCACAGGCACTCGCTGCGGAGAGCTATCTGACCGACGAGCTCCGCATTCGGCGTGGAGATCCCGAAACGGCCCTCGCCAATGCCCCCCATCAAGTGGAAGGGCAGCTCGAAGTCGGCGGCCAAGAGCACGTCTACTTGGAAACTCAAGCCGCCCTGGCCGTGATGGACGAGTCCGGGCACCTCTTGCTGCATTCATCCACACAGCACCCCGCTGAAACCCAAGAGATCGTCGCTCGTGTGCTGGGAGTGCCAAAGAACGAAGTCACGGTGCAGATGCTGCGCATGGGCGGCGCCTTTGGGGGCAAAGAGGTCCAGGCCAATACCTGGGCAGCGGTTGCAGCGATCGCCGCGAAGCAAACCGGACGCCCGGTGCGCATCCGACTCGATCGCCAGCGCGATATGGCGCTCACGGGCAAGCGTCATCCATTTCTAGGCAAATATCATGTGGGTTTCGATGCGACGGGGCGCGTGGTCGCAGCCAAATTCGAGCTCTACGCGGACGGCGGCTGGTGCTTGGATCTGACGGAACCCATCGTGTACCGGGCGATGTTTCACGTCGACAACGCCTACCACCTGCCCGCCGTCGAGGTCGTCGGCCGCGGATTGCGCACACACTGCACCAGCCACACCGCCTTCCGCGGCTTTGGCGGTCCCCAAGGCATGCTCGTGATCGAAGAGGTCATGGACCACATCGCGCGCAGCCTTCACCTCGCGCCAGAAGATGTGCGCCGCCGCAACTTCTACAAAGAGGGCGATGAGACGCACTACGCCGAAGCCGTAAAAGACGCTGGGCGGCTCGAGCGCATCTGGAGCGAACTATCGGAATCCTCGGACCTCCAAACTCGCCGTGCAGAAATCGCGGCTTTCAACGCAACGCATGGGGAGAGCAAGCGCGGTATTGCCATCACCCCCGTCAAGTTCGGCATTTCCTTCACGGCAACGTTCTACAACCAAGCCGGGGCCCTCGTGCTCGTCTACAAGGACGGAAGCGTGCAGGTGAATCACGGCGGCACGGAGATGGGACAGGGGCTACACACCAAGATGATGCAAGTCGCCGCGCATACCCTGGGCGTGCCGCTGACGAGCGTACGCTTGATGCCGACGCGCACGGACAAGGTGCCCAATACGTCCGCCACGGCCGCTTCCAGCGGATCCGATCTGAACGGAGCCGCCGTGCAACGCGCGTGCGAAGCCATCCGGAACACCCTGGCCGCAGTCGCCAAGGAGCAGCTAGGTTGCGACGCAGCGGACGTGGTGTTCGAGGCTGGGCAGGTCTTCGATGCCCACAAACCGGAGCAGCGGCTGACTTTTGCGGATGTCTGCAAGAAGGCGTATTTCGCTCGGGTTCCATTGTTCGCCTCGGGTTACTACCGCACGCCGGAAATCCACTTCGACAAAGCATCCGGCACCGGCAAGCCGTTCCACTATTACGCTTACGGCGCGGCCGTGAGTGAAGTGGAAGTCGATGGCTTCACGGGAGCGTACTCCCTCAGGCGCGTCGACATCCTGCACGACGTGGGTAACTCGCTTTCGCCATTGGTGGATCGCGGGCAAATTGAGGGCGGTTTCATCCAGGGCGTGGGCTGGCTCACCTTGGAAGAACTGGTCTGGGACGAAAACGGCCGCTTCGCGACCCGAGGCCTGTCGACCTACAAGCTTCCGGGGCTCGGCGAGTGCCCTGAGGTGTTCAACGTGCAGCTGCTGGAGAAAGCAGCGGAACCGGAAGTGGTTTACGGCAGCAAGGCAGTCGGAGAGCCACCCTTCATGCTGGCGATCAGCGTGCGAGAGGCGCTACGCGACGCAGTGGCGGCCTTTGACGTACGCGCACACACCAACCCAGTGGCGCTCGGTTGCCCGGCCACGCCGGAAGCGGTGTTCTTCGCCATCGAAGCGTTGCGGCATCCAGATGCCGCCGAAGAAGCAGCCCAGTGAAACAAGATCCGGCCCCGCAGCTGCCACGGCGACGGACGACCGGAACTACTCTTCTTCGCGGCGACGCCGACTGAAGACGTACCAAGCTCCCGCGCCTAGTGCTGCCACTAGCACAAGACTCACGATCAGCTGTGTGCTGCTTCGCCGCTCTTCGGCAGTGCGCATCTGCGCTTCCAGCCGCAGCCGTTCTTCGTCAAGCTCCCGGGTGACGGACTCGAGCTCTTGGCGCTTTTTGTCGACATCCGAGAGCTGCTGCTGGACGGATCCCGAATCCACCAGCGCGGCGTCTGCGCCTGCCGCGAATCCCTCCGGGGGAAATGTGCCGCCACCACCGTCTGCGCTTAGATTGATTGGTTTGCGAGCAAGGGCAGCGCCGCAGAGCAGGACTGCGAAGGCAAAGGCAGCAAGCGCCGGAAGCCGCTTCATGTCTCGCCGTACACTCGGGTCAGAGTCTTCGAGAAGCACGTCTTGGCCTCGTTCAATAGCGGCGCCCCATGCCCGCCGAGCTGGTGCGCGAACTCTAGTTCGGCCAACCGACGGTAGTCTTCTTCGAGCTTGCCGTTCTTCTTGTTCTGAAACTTAACCCAGAATGGACCGACGTTGGCCTTGCCCAGAAAACCAGCGCGCTTCATCACGAGCTTTGCCGCCAAGCTGCAGCCGTCCATGCTGGTCCAGTTCTGCACGCTGTCGCAGGTGACCAAGATGCCGCCTTCGCGCTCTAGCAGGAGCGCGCCCTCGGGGCGCTTGGCGTTCTGAAAGCTGAATAGCTTGACCCCAGCGAAGGGCAGGTTGTTGTCGGTCAGCTCTTCGTCCGCTTTCAGGTCGCCGCTGAAACGCGTGCCAGGCATCGCCCACAGTTTCGCCTTGAAGCGGGACACATTGTATGGGTCGTCCATGCCGTGGAAGGCACCGATTTTGACGATGTGTTCGACTTTACCGAGCTTTTCCAACTCTGCTTCGGCATCCGCGTTCAGCCGCACTGAGTTGATCAGCGAAAGACTATTGCCGTCCCGAACGACGATCATGTTGCGGGGGAAACTAACCAAGAACCCACCCTTGAAGGTGCCCGTCACGACGAACACATTGGGAAACACTTCCTCCAGCGGACCGTGCGGGAGTGCCTTTGCAAACTCAGTCATGCGCGGAGCATTGCAGAGCCGCGGGCCCGGAAACAAGCGGCTGGGCTCCCTGGGAGCAAATCCTACGGTTTCGTGCACTTCAGCGACGAACTGCAGTCGTTGCTCTGGCAATCGCTGTCTTCGTCGCAGCTAGCGTTGTGCCCTCCTTGCTGTGCGCAAGCACAGGCCTCGCAACGCCCGGATACGCAGTCGTCGTCAGCGGTACATTCGGCGCACTTGTTGTAGGTGTTGCAGTCCCTGTAGTCGTCGCCGGGCTTGGGCCCACATTCATCGGTGGCGCAGTCGCTATCTTCATCGCAAGTTGCCCCGTTGCCCAGCAGCGGTTCGCACTTGCAGGCTTCGCAGCGCGCCGGGCTGCAGTCTCCGTCGTCGCGGCAGCCTGCGCACTTGTTGTACGTATTGCAGTCTCGGTGGTCGTCCCCGGGTTTTGGACCGCACTCCGCGCTCGTGCAATCGCTGTCTTCGTTGCAGCTCGCCCCATCTTGGACCGTAGACTGACAGGTGCACTCGTCGCAGCGCCCAGAACTACAATCCGAGTTGGCGCGACACTCGGCGCATTTGTTGAGCGTGTAGCAGTCCAGCGGTTTCGGCGCAGCCCCGGGACCGCACCAACCGGTGCAACACGTCGGATCGCCGGTACACGTTGCCGCCACACTGCTGCAGTTGCCTCCGGCGCCCCCAGTGCCGCCGCTCGCGCCGCCCGCGCCGCCCGCGCCGCCCGCGCCGCTAGAGCCGGCCGACCCGCCGGCCCCGGACGCGCCGCTAGAGCCGGACGCACCCCCACCCGCATTGCCCGCCGCGCCGGCATCTTCTTTCAGCCCACCGCTGCCTCCCGAGGCGACGTGCACATCAGCGAAACTGCCGGCGCTGGCGTCGGCTGGACCGCTCGGGCTACCGGCGCCCTCCGCATCGAGGCTGCATCGGGAGACGACCGGCAAGAGTGACAGCGCCAACGCCGTCGTTGCAGCGGCGCCGGTCCACTTGGCAGCAGGCTTTCCCATCGCAGCACAAAGTGTAGCCGAAAAAGCCGGTCACGCGGTGTCCTGCTCGTTCGTCCGCCGATTAAGGTGGCCACGCCTCGAGTTACGAGCTTGGGGTTACGGCTTGGCGCCGGCGCGGATCCAAGCCTGGATCTCCCGCATGCGCTGCAAGGTCAGCGCTGCATCTTCCGGGGGATCGAGGTCCGGCTGGGCCCGCGGCATGGCATCGCCGCGCACGAACCACTCGCGCAGCCGTTGGGACTCGTCTTCCTGGTACAGGCACTCGCCGTTCTGGAGCGGCAAGTCGTCGTAGCGCGTCTTGCAATTGTCGGCGCCGAAGTTGGCTTGCTTGCGCACTAGCTTGTAGAGCAGGTAGCTGTTGTCCGGGCGATTCGGATCGATGATCGGCAAGTTCACCCCGAAGCGCGCAGGGTTTTCCAGGGGGACGCCCGCTTTGCCGGATAGATCCGTCTGGTGCGCGACCTTGCCGATGGCCGTGCTCCTCAAACCCGCCACGGTTGCGAGATCGAGCCCCATGCGCGGCACGTCGGCATTCGCCGCTTCCGCTGCGTTGTGACAGGCGGCGTTGGCGCAGGTGCCAAACAGCGGCACGTCCGCAAATACCGGAGCCGGTTCCCGCTCCGGCGGCGCCGGCCGGGAGGGCGGTTCCACCCTGGCCGCGCGAAAATCGAATTTGAGGGGGATCGCGCCTTCGCTGAGGGGCGCGCCATCGAAGGCTTCAAGCCCGTAGCTCGACTCTTCTGAGGGAACGACGAACTCGATGGTGTACAGGGCACCTGGCTCCAGCCATGAGTTGTCTTGCCGTCGGAAGACCAGCACCCGCTCGATGACGTCGTACTCCGGCTGCAGAAAGCCTGCGCCAACTTCCTCGCTGCCACTGTAGACGCGGATCGACTGGCGCACGGCAGTCGCAGGACGCAGGTAGCGATTGAAGCGCAGCAGGATGGGGGCGTCCCGCGGCACACCACAATCGTCCGGGCTGGTCGGCGTGCAGTCCACGCCCTGCTCGGGCGTGGGGTACACGCCCACGAGCGCCAGCGCTGGTCCGTGAGCAGGGTCGTTCTCAGGGGTCCCCTGATCACAGCCCAAGAGTGCGAGGACGACGAACGACGACGCTAAGCGTCGCCGTACATTTTCAATTGATCTCGAACCGTCGTCTCGTTGATTCCGTTGCGAATATGCTCTTTTAGGCAATCGGCGAGAGTGATGAGGAGGTCTTCGACCCCCTGCTCCTCGATGACCTTGTTCAAGAGTTGGCGGGCTTCTTTGCTGTCGTCCTCGCGAAGAAACTCCCGCACTTTCTCGACAGAGATATCCCCTTGAAAATCCAAGTAAATATTGGAGAGCAGGTACGTCGCTAGCTCCTTCAAAGGCGGCCTCCTTGGCGTCCGACCTCGAAGCGGCCGGGGGGCACACGCTATACCCGTGGGCCAAGCGGTCGTGCAAGCGGATATCACCGCCGACAGCCATTTCTCTGCGCCGGCCCGGGGCTTTCCTGGGCATCAGCGACACTCCTGGAGCTGGGGATCCGACGGATCGTGGCAGACCAGGCAGGGGCGTGCGTTCTTGCGTAGGGCGCCGCTGCAGCGGTCCCGGAAGTTCCGGGGGTGCGGGTTACTGCCCTGTCCGCCAAATCCGGAACCTGCACCGCGCCCCCCGACTCGTGCGGTCGCGTGGCAAATGGTGCATTCGCGCTCGGTGTGACAGCTGACACAGGCGTTGAGATTGCGCTGCGCCTCCCAGGCGTGGTGGCGCCCGGAGCGCGGCGGGTCCGTCCAGTCACGCTTGGGCGGATGAAAGCGACCGCGACCGGCGAAGTTCTCGTAGGGGCCTGAAAGAGTCACACCCGCACGTTGGTGACAGCCGAGGCAAAAGGACTGTTGTTTGTGACAGCTGGTACAGCTGGGGTTGTTCTGGCGAGCAGCCATGGGGTGCATGCTGATCCAGTCGTTGGGATGCACCTTCCGCGGGCGCACCCGGCCGTCGTGACAGTCCGTGCAGTAGCGCTCCGAGTGACAGCTCGCGCACATCTTGCTGTCGTTGCCCGCCACCTGCTTGTGCCGCTCAATCCAGTCTGCGCTGTGTCCAGCATCGTGCAACCAGCGCGGAGGCACCAGCTTGCCGGATGCAAACTCGGTCTTCATCAGCCCGCCGCGCTCCGTCAAGTGGCAGTTTTCACAGCCACCCCTGGCTTCCCCTCTGGCAGGTGCCGGCATCTGATGACACGAGAAGCAACCGCGCATGCGCGGGAGCTGGTCACGCGTTGCAAGTTCGATGTTCTCGACGTTGCCGTGGCATTGAGCGCAGCCGATATTGCGCTTGAAGTGCACCGCGTGGTTCATCTTCAAATTTGGCTGTGGCAGCTCGAAGCGCGCCACTTTGTTGCCGTCGCCCGCCTTGTACCCAATGTGACAGAAGCCGCATTGGCTCATCAGCTCGGCGCCGTCCGCCTGCACGCTATTAAGATCTCTGTGATCGCTGCCGTGACACGCGTCGCAGCGGGTGGCGGGTGGCAAGAGCCGGTCCGCACTCTTCCGACTGGTCTTCGCGCCGTCGTGGCAAGCCGTGCACACGATACCGAGTTCTTTGACGTGTTTTTTGTGGTTGAAGCGGATCGTGATCTTTTGGGGCGGGAAAATGCCTGGACTCGGACCGCCGTCGTCTGCGAAGGCCCCGGGAGGCCGATCTGAAAGCGGCACTGCGACGCCGCCGGGCAGCGGCGCCAGGCCGTGCACTGGGCGGGGGGCTGCTGGCGCGGAGGGCTGCGCGGCCAGCTCAGACTCCGGCTTCGGCTTGGCACCCGCATCGGGCATGTCCGTCAGCGCCGCGAACAGCAGCGCCACCACACATGCCAGCGTGGGCAGCCAATTGGACAGTGTGCGACTGTTCAATTGAGCACCGTGAAGTCCAAGGTTGCCAACATGCGGAAGCGCTGGCCTACGAGCCGATTCATGGCGTGCTCCCACTCGACACCCACGCGCGTGCGCTCAAAGAGAGAATAGCCGCCGCCAACGACGTAGGAGAAGCTCGTCGCGTCGCGGCTCGGGCGCAAGGCGTCATCCCAATCATACAGCGACAAGATGACCGACGCGTCGTACCGCCCTTCGAAACTCTGGCGAGTGGTGACGTCACCCCCCACGCGGTGACCGCGGCGTCCTATTTCCCCCATGCTGCGAAGCTCCACGCCGCCATCCGCCCAGCGGTAGCGCCCACCCACAGACCCCATCACGTCGCTCAGCATTCCGGTCTGGCTTCGATCGGGGTCCTGCAACGCCTCGCTTTCGGTGCGGTAGCTGCCAGAGTCTCCCTCCGTCTGAAAGGTGCGTACGCCACCCGAAGCCGCGACATCCCAGCTTCGGGAATGACGATATTCCGCACGCCCAAGCATGGTCGTCATGCCGCTATGGGTGAACCAATTCCAAATCGAATCGCCGTCGAAGGTCGGGTAGTAGTAGTCGTAGTCCGCGCCCAGGGTGACCTTGTCCGCCACGTACCAATCCAGGGCGAGTGCATAGTCACTGAAGAGCTGATTGTAGAAGTCGTATACCGCGCTCCCGCGGAGCCCACCCAGGGACGACTCGCTCAAGCGCATGGAGTAGCCGATGCGTTCACTGGATACGCGGTCCCCGCCCATCTTCAGCAGTGAGCCGTCCGGCGCCCGAAATGGAGAGACAATCACCGCGTCCCGATTGATGACTTTCCGGTAGGAAAGCCGCGCGTGCAAGAAGTGCACACCGGAGCTTTCGAGGGCAAACCCGTACGCGGGCGCGAGCTGGCTCTCCTCCAAGTAGTGTGGATAAAAACCCAATTCGAGATCCTCACGGTCGCCTCGATAGACGCCATCACCGGAGTAACGCGACGTGCCCAGCATCGCTGGCAAGCCCCCGCGTTGCTCGTAGCCGCCGTACACTTCCGCATCGAGATAGACGGGAGTGGAAAGACGCACCAGGCCGCCGTCAAAGGACCACCACCCCAAAGCATCGGTCACATACTGTCGGCCAAGGCGAAAGCCAAGGTGCCCGTCGAAGTAGTGGTTGCCTTCCAAGTACGCATACATCACGTCTAGAGGCGACTGCTCGAGGCCGGGCACGTAGCGGCCCGCGTCGTTGGGGTCGCGCTCAGCGTTCAGTTGTCCAAAATCCGAGTCAAGGCGTAGCCGCATCCTGAACGACAAATCAGGTTCGAACGCGACGCGGTCGCCCGTGATGTCGGTGACATGCAGCGCAAGGGTTTGCGTATAGCGACGCCGGCGCACCGTTGGTTCGCCGTAGGGGCTTGAGTAGGTATAGAACTGCGCGTCACTGGTCGCGTTCACCTCCGCCTGCGCAGCCTCTGACAGCTCGGGGCAGGTCAGGAAAGCCAAGCCAATGAGGAATGCGAATGTGCGCCGCGCCATGTCCCTGCCGAGCGTCTGCCGGACGGCAGAACGCAGACTGCAGCATCATGCGGTTACGTGACGAATGTCAACGTCAGGGAGCTGCGGCGAGTCAGCGGTCTGGCGGCGGTGACTGGTGGGAGGGTGGAAGCACTAGGCATGGGCCGCTCCGTACGCAGCGGCCATGGCGAGCTCTGCGGGGGCGACAAACTCCGAAAGCTCATCCAGGGCGCCAGTAATTCGCACATCGGCACCCAGGCGCAGTGCCGCGGCCCGTGCGACCGTCGCCACCAGCGGATGCGGAGAAGTGCACAGCCCCAAGACGGCATCGAGGGCCTGCATGGCGCCCATCTCTGCGGCCAGGAGCGCAGCAAAGGGACGCGGGTCCGCATGTTGCGGCTCCGGCGCAAGCGGCCGAATCAGGACGTCGCGGAGCTCCGACTGCGCTTGCAGAGAAGCCGCCGCGGCGCGCACGCTGCGGTAACTTGCCGGAGGCAGCGTGAGACGCTCGCTGAGCACTCCCGTCGACAGCGCGTGCCGTGCCTCAGCGAGCAGGCGCTCGAACACCGGATCGAGGAAGTCGTCTACGACCGTGCTGCCGTCGAGGTCCAACGCCAAGGACTTCGAGGCCTCCGCCGCGTAGTGCGGCAGGTTCGCCTCGAGGCGTTCCAAACATACCGCGCCGTGCGCGCGTCCCGCGAACACCTCCCGCTGCGTGCGGACGCGAACCACGCTCCAGCGAATGGCTGGCGTCGCATGATCCATCTCGTGGACGTAGCGAACTTCAACTGACTGAACTGCAGCCCAGCGCAGGACGCGTGGTTCATCCTCTGCATGCACGAGCACGCCCCAGGGCACGATAGCCAGACGCGCCGAGGACGTGCCTCCACCGAACGCTCCAGGTCCGAGCCCGCGCACGGCAAGCAGCGCCGAAAGCGCGCCCGCAACGGCAGCAGCCGCGACGGTCGCCGGCTCCGCGCCTGCCATGGCAACCCCAGTTCCGAAAGCACACGCTCCGGCGCACAGGCCGACGTTGCGCGCGCGCTCCCGCTCCGGCCCCGGCTCGAGGCCGACGTAGCGAAAATCCGGAGGCGGCACCGCGCGCTGCATCTTCGGATCATAGCCGCGGCAGCCCGAGCGCGCATCCGTGCCCTGACCTTGCCGCCCCGCTGGATCTGGTTTCGAAAGGCGCATGGCCCTGCTGAAGAAACGCCCTGAGCTTCGCCTATTGGCGCCCCCGGAGGTCCGGCCGGGCCAGGAGTTCGTGGTGGAGATCATCGTGCGCGCCGAACGGCCAGTTCCAATCGACAGTCTGGACGTGCAATTCGAAGGCGAAGAACGCGTGACCATCGGAGCAGGCAAGCACGCCCGCACGGCCCGCAAACGTTGGGTGGCCCTGCACGCACAGCTTTCAAAAGCGCGACGGATGGTGGGCGAGCAGCGCTTCAAGGTTCGTCTGCGCGTTCCCGAAGGCGTGCCGCCAAGCTATGTGGGCTGTCAGGCACGAGTGGAGTATCTGCTCAAGATCCGCGCGTCCATCCCTTGGTGGCCAGACGCCCGCGCCAGCTTCGTGATCCCGGTCGTGCAGCCACCTGCGGAAGGCGAAGAAACACCCTTCGTCTTCTCTTCGGATCCTTCCGGACCGGCAGCCGGCGAACCCCACGTGGAGGCGAGCTTGGCCAACACAAACCTGCGTCCCGGCGGCATGCTGCATGGGGCCGTCGCCTTGAGTAACGTTGCAACGAGTCGCTATTTCGGGCTCCAGGTACACCTGCGGGGGCGCCAGGTCGCCAACGTGCGCGGGTCCCGCAACGCCTCTTGGTGTTTCGAGTACACATTGAATCTACCCGACAAGGATATCCGCGAAGGCGCGCCGGCTCAGTATTCGATGCGCATCCCTGAAGTTCAGCCAACGGTCCGAGGCGAACATTTCGCGCTGTCCTGGGTGGTCGAGGTGCGCGCCCGTCGACGTCTCGCTCGGGATGTGGTCATCCGCGCGCCCGTCGTCATGCTGCCGCGGGATCCGACGGCGCAAGCGCGAGCCCGAAAGCGTGCCGTGCCCCCCACCGTCGGCTCCCCCCGGGTGAACGCGGTGTGGAAGCGGGTGGCCGCAGAGGTCGGCCTCGCCCTCGAAGGCGACACGCTTGCTGGCAATATCGGCCACGTCCGCCTTGTCGTGCGCCGCGACGCCCGCGGTGCCGAAGGCAACTACCTGCTAGGCACCCTCACGTTTCCGAGCGTGCAGCTAGGATTGGACGCCGGCCCGCTCGGCGGGTTTGCACGTTACGTCTCCCTAAGCGAACGCCTGGAGTGGCCGGACAAGCACCACTATTTCGTCGGTCGCGACTTGGAGCAAGTCAAGGCGTTCGCGACGAACCTCCTGCCCCACGGGTTCGCCCACGAGATCGTGGATGCGTCTGACGAGTTGCTCGTCGTCCAGCAAAAGGGTTCCGGCCAAACGCAAACGGAGCTACGCCGTTTCGTTCGCAACATGAACCAAGTCGCTCACGGCTTCGCCAAAGCGTTGGCGCAGGTCCCTGCTCCGAGCCAATTCACGGGACCGAGCGTGCAGGCCTGGCGACGAATTGCCGAAGGACTCGTAGGCGAGTTGGAGCTAACACGCATGGCGGTGACCGGTAGCTTCGATGGACGCCGAGCGTCAGTGTGCACGCACTGGACGAACCGCGGGCCGTGGCAGACCGAAGTGTCGCTCCAACCGCTGCAGCCGATCAACGAACGCCTTGCGCTGAAATGGAGCGCCGCGGACGGGCCACTTCCGGAGACGGGGCTGCGCAGCGATGCCCGCGCCGCTCTTTCGGCGGTCAGCAAGGGAACCCTGGGCTGCAGCATCGCACCGCGCTTGCTCAGCGTGTCGCTGCCGGCGCCGCTGATGGAAGCGGAACCCGCCCTGGACACGCTTCGCGGTCTGGCACAGCTCGAACTTGCGCTACAGCGCCGTAGCGCCTATCGCTGAATCATGGAAAAGGTAACACAACTACTCATTGAACAAGGCACGACCTGGGGGATGCGCATCGTTGGCGTCGCCCTGGTGTTGTTCGTGTCGTGGGTCATCGCCGGTTGGGCTCGGCGCAGGACCGCGCAGGCTTTGGAAAAGCGAGCTTTCGACGCAATGCTCGCGCGGTTCTTCGCCAACGTCGTGCGCTACGCCATCCTCGCCGGCGCTGTACTCGGTTGCCTTGGCGTTTTCGGCATTCAAACCGCAAGCTTTGCAGCGGTCCTGGCGGCAATGGGTCTCGCGGTGGGCTTGGCGTTCCAGGGCACACTCTCGAACTTTGCCGCAGGCATCATGCTGCTCGTATTCCGCCCCTTCAAGGTGGGTGACGTCGTCAAGGTGGCGGGGGAGATCGGCGCAGTCGTCGAGGTCGAGCTATTCACCACAGAGCTCCGCACGCCCGACAATCGCCGCTTGGTCATCCCGAACAGCGAGATCTTTGGCAAGACAATCGAGAACATGACGCACCACGAGACGCGCCGCGTCGACATCGCCGTCGGAGTCGCCTACGAAGCCGACTTGGACAAGACCCGCGAGGTCCTGCTGGCTGCCGCCAAAGAGGTACAGAATGTCCTCGAAGATCCCGCTCCGGAAGCCTACTTGGATAGCTTGGGTGACAGCGCAGTCAACTGGCAGCTGCGCGTCTTCTGCAAGACCTCGGACTATTGGACGGTTCGGCAGGAAGCCGTACGCGCCACGAAGCGGAGCCTAGACGCGGCCGAGCTATCTATCCCGTTTCCGCAGATGGACGTGCACGTATCGAACGTTACACAACTAGCTAAGCAAAGCGCCTGAGCAAGACGGCCCCACAAACGAACTCGAGCGGCGCCTAGGAGGGCCGCTCGATTCGTTTGGCTTGCTGCCGGCTAGTGTTACTTGTCTAGGGAAAGATCTCGCGTTCTTCGTACACCTTCTGCAGCCGCTCGAGGGCGACGATGTAGCAGGCCGTGCGCAGGTCGGTCTTGTGGGCGTCTGCGGCGTGCATCATGTTCCGGTATGCCATTTCCATGGCATCGAGAAGACGACGATCCACTTCATCAAGTCCCCACTGTTCGCTGCGGCGGTTTTGGACCCATTCGTAGTAGCTGACCGTAACACCGCCAGCGTTGGCGATGACGTCCGGCAGGATCTCGATCCCTCGGCTCAGCAAGATCTTCTCGGCGTCCGGCGTGGTCGGCCCGTTGGCACCCTCCGCGATCAGCTTCACCTGAAGCTCCTCCGCTTCGGCGATGCCAACCTGGTTTTCCAGCGCGGCAGGCACGAAAATATCCGCCTGGGCCGAGAAGAAGTCTTCTCGACTGATCTCCTTGCCGTTGGGGTAGCCAGAAATGCTGCCGTGGTCCATGACGTAGCTCTGCAGCCGGTGGGCATTGAAGCCTTCCGGGTTGTACAGGTAGCCAGTGTGATCCCCCACGGCCACGAGGGAAACGCCCAAATGGCTGAGCAATACCGCGGTGTGAGAGCCGACGTTGCCGAAGCCTTGAACGATCAGCTTCTTACCCTGCAAATCAAATTGGTTTCGTCGCGCCCAGTCCTGAATGCAGAACACTACGCCTTGGCCGGTCGCTTTCTCGCGACCGAACGTGCCACCCGTGTTCACCGACTTGCCGGTGACCACGCCCATCGCAGCCTGCTTGCTCACCATGCCGACGGTGTTCATGTAGGTGTCCATGGCCCACGCCATGGTTTGTGCGTTCGTTCCCATATCCGGCGCTGGAATGTCGTAGTCCGGGCCGATGTTCCCACCTAGTGCGTGGAAGAAGCGTCGGGTGATGCGCTGTAGTTCGTCTCGCGAGACTTCCCGCGGGTTGAACTTGATGCCGCCCTTGGCTCCGCCGAAAGGGAGATTCATTAGCGACGACTTCCACGTCATCAGCGAGCCCAGCGCCTTGAAGTCATCCAGCGATGAACTCTCGTGGTAGCGCATACCGCCCTTGTAGGGCCCGAGGATGTTCGAGTGCTGGATGCGATAGCCCTTGAACAACCGAAACTTCCCGTCATCCATTTTGACGGGAAAGTGAACAATGAGTTCGTTCTTAGGCTGACTCAGGATGCGGCGGACGTAGTCTGGTGTTTTGAGCAACTTGGCCGCGCGGTCCAAGTAGTTCTGCACAACGTGAAAGAACTCGTAGCGCTCGCCGGGCGGCGCGTTGCTCGGCGTGGACTTGCCGATGACCTCCTCGTCGAACTTGGATGCTGGGGGTGCGCTGACTGATGCCGGTCCCGACGCTGCTTGAGTCATGTTCGTCGTCTCCTCGGGCCTCGCCTGACACTTCGAGACCACGATTGATTTTGGCCCGTGTTTAGGCTTGGACCCTACTTTTTGCAACAACGCGGCGCGTTAGATACGATCCGATATGACAGGCGTTAGGGCGCGTCGCAGAGCGTATTGCTTTTCACAGGGCTCAGGCGAGCCAGGCGGTATACGCCCAGACGATCGGACTGACGATCAAAAGCGCGTCGATGCGATCCAGGATCCCGCCGTGACCCGGCACAATCCAACCCGAGTCTTTGATCCCGGTCGACCGCTTGATCAACGACTCGACCAGGTCGCCCATCTGCCCCAGAGCGCCAGCGACGAGGGCCAGGGCGACGGCATGGAGCAACGGAATCGATGGCAAGTACCAGAGCGACGCCAGCGTGGCCCCCAGGGCGGAGCCGACGAGTGAACCGACGAATCCGGCGCGGGTCTTCTTCGGGCTGACGGCTTCGTATAGCTTCGTCTTGCCCAGGAACCTGCCGAAGAAATAGCCGCCCGTATCCCCGAACCAGGCGAAAGTCAGCGTCATGATCACGTAGGCCGCGCCGTCGCTACCCTGATCCCTGCGCAGCAGGGCGATCGTCGTCAAGAGCGCTCCAACATAGAGGGGCCCAGCCACATTCGCCATGATGCGCAGGCTGGCGGATGGAATGTCCCCCAGCCTCCAAAGTGGCAAGAGCACGCCAACGATGGGCACAGCGCACATCACACCCACCAAGACATGGGGTGACTGCGTCGCGAAGTACACAGCCGCCGAAACCCCCATGGTCATCACCACGCCCAGCCCCTGAGCGACGCGATCCCCTGGGTGGGTCATGCCGAACAGCTCCGAAGCGCCCACTCCACACGCGACGATGACCAAGCAGTACCAGGCGATGGGTGGCGCCAAATAGAGCAATGCGAGCAGCGCAGGTACCACGACAACCGCGGTCATCAATCGAACAAAGAGATTGCTGCGCGCCACGCGGGGTCGTTATCAGCGCCCGCGCGGGCTGCCAAGCGGGATTGTCACCTGGCCCTTCGATTGCTGGGCAACCTTCAGCGAAGCGTGCGCCGACTCAACTTCATCAGGGCAACGCGCAGCGCACGGTGCTGGTCCAAACCATGCGCGAAGTCCTGTTCGCGCTTGCCGCCTTTCTTCCGAATCACCGCGCCCAACTGGGTGCGCTGCGACGGCGACCACCTTGCGACTCCGGGCAGCGAGAGCACCAGCGGAGCCCAGCGCTGAAATGCCAGGCGTTCTGCGCCGTTCCATCCCCGACAGGAAACGCCCAGCAGGGCGCGGGCACGGCGAGCAGAGTCGGCCAGGCCGCGCTCGCGTTCCGCGCCGTAGTGCTTGGCCAAGTAGTCACTCACCGCCAAGGGAAAGGCTGCCAGCGGCACTTTACCCGCAACATCGTCGCGCTTTTTTCCAAAGTACAGATACATCTGCGACCGTGCCAGCTTGCGTGTCGTCGCCAGAGACGAGCGGTATGCCGGGCGACGCTCCATGCGAGCGGCTTCGCGTTCGAAAAGCGCGCGATTCGTTGCTTCTTCGGGACGGAACCCGAGCTTTGCGTAGAACCAGAACGCACCCGCTCGGAGCGCGTCCTCGTTCTCGTGACCGAGCTGGTAGGGATGAATGGACGCCGCGTTGATACCGAACACATCGCGGACGACGCCGAGGGAGCGCGCATAGATGTCCGCGGCTTCTGCCCCGCGAAAGCTCGGAAAAATATGATAGTTCAGCTCCGCAGACTCGAATAGAAGTGCTGACTGGAAGTACCCGATGGGCACGCCATTCTTGAGCAGCAAGAAGACATAGATGGTCTCGACGAGCGCGCGTTGCTCGGGAGCAAGCCCCAGGCACACGAGCGACAGACCCTGCCCCGCGTCAAACACGCGCACATCTTTTTCGCTGGCGTACATAATGCCATCCAGGTCGCGCCCGCGGGTGATCATGGCAGCGCGAGCGAGATCGATCACGTGGATCGCGGCAGGCCCCGTCAGGTTCCGTACACTCCTCGGGGGGCGACGCTTCCGCAAGTCTGGGCGCGCGCGGCTCAGTGCCGTGGTCTGGTAGGCAATGGTTCGCACCGGTGAAAATGCCAGGGTTCTGGACGGGGTCTTCGGTCCGGGCTCGAGGCGCATGGGTTTGCCCAGGTCGTGGAACAGGCTTTCCCGCACGCGCGGCTCGACATCCAACGCCAAAAAGCGACGGACCAGGAAGCTCGCGTCGGTTTCGTGGTCGCCTTTCAATCGAAAAAGCCACTGTTTCGCCGTCATCTTCAGGTCAAAGTCCGGCCATTCCGCATACGGCAACAGCAACGGGAGCAGGTGTTCGAAACGCTCCGCCTCCCGGGCACCGAATGCGTCCCAGTCCACGTGCAGCTGCTTCGGGAAGTGCCGGCAAAGCCAGCGCGCCGTCACCCAATGAAACGGGAAATGGATCGCAGCGCCGGAAACCCCAGAGTCCACTAGATCCGCGCGCAGCCGGCTCAGCTCCGCGCGCTGGCCGAACTGACTCAACGCCGCAACCACGTCGTGCAATACCGCAGCGTCGTCGGGGTACGCCCGCAGGAAGCACAGGATTTCATGGTAGCGGAGCAACTGCGCTGCCGATGAAAAGCGTCCGCGGGCCAGCCGGCCTAGTAAGCGCTGCTTCTGCTCGGCGGAGTCCTGAGCGTAGCATCGCGCGAGGCCCTCCAACTCGGATAGCGTAGTGTCGATGGAGGGTGCCACAGCGCGAAACTAGATCAGGGCGAAGCGGCTGGAAACCAGGACGCTGGCCACCGCGCTACCGCGGAGCTTTCCTCAGCATCTCTAGGCGTGAGCGGGAGAAACGCGCCGCAGTCTGCTAGCTTCGGGACGTGCCCTTTGGGAAGTTCCTAGCCGCGCAACTCCGACGCCCCTCCGGGCGATTCGGGCGCTGGGTCATGACCCGCGCCCTGAACCGGGGCAACGCGGACCTGATCGAAGAGTGCGTCACCGCCATTGAGCTGCAGGATGACGACTGTTTTCTTGACGTAGGTTTCGGCGGAGGGCGCGCGCTTCGACGCGCGGCAGATCTGGCACCGAAGGGAATACTCTACGGCATCGACTTCTCCCCGGACGTGGTCGCACACGGGCAGCGGGCTCTGCGCGACCTGGTCCAAGCTGGACGCCTCAGCTTGCTCTCCGCAGACGTGTTGCAGCTTCCTTTCGCCGATGGGCTGTTTACGAAGATCCTGACCACCAACACGATTTACTTCTGGCCGGACCTACCCGCCGCGTTGAGCAGCCTGGCGCGCGTGCTAGCGCCCGAAGGACGCCTCGCGATCGGATTCTCTGGCAAAGAAAAATTGGACGCCTATGGTGACGTCACCGAGCACGGTTTCCACAAGCGCAGCGACGGTGAAGTGGTCGGTGCTCTGCGGGAAGCGGGCTTCTCCGACATCACCATACGTGCACTCAAACACGGCCGCGCCCAAGGCGACTTCGTCGCGCTGGCTCAACGTAGCGTCACGGGCTCGCCATGAACCGTGTTCTGGAAGCCAAGGCCCTGACAAAGGTGTATCGCATGGGCGAAGTGGACGTGCACGCGCTGCGCGGCGTCGACTTCTGCCTCAACGAGGGCGAACTTCTGGTGCTATTGGGTGCATCAGGCAGCGGAAAGAGCACGTTGCTCAATATCCTCGGCGGGCTGGACGTGCCGACTTCGGGCACCGTGCACTACCGCGGCACGCCTCTGCATGATGCGGATCAGAGCCGCCTGACGCGCTACCGCAGGGAACACGTTGGCTTCGTATTCCAATTCTACAATTTGATCCCGAGTCTTACCGCTGAAGAAAACGTCGCTTTGGTTACGGAAATCGCCGAAAACCCTATGACGCCGCGAGAAGCACTGGCGTTGGTGGGGCTCGGGGACCGCGTCACGCACTTTCCCTCACAGCTCTCCGGGGGTGAGCAACAGCGCGTCGCCATCGCCCGAGCCGTTGCCAAGAACCCGCAAGTCCTACTGTGCGACGAGCCCACGGGCGCCCTCGACTACAGGACTGGCGTGCAAGTATTGGAAGTGCTGTGCCGAGTCAACGCCGAGCTGAAGACGGCCACCGCGATCATCACGCACAACGCCCCTGTTGCGAGAGTTGCAGATCGCGTCGTCAGCCTCGCCGATGGGAGCATCGCGTCAGACGAGCGCAATACAGAGCGCGTGGATCCGGCGAGCATCAGCTGGTAGTCTTCTGGGTTTGGGTCGCGGCGCTCGCGACATTTCGTAGTGCGCGTGGCGAAAATACTCCGGTGTCCCAGAAAGCACTAAGGACACGCACCGTCACGGGTGCAACGCTTGAGTGCGGCGACGGTCTTCTCAGTCGGCGACGCCGGAAGGCGATTGCCAACCAGCAAGAGCCCCCCCTTGGGTTCGGGTTCGAAACGCACTCCGGTCACATCGTTCCAGTCGCTCAGCGTGGTGCCAAACGTGACACCAGAACTCCCGTCAAATCCCGCGGGCAGGCCGAATACGGCGCCCAAAGAGCACTCGCCCAGCTGGAAGAGGGTGAAATCGCAGGCGCGCGCAACACCGACCGCGAGGGTTCCGTCGGCAGAGAAATCCAAGGCGCGCGCATCGTCCAGCAAACTACCCGATGGCCCCCAAACCTGAAACGCATCCAGGCTGAGATCGGGCTTGATTCGAGCGACGTACGCGCCCTGGCCGGCGACCGGGGGAAACTGCTTGAACGACGCGCCAACAACATACAGCTCCCCCGCGTGCATGGCCGAGGCGTGAAGCGACACGAGGTAGCGCTGATCGAGATCGACGCTGTTGCTGGCGCTGTTGCAAGCGCATTGACCTGCCGCGCAGGTCGAGGACTCGTAGCTGGTGACGCGTAGTTTGTAGCCGTCTACGGACGCCGCCAGTACCTTGGATGCGTCTAGTCCCACACCACCGCCGAACCAACCTTTCGGATACTCCAGGCAAGGGTCGGGGGAGTTTAGATCCAAGCCCATGAGCATCGCGCGCTGGTCGCTTTGTTGGTAGCGGTGAGTGCCGACAAACCAGGCCTGCGCGCTGCTTGGCATGGCAACCGCGGAAGCAATGGAGTTCGTGCTGGTCGTCGCCAGGTAGGTGCTGAAGTTGGAGAGAGTCGTTGCATTGCCCCAGGCCGCCATCCAACGGATCTTCGACGCAGCGTCGTAGGATCCCGCCAGCATTAGGGTGTCCCCGGCGAGGGTTGCGCTGCGAAACTGTCCCGGCTCGGCGATAAAATCAGTGCTCTGGGTGACAACGGAACCGTCGCAGCGGTCCACCCGGGCGACCCAGGGACGTGTGCCGCGGGCTCCGTAGACGATGGCGTGTTCGCCGTGAATCAGGACGCCGGCGACTGAGGCGTCATCGAATTCGACGTCTAGCTCAGGCGGACAACAACGACCAAAGCCCCAGGGGGAGAGGCCGGGAGCGCAAGCGTCAGCAACGCTGGCATCGCCGCATCCAACGCATGCGTCCGCGCCCGCATCCCCGGCGTCGATTGCCGCGTCGGGTGTTGAAAGCGGCGCGAGGTCTACGGAGCAGGCAGCCAGCGTTAGGGCTCCGCCCAGGCAGAACGCGATGGCAGCGCCAAGGGCACCGCGTCGGTGTTTCCAGGCCCGCAACCGCCGCAGGCCCTTTGAGAAATGCGCCACCACCTTGCAGTCTAATCTACGCGGGACGCCATGTCATGGAGCCGGGCGAGTCACTGGATCAGGCACAACGGCTTCGCCCGGCCCCTTCAGGCAGCGCGGCGGGCAGACGTCATCAGGTCGAAGAGGTGGTCTGTCAGCCGCCCCTGCGACGCGGCGTCGAGGACGACGAAGGCATATGCCACCTTGTCCTCGCGAACGCCGACGCGACGCGCCAGAACGCGAACGTCGCCCGTTGGCAGCGTGAGAGTTGCCGATAGGTAGGGCCAAGCACTAACGCGCAATGCTCTAGGGGCCCGCACAAGCATGCCCGTCTGCGAAAGCTCCACACAGCGAGCACGCAACTGCTGACTGCCGCGACGCACACTGACGGGAGCGCTGGTCTTCGTTCGTGGGCTCGAGCGGTGTTCCATGGTCGTTTCCTCGTTTCTCAAACTCGGCGTGTGGCTAGTCCTCGGCAGTGAACCGTGCAAAGGCGGCTTTGCTCTGCCCCGGCCCCACCCGCAGCGTCGTCTGGCGACGACCGTGGTCGGGGTGAATGAACGTGACGGCGTGTGTGCCAGCCGGCACACGCACGCCCACGACGGGGGTGCTGCCCAGGGGGCGGCCATCCAAAACAACGTTGGAAATCGGGATCGAATTGAAGTTCACGGTTCCAAAGGCGGCGGGTTGGGGTTGAGGAACGTGTGACCGACTGGCGGGGGCCGGAGTGACCGGGGAAGGAGCGGCCGTAGCTGATGCGGGCTGGTGCTCGGGCTCCGGCGAAACCAACTCTGGCTGGATGAGCGGTAGCTGCATCGGGGAGATGGGGGCTTGTTCGGCCGGCGCGTAGGCGGGTTGCGGGTAATCGTATACGTAGGCTCCACAGCCGGGAGTTGTGCACGTACCGGCAGCCAGGTGCCCGGGGGCGACGGGGTCCGCCGCGGCCGGTCCGGGACGCGCCACCAGCCAGACCGCCAAGAACATCACGAATCCTGACAGGACGCCGAGCAGCGCCGGCGCCCGAAGAAAACGCGGCACCGCAATGCGGATCTCGGATGTGACCGACGGTGGTACCGAAGGCACCGACGGCAATACCTCCGACGCAATGCGTGGATCGAAAGTGACGGGTGGGATGCTCGACGGACGGCTCAGCGCCAGGGGCGCCTCCATTGCGGGCCGAGTCACGGGCTCTCGGCGGGCGGGCGGCGAGCAGCGCGTGGTGGGCGAAACCGCGCGCAGTGCGGGCAGAGACCGTTCGAATCGCGGACCTGAGGCCGCAGCTTGGGCGCCGGCTGAGGAACCGGGCGGTGGCGCCATCGGAGGAAGGGTGCGCACGCCGATTTCAGACGACGGCAACTCCGCACCTCCGAATCGAGGCAAAGCGGGACTCGGCAGACTGCGTGGGAGCCTGGGCGGGGGTGGCAACGGGGCGAGAGCGCGCAGCGCGGGCTGGCGTGGGGCCGGGAGGGGCAGCGCGGGCAGCGCAGGAAGCGGGGACATGCGCGGCGTCGCGGGGGGCGGCAACCAGGGCGCTGCAGCAGGGCCGCCCAAGGCGATGAGATCCGAGTCGTCCAGCTCCGAGACGTCCTCGAGGGGTAGCTGGAGCGTGAGGGTTTCGTCGTCAATGTGGCTGGGCGCAGAGTGCATCCGACGTCGGTTCATGGCTTTTTCTCCCGCAAGAAGAAGAGCAAGGAGCGGGCCAGCCCCAAATCCGGTGTTTTTTGTGTCTAGACTGGGCAGCGTCCGGACGCCCAGGACGTCCAAGACCGAGACGTCCGGAATCCACTGGGTCTACACTCCCTGCGCTCCATGGCCGACCGCACCGTCACAGAAGCCGCGTTTGACTACCCGGGAGGCGGCAAAGCTGCCAACCCGGTGCCGGGTATTGTGGTGGCTTCGTGTCGCGGCACGTTTCCGTGGATCGGCCACGCGGCCGCCCCAAGCGTGACCGTCGGTCGGGACGCCAGCGCCGATTTCAGCGTCGAAGATGCCGGGGTGTCCAGGGTACACGCACGCTTCGACAATCGCGGCAGCGCGCTTTTCGTGACGGACCTCGGCAGCCGCAACGGCACGTCCGTGAACGGAGAGACAATCGGCAAGGGAGGCGCCCTCGCACCTCCCGGCAGCGTCGTACGCCTGGGCAAGACACTGCTGGTGGTGCTGCGCGACGTCTCACCGTATTTGCGTCCGCGCGCAGTTGCACTCAAGTACCCAGCCATCGTCGGAGGGGCGGCGCTCGACGACACACGCATCGTCGTCGATACGATCGCAAGAACCAAGAGCCCTGTATTGATTCTCGGTGACACCGGCACGGGCAAGGAAGTCATCGCTAGCGCGATGCACGACGCCAGTGGGCGCAGCGGCAACTTCGTTGCACTCAACTGTGCAGCGGTCCCTAACGAACTCGTCGACGCGGAGCTATTCGGACACACCCGCGGCGCGTTTTCGGGAGCCGTCGGCACACGCGCGGGACTGTTTCGCACAGCGGATGGCGGGACCTTGTTCCTGGACGAAATCGGAGAACTCCCCGCGGCGGTTCAGGCCAAGTTGCTGCGTGTCTTGGAGACAGACGAAGTCCGCGCGGTGGGCGAGGACCGCGCAACGAAAGTGAACGTGCGCATCGTTGCCGCCACGAATCGAGATGTGGACGACCTGGTGGAGACCGGTGACTTCCGCGGAGATCTCCTGCACCGCGTGTCCGGCTTGCGCATCTTACTGCCGGCACTGCGGGACCGTATCGAAGACGTGCCCGCGCTGAGCCACCACTTCCTGCGAGACGCGGGCATAGCGGTTTCGGCCCATGCCTTGGAACGCCTAATGCTGCACGCATTCCCCGGGAACGTGCGCGAGCTTCGCAACGTGGTGCAAGCCGCAAGCGAGGTGGCAAAACGGCAATCTCATGCGGAAGTCGAACCCACGGATGTGGCGACCGTCATGACAGCCTCTTTGTCGAGACTGGGCCAGCCGGACGCGGAAGCCGAGCTGTCCATGCGGGTCGCGCAAGCCTTGACGGATAGCCAAGGGAACGTGGCCAAGGCGGGTGCGCTGCTGGGAATGAGTCGCTCTGTGCTGTACGAGACGCTGCGTCGTCTCAAGCTAGACGCCAAGAGTTTCCGCGCCTAGCCGCAGCCCGCTCAGAAGCGCCCAACCAAGTGCGTGCCGCTCGGACCCAACGCGACGCCAACGTCTGCTTCCGGGCTGGGCGCGAAAAGCACGAGCCCCGCACCGGCAGCACCAACGACAAGTGACGACACAAGTGCCACGTTGGTCCAAGTATTCAAAGAGACGGCCCGCTCTCGAGCATCTGCATCCGTATTGCCTGAATCAACGAAGTCGTCGCGAGCCCCCAGAGTGGCTTGGCGCAAGACGAACGCGCTCACGCCCAGAACCAACCCGCTGCCAACTCCGACATAGCCCGCCGTGCGCCAAGGGAACTGGCCGCCGGATTGCGGGACTGATGTTGCCGAATCGGCCGGGACTTGGCGAGGGATGGATGCGGCTTCGCTCTGCACCGGACGTGCAAATCGGAGTTCGACCTCGTCGCCCGCCTCAGCCCGCGCCCGTCGAGACAAGATCTGCCCATCCGCAAACGTCACCGTGAGCAGCGCTTCGCCCGGAAGCACGTAAAAAACCGCCGGCAGATTCCGCGTGCGCATGACCGAATGCTCGGCAGTCGCACCACCCGGGGCCTCGACCCGTACGCGACCGAGTCCAGGCGAGATCCGCGCGAAGCGCGACTGTGCATCCGGGCGTACTTCCGACCGGAGCTCGTCTGCAAGCGCCCAGGAGTAGGCCGTTGCGGCTGCTGCGCGGTCGCCAGACCCTTCGAGCGCCAGCCCGGCGTTATACAGTGCGTCCGCATGGGGCGCGAGGGCGTAGGCACGCAGAAAGTCCACCGCGGCGTCACGCATGCGACCCTGCTGGTACAGCTTCAACCCCGCGTCGAAATGATTTGCGGCGCGCATCGCCGAGTCGTCCGCAAACAGCACGCTTGACCAAAGCAGGCACGCTGCCAGCAGCGCAGCGGATCTTGATGTTCCGGGGATAATCCTCACTTGGACTTATATGGATTACTAAGCGGCGTGCCCGATGTCGACTTCGGAGACGGTCGAGGCACCACTACCTTGGGCACGCCACGCGGCTTCTTCACCGGGGCGGCGCTCGCGCTGGGCAGCGGCGGGAGCTCCTCCACGCTCAAGAGGGCGCTCTCCGTTGGCTTTTGGGTCGGGGGCGGCAGCGCTACCGGTGGTGCAGGTTGCTCGGCGGCTTGCGGGAGCGCAGACGCGGATTCCGCCGTTGCGGGCGATTCGGGTCCGCTGCGGAAAATGACGACTGCCAGACCGACCACCATGAAGAGCCCAACCCCGACCACCGCGCCGGCCACGATGAATCCGCCAGTGGTTCCCGGCGGCGCCAGAATGGAGCGCACCATGCTGGAAATCCCAACACTGCCAGTCTGTTCGCGCTCGCCGCCATTCCCGCTGACCGGGCCGATGTATTGCGTTGCGGACGAGCCCGGCAAATGCACAGACTCCGTCGGCGGCGCGTCCAGCATATCTTCCGTCGTTGCCTCGGACGGGTCCTTCTCCAGCGCAGCCGCTGGACTCGACGGAACTGTCTTTGTGTCCTCAAGGGGCACCAGGTCATCGGTGTCCAAGGTTGGCAGCGGATCCGCCACGACATCGGCAACGGCCCGTATCTGCGCCGCCAGCTCGGTCGAGATCGTGGGCGTCGCGCCTTTCCTGCTCATGCCCTGAGTTGTCAGCTCCTCCATGCGACGGCGCAGCGCTTGGATTTCCGCGACCTTCTTCTTGCGCGTCCTCAGCTTGGCTTCCAAGAGCGGTCGCAAGAAGGCGGCGACTTCCCGGCGGTCCGCACGCTCGAGCCCGCACTCGGCAGATGCCTTGATCAGCCCTTGAGCGAAAGCCTCCGCGCTCTCGTACCGATTCTTCACATTCAGCTGAAGCGCCCGCGCCACGGCCTCGTCGACCTGCTTTGGCAATTCACGACACACGTTGCGCAACCGAGACGGGGGTTCACGCACGATCTTAAGCAAGATCGCCGCCTCGTTCGGGCCATCGTATAGACGCGTTCCCGCGAACGCCTCCCACGCGACGACCCCTGCGGCCCAAACGTCGCAACGGCGGTCGATGGCATGACCCTGCGCCTGTTCGGGCGACATATATGCGATCTTGCCTTTGACGAGTCCCGTCGAGGTATTCGACAGCCGAGTGATGGCTTTGGCGATCCCGAAATCCGTCAGGGTCGCCACACCGTCCAACCCCACCAGAATGTTGTGGGGAGTCACATCGCGGTGCACGACCTGCATCTGCGCGCCGTTTTCGTCGCGCAGCTCATGAGCTGCGTGCAAGCCCATGAGCACGTCGTCCAGAAGCCGCAAAGCGATCTTGGGCGGCATGCGTGTCTTCGACTTTCTCAGTGCACGCAGAATGTTCGCCAGGGAGTCACCCTCCACGTACTCCATGACGATGAACACACCATGCGGGTCCTCGCCGACATCCAAGACACCGACCACGTTGGGATGCCGGATGCCGCCGGCGAGCCGTGCTTCATCGATCAGAGATGCGACAAACTCCGGATCGTCCCGAAGGTGCCCGTGGGTCAGTTTGAGCGCCACCTCGCGCTCGAAACCAGCCATGCCCTGGGATCGCGCGAGGTAGACCGTCGCCATCCCACCGCTGGCGATGGGGATCAGCACCTCGTAGCGCCCAAGCCGCTCTGGAAAAGGCGCCGGCTCGGCGGGGCGACCCGATCCGCTCTCGAGCGACACACCCAAAGTCTACACGAGAGAAGAAAACGCGGCCGCATCGAAAGACGGTACCTGGTCGGGCCCGGCGAAAACCCGGGAGAACCGCAGATCTAGCCCGAATACCGGCAACTGCAGCCGCAGGCCGTTCGCGACCGGCACAGGTTTTCGGTGTTTTCCGTGCCGCTTGATCGTGGCCCACCAAAACGTTGTAAAGCAATGACCATGCTGCTCAGCGCTCTCGACAAGAAGCTGCTGAGAGACCTACGCGGCCTCGTCGGTCAGGTGATCACCATCGCCCTGGTGGTCGCCTGCGGGATCGCCAGCTACGTCACGATGCGCAGTGCGTTCGATTCGCTGACGTATTCGAAGGATGTCTACTACGAACGTTATCGCTTCGGTGACGCGTTCGCGCATCTGGAACGGGCACCGAAAGCGCTTCGATCGCGTATCGAAGTGCTGCCAGGCGTCGGGCGGGTTGAAGCACGCATCGTAGAAGGTGTGATGGTTCCGATGCCCGGCATGACGCGGCCGGCCTCGGGCACCGTAGTGTCGGTTCCAGACGCGGCGCGCCCGAGTTTGAACGACCTGCATTTGGACTCGGGCCGTTGGGTCGACCCCACTCGAGATGACGAGGTCATGCTGCTTAAGGCCTTCGCCGAAGCCCACAAGCTCTCGTTGGGCGACCAAGTTCCCGCCGTCATCAATGGCACGCTGCGCGAACTGCGCATCGTCGGGTTGGCCATGAGTCCGGAATTCGTATTCACCATGCCCCCGGGAGGCATGACCTACGATCCAAAGTCCATCGCCGTGCTGTGGATGTCCGAGCACGCGGTGTCGGCCGCGTTTCAAATGGAAGGAGGCTTCAACGACGTCGTCGTGAGTCTAGAGCCTGATGCCAGCGAACCGGAGGTCTTGTCACAGCTGGACCGGCTGCTCGCGCCCTACGGCGCGCTAGGTGCGATTCCGAGAGCGAGGCAAGCGTCCAACTTCATGCTGCAGGGGGAGCTGACCCAGCTGGAGGGAATGGCGACGGTAGTGCCTGCGCTGTTTCTGTTTGTCGCGGCGTTCTTGCTCAACGTCGTGCTGTCGCGCTTGGTCTACCTCCAACGTTCCCAAATCGCGACGCTGAAAGCCGTGGGCTATCGCGATTTCGATGTTGGTTTGCACTACGTCAAGCTCGTCAGCGTGATCGTGCTCATCGGAGCCGTCGTGGGCGTCGCACTGGGCAATTGGCTCGGTGGCGCGATGACAGACCTGTATACGGGAGAGTACTTTCGGTTCCCGTCGCCGGAGTATCGACTGGGCTTCGAGTTGGTGTTGACTAGCGTGGGCATCAGCCTTGTCGCGGCGCTTTTTGGAGCGCTGGCAGCGGCACGTAGGGTTGCAGCGCTGCCCCCAGCGGAAGCCATGCGCCCACCAGCACCCACCTTGTATCGGCGCAGCCTGCTTGAGCGCTTGGGACTATTCGGATTGCTGGGACCGTCCGCGCGGATGGCGGTTCGGGAGATCGAGCGGCGGCCGCTTCGGCTATTGCTGTCTTCCGTTGGCATCGCGCTCTCTGTGGGCATCGTCGTCACGGCGGGGTACTGGTCAGACGCCATCGACTACATGCTCGACGTGCAGTTCCACGGCGCCATGCGCGAAGACGTCACCGTGACGTTCATCAAACCCGTTCCCAAGCGCGCCCTGCGGGAGCTGGCGACAATGCCGGGGGTATGGCGCGCTGAGGGCATTCGCAGCGTGCCCGTCCGGTTCATTCACAAGCACCATCGGCGTGACGCCGTGCTCAATGGCTACCCCGAGGACCTAGAGCTGCGACACCTTCTGAACCAAGACGGCGACCGCGTGCAGGTGCCCCATGACGGCGTGATGCTCACGGCCAAACTCGCAGAGGTGCTGGATGTAGAGCCCGGTGATCACGTCACCGTGGAGCTGCGCGAAGGTCGACGGCGTGCGCCTAAGGTCTACGTGGCGGACTTGGTGGACGAGCCCTTTGGCATGCAGGGGCATATGCGCCTAGCAGCCGTGAGTCGTCTGGCGCGAGATGAGCCGAGTTACAGTTCTGCTCTTCTGCGGGTGGACCCGCACTTTCGCGATGGGGTGTTCGAACGCCTGAAGGGCGTGCCTTGGGTTGCGGCAGTCTCGTACCCAGGCAGCGCCCGTGAGCAGTTCGAGGGCCAAAGCGGCGAGATCATGCGAGTGTACACGCTGATTCTCGCACTGTTTGCCAGCGTGATCGCCGTCGGCGTGGTCTACAACAACGCGCGCATTGCGCTCTCGCAACGCAACCGCGACCTGGCCAGCCTGCGCGTCTTGGGTTTCACTCGCGGTGAGATTGCCGCGATCTTGTTCGGAGAGCTCTCGGTGCAGGTCCTGTTGGCGATCCCTCTCGGCTTCGTCGCGGGACACTTGATGGTGTACGGCCTGGCTTCCAGCGTCGACCCGGAAACCTACCGCCTACCGACATTCATCTCCACGCGGACCTACGCGTTCGCAGCAACGGTGGTGATCCTATCGGCTCTAGTGAGCTTCGCGCTGGTGCGACGCAAGTTGAACAGTTTGGATCTAATCGCAGTACTCAAGACCCGGGAGTAGTCGCAGGGATGACTGAAGGCAAAAGTAGTAACTCAGGCAAACGACGCTCCCTGACGAAGTGGCTGCGACGGTTTTTTTTCGGAGCACTCGCCGTCGGCCTGGCTTTCATGATCGTGGTTTCGTTCATGCCCAAGCCCGTGGTGGTGGAAACCGCCAGCGTGGCCCGGGGAACGCTCGTCGTCACCGTCGACGAAGACGGTAAGAGCCGGGTCAAAGATCGATATGTGGTCTCAGCGCCGCTTTCCGGAAATTTGGCGCGAATCGAGCTGCGTCCAGGCGACATGGTGAAGCCCGGTCAAGTGCTAGCCCGATTGGTCCCACTGGAAGCGCCGCTTTTGGATACCCGCAGCAAGGCAGAAGCGGAAGCGCGGGTTCGCGCCGCGGAGGCGGCACGGCGGCAATCCAAGGCGCAAATCGAACGAGCCAAGGCGGCCTACAGTTTCGCGAAGAAGTCAGCACAGCGAGCGAAACAGCTATCGAAGGACGGCATCACCACTCAGGCCGACACAGATCAGGCGCTGCTTGAAGAGAGAGCCCGCAGCGCGGAGCTTGCCAGCTCGGAGTTCGGTTCCAAAGTCGCCGACTACGAGGCGCAGATGGCCCGGGCGGCCCTGGGCGCCATGAGCGGCAAGAAGGGCGCCGCGGATTCCATGGACGTGCCGAGCCCGGTCGCGGGGCGGGTGTTGCGCGTCATGCACGAGAGCGAAGGAGTGGTTCAGGCCGGGGCCCCGCTTGTCGAGCTGGGCGACCCAAGCGCCTTGGAAGTCGTGGTGGATGTTTTGACAAGCGACGCCGTGCGCATCAAGCAAGGCGCACGTACCGAGATCCTTCGCTGGGGCGGCACGCCCTTGAAAGCAGAGGTGCGCTTGATTGAACCCTCCGCATTCACCCGTCTTTCGGCCCTGGGAGTGGAAGAACAACGCGTCAACGCGATCATCGATCTGCGTGACCCCTACTCCAAGTGGACGGCACTGATGGACGGCTTTCGCGTAGAAGCGCGGATCGTGGTGTGGGAAGGGCAGGATGTATTGCACATCCCTGCCAGCGCACTCTTCCAGTCCGGGGACGGCTTCGCCATCTTCGTCGTGGAGGGAGAGCTTGCACGCAAGCGCCAGGTGAAGATCGGCCACAACAACGGTCTTCAGGCCGAGGTGCTGGAAGGCATCGCCGAAGGCGCCCGAGTCATTCTGCACCCAAGTGACCGCGTCACGGACGGTGCGCGCGTCACCTTTCGCTAAGCGGGCGCGCCGCGGCTCCAGCTTTTTCTCGGCCGCTGGAGTGTCCACTCCGGTGCGGCAACCCAGTCCCCAACGCAGACGCAGGGCCGGCTCCATCGGGTCCAATTCCCCGGTCGGCTTGAAAACGAGCCTGTTCGGCGTACGCTCCTGGCATGCGACTTTCAGCTCATTCTTTCCTTGGCCTCACTGTTGCGCTCAGCGCGCTCCTCATTCCCGCCTGTGGCTCCGATGACGACGGCGGCGGCACGGGTGGCAGCGCCACCGGTGGCGGCTCCGGAAGCGGCGCCAGCTCCGGGTCGGGAGGATCCACGGGAGGCAACTCCGGCAGCGGCGGAAGCTCTGGTTCCAGCACGGGTGGCAGTTCCGGCAGCGGCGGCAGTTCCGGCGCATCTGGCGCCGGCGGAGGGGCTGGCACCGATGGCGGAGCTGGCGCCTCCGGCAGCGGCGGCACGGATGGCGGCGCTGGCTCCGACGGCGGTGGCGGCAGCGCCGGGACCGACGCGGGGACTGACGCGGGCTGCGCGGCAAACACCGTTCCCACAAAGGACGGTTGCCTGAGTTGCTCGGACGCCTCCAAGGCGCTGAACGCCGTGCTGGATGCAGCGCGAAAAGCCAATGCAGCCTGCTCCACTGCGACGGACTGCAAACTCATCGGCGCCGGCTCGCAGTGCGCTGGCGGCTGCCAGCTCGCGATCGCGGTAAGCGGCGAAGCCGCGTACAATGCGGCGCTCGCGCAAGCGAACAAGGACTACTGCTCGGGATACGTGCCCGTGTGTGGCTTCATCACTCCGGCGTGCTTGGCCGTGAAGGCCGTATGCAAGAGCAACGTGTGTGAAACTGAACCGGCCTGATTCATGGTCGAAAACGACAAGCGACGCATCCTAGAACGGCGCGCACTGTTCATCAGTTCGTCCTTGGCTCTGCTTTCCTGCGGACCGAAGCCCCCACCGGACACGCCGGTGGGAACGAGTCCAGAGATCACGGTTCCCGCAGACGACGCTGCTGCGCCGAAAGAGGACCTGGTCACGACAGCCCCGCCAGAACGGCCGGAGACCCCGCCTGAAGCCCCGGTGCTGGAAATCCCGGACGGTGTGTCCGAAAGAACGCGAACGAACTACGAGCGCATGTTCAAGACCGTACGCTCCCAGCTCGCCACCATCGAGGCTGCCGCGAAGAAGGCCCCGGCCGCCTGCGACGTTTCTCAGAAGAACTGCGAAGCGGAGTTCCGCGCGGTCGCCGACGCACTACTCGACTACCATCAATCTTCGCGCTTTTCGTATTTCTGTCCCGGAAGCAGTGACGAAGCGATAGCTTTCCACAAGACAAAGAGTCACCTCATGCGCGACGTGCAGGCCCGCCACTCGGAGCTCGTGCAAAGACTCGAACAAGCGTTGTCCGAAGGCGGCGCGGATGGCAAGAAGGAGTGGGCGCGTATCGAGCAAGAAGCCGCGGCGGCGCGTCCACATCCGTGCCTTAGTTTCGCATGCGAGGACTGGTAGAGATGATCCGCACGTCATGACCCAGCGCTGGCGCATCCCACAGCCGTTCGAAGAGGTGGACCACACGGCGGACGCGGGGGTGGTCGTGCACGGGCGCAACGAAGCAGAAGCCCTCGCGCTCTTGGTGCTCGCGCTGGGGCAGCTACTGGCCGGGGGAGAGGACGTGACTCGCACGGCAGACGTGCAGATTTCCATCGGACCGGGCACCAAAGACTCCCTGGCGGTAGATGTGCTTCGCGAGCTGCTGTACCGCTTTGACTGCGACCACGTGATCCCCGAAAGCTGCCAGGTCGATGTCTTCAGTCCGGAGGTCGGGGCGCAGGTGACCGTGGGCGTGGGCGAATACGATCCGGAGCGGCATTCCGAGGGTCTGGAACTCAAGGCGGTCACCCTGCACGAGGCGCGTTTTGAAGCCGAGGACGACGGTTTCGTCGCCCAGGTCATCTTCGACCTATAGAAGAAGGTGCTGAAAAGCGCGGGATTCAAGCCTTGCGTCCGCGGACCGTTCCCTTACGGCATGTACGCTTCCCTGCGACGGCCCAGCGGCCCCTGCCCGGAGGAGTTGGCGCTCTCCGTGCTGGAGCAGCGGCTGGAGTCCGGCAAATTCAAGGTGCCGCTCTTGCCCTCGAGTGCGCAGCTGATCCTCAGGGCCGCGACCCAAGCGTCCCCGGACATCGCGGCGATCAGTGCGGCCTTGCATCGCGATGCCGCTATCGCAAGCCACGTCTTGCGCCTATCGAACTCCTCGGTTTACCGCGGGGCATACCCGATCGTCAGTCTCGACCAAGCCGTGGTGCGTCTGGGCGCAAAGAAGCTGCAAGAGATCGCGCTCATCGTCGGCTGTAAGAGCATCGTGCTTCGGGCGGACGGTTACGAATCCGACCTGCGCCGCATCCTCCGCCACGGTTTCGCAACTGCACTCACCGCGCAGGGCATCGCCCGCCTGCTTCGCCAAGACCCCGAGCAGGCCTTTTTGCAGGGTCTCATTCACGACGTAGGCGAGCTAGTGGTGATCCACACCGCCATTGGCAGCCCGTCAGGAAGTCCAGAACGCAACGTTGTGCTCAGACTCGCTGAGCAACACCACACGGCCGCGTCGATACGCGTCGTGGAGCAATGGGAACTCATGACGAGCCTATGCGACGTGATCGCAGCTCACCACGACCCACAGCCGCCTCCCCATGTGCGGACCGACGTACGCCGCCTGCAGTTGGCCGAGGAACTCGTCTCGGACTGCGAAGACGCGGATCGCGTCTTGGCTTGCGTGGAGTGCTTAGAGATCTACCCGGACATGCTCGACACGCTGCGAAAGCACGCTGAAGCCGCAAAAGCGCAGGCCGAGGAAACGCTATGACGGAACACTTCGGAGCGATCGTCGTGGGCGCGGGTCCGGCGGGACAAAAGGCGGCGATTTGCATGGCAAAAGCCGGGCGCCGGGTGCTGCTCGTGGACCGCACTGTCCGCGTTGGCGGAGCCTGTGTGCGCCACGGCACCGTGCCGAGCAAGACGCTGCGGGAAGTCGCGGTCACTTTCGACAAACTTCGGCGCCTCACCGGGCGCGACATCGGGTCCCCCCTCGCTGAACAAACGCCGTTGGCGAGCCTCATGGCGCGCAAAGACGCAGTGATCGACGCGCATGAGGGCTACATGCACGCGCAGTTGGCGCGGAATGGCGTAGAGCTGCGCCGCGCCATCGCAAGCTTTGAGGACAAGCGCACCGTGGAGCTTCTGGACGTGCATGGTGGTCGAACGCGGGTCTCGGCGGATCGCTATTTTCTCGCAACCGGCTCCTCACCCAAGGACCCGGACGATGTCTGCGTCGATCACCAGCACATCCTGGATAGCGATTCGATCCTGAGCCTGACCTACTTGCCACGGTCCTTGGTTGTGCTGGGCTCAGGCGTCATCGCCTGTGAATACGCGTCCATCTTCAGTGCCCTTGGCGTCCCAGTGACGATGGTGCATTCCTATCCTTCGCCGTTGGGGTTCTTGGACCCAGATCTGGTGAGCTGCTTTCTAGATGGCCTTTCTGCACGGGGTGGCACCTATCTGGGCAACGTGCGAATAGACCACGCTGCCTGGAACGGACTGTATGGCGTCGACGTGAACCTCAGCGACGGGAACGTGCTTTCCGCCGACAAGGTGTTATGCGCCCTCGGCCGCAGTGCCAACGTGCACGGCTTGGGCCTCGAGCGCGCCGGAGTGAAGCTGAGCGACCGCGGGCACGTGCGGGTGGACCGCTATTTCCGAACCAGCACACCGCATATCTACGCTGTGGGGGACGTCGTCGGGCCGCCCTCACTCGCGTCGACCAGCATGGAACAGGGGCGACGGGCTGCACAACACGCTTTGGGCGTGCCTGTTGAACACGAAATCTCCGCTGTGCCGACCAGCATCTTCACGATTCCAGAAATTTCGAGCGTCGGCCTGACGGAAGCGCAAGCCTTGGAAGCCCACGGCGTCGTGCGCACGGGGCACGCCAACTTCGCGGAGGTTGCGCGCGGGCAGATTTCCGACAACGTGTCTGGTCACCTCAAACTCGTCGCTGACTCCGCGGGGCGACTGATCGGCGCCCAAATCGCTGGTGAGGGTGCATCCGAACTGGTCCACGTAGCGCAGATGGCAATCCTCGGTGGCTTGCATGTCGACACATTCGTAGATGAAGCGATGTCCTTTCCCACGCTGGCAGAAGCGTTTCGAATCGCAGCCCTGGACATGTTGCAGTCCCGAGAGCTAGCCCGCGCGGCCGAATAGTCGCTGAATCCACACGGGAATGTACGGCCCCCATGCCGAAGGTGCGACATTCACCTTCAGGGCCTGTGACTGGTCAAGCTCGGCGAGGGGAGGTACGCTGAGTTTCATGGGCGGAAAGCGCGACTTGAGAGGCCGTTGGTTGCGAATGCTCATGATGCTTCCGCTCGCCCTCCTGGCGTTGAGTTGCGGCGAGGAGTTCGGAGCGTCTGTCGAAGACGGGAGCGATAGCGGGACTGGCAACTGCATCCCGACGAGCTGCGACAAACAAGGCGCTCAGTGTGGCACAGCGCCGGACGGCTGCGGCGAAACGGTGCAGTGTGGTTCTTGCCCGGCGGGAGAGGTCTGCGGCGGCGGTGGTCAGAACAAGTGCGGCAAGAACCTATGCACCCCCGTAACCTGCGCGGACTTGGGGGCAACCTGTGGCGTCGCAAGTGACGCTTGTGGAGCAACTCTACAATGTGGCAACTGCTCCGCGCCGGAGACTTGTGGCGGCGGCGGCGAACCCAATAAGTGCGGTTGCAATCCGTTGGAGTGCGAAGCCGGCATGTGCGGGAAAGCGCCGGATGGCTGTGGAGGGCTGCTGCAATGCGGGGACAAGTGTCCGTCGGGTGAGATCTGCGGCGGTGGCGGCGCCAACCGCTGCGGCACCAACCCGTGCACGCCCAAGACGTGCGCTGGGGAAGGCGTCGAGTGCGGGAGCATCACGGATGGTTGTGGCAACGGTTTGAACTGCGGCCAGTGCACGTCTCCGCAGACGTGCGGTGGCGGCGGTGTCCCAAAGAAGTGTGGCTGCACGCCGACCACCTGTGCCGCCTTGGGTAGAAACTGCGGCGCCCCGGATGACCTTTGCGGCGGCACCCTGAACTGTGGCGCCTGCACCGGCTCGGATACCTGCGGCGGCGGCGGCACGCCAGGAGTGTGCGGCTGCACGAAAACTGCCTGCGGACCGAAGGAATGCGGAGTGAAGAGCGACGGCTGCGGCGGCACGCAGCTGTGTACCTACGAGTGCACCGGCGGGCTGCTCTGCGACAATACGCAAAACAAGTGTGTGAGCTGCGTCGCTGGCGTGTGCACGGGTGCCACCGAGTGCATCACTAGCCAACCCTGTGACGGCACCATCAACACCTCCATGTACTGCCCCTGCCTGACCGGAACCTGCAACACGCAGACAGGAAAATGCGATCCCTGATCGGGTAGCGGACACCCGCGCGCCTTTTCGTTAGCATGCAGCCATGAGCGTGAAGCTGCAGCGCCGCGGTCCCTATTGCTGGGAGATCCCCAAAGAAGACGGCATGAAGGTGCCGGGACGGGTCTACCTGGCGGAAGCCCAGCTCGAACAGGTGCGCAAGGACAAGGCGCTGCAGCAAGTGAAGAACGTTGCCTACTTGCCAGGCATCCTCGGCGCGAGCCTCGCTATGCCAGACATCCACTGGGGCTACGGCTTCCCCATTGGCGGGGGAGCGGCGGGGGGCGGGAAGGGGCGGGCCGCCACCCCCGGGGGGGGCCGGAGCTGGAGCGAACGCTGCGCGCCCGGCATTCCGGGGCCGGGTTGAGCGG